>DASXTS010000210.1:0-1662 GCA_036505275.1 Pseudonocardiaceae bacterium
CAGCTCCTCGTTCGCGGCGACCCGCTCGGCCGGGTCGGTGCGCCAGATGTGGAAGTCGGAGAAGTTCCGGCCGCCCGCGTACATGCTGTCGAAGCGTTCCCGCGCCGCGTCCAGCACCTCCCGCTCCGGTGCGTCGGCGACTGCCAGGTCGGCGGCGACCTGCCGGAGCCGCTGCTGCCACACCAGGCTGTCGCGGCCCTCGCCCCCGCCGACGACCGCAGCCAGTTCGTCGGCGGTCGTCTTCGCGGCGTCGATCCGCGCCCGCATCTCGCCGGTGCTCATTTCAGTGGCGCCGATCCGACCGGAGTCACAGCGGGTATCTTCCACGGCTCCGGGACGAACACCTGATGGCCGCCGCCGACGTAGATGCCCCCCTGGTTGGCCACCGGGCCGGGATAGACCTTCGTGCCTGCAGGGATGTTGACCGAGTACACGGTGTCCACCGGTGACGCTCCCTGCCATTCGCCTGTCCTGGCGTCGATCCACTGCGCCTTCACGGCGGTGTCGATGCGCACCTCGGCGACACCGGCCGGCGGTTCAGTGCTGAACCATTGCCCCAGCGGCGACCCTTGGCTGTCACCACCACGGTAGAGGACGCGGTCTTCGGGCAACTCCACTTCGTCGTAGCGGCCTCCGGCGTAGTTCGCCGCGGGGGTGCCGGGCCGTTCGGCCAGCGGACCCGGGTTATCCACCATGTTGTAGGTGTAGTCCTCGGGGGCTTTGGGGGCGAGCGGATCGTGCGGCTTGCCACCGGTCGGGCCGCTGCGGGCCCAGTCGCTGCGCAAGGCCGCGCAGGTGGGTGAGGATGTCGCCGAGCCTGTTCAACATCGGGTGTAGCCGGCGGAGGCTGGCAAGCAGCGCCCGCACGAAATGTTGGATCTTATTGACCCATTTGGCGACCAGCGCGGAAACCTGGCCGATCACGACCGGGGTGGCGATGCCGAGGGTGAAACCTTCCCCGGCCAGCCACTGCGGCAGCCGGGCCGCCAGCGTCCCGACGAACTGGGCGATGAGATCCCGGACTATCCCGCGGACCAGGCCGACGAGCAGGCCGGCGCCTTCCACCGCGTAAGAGATGCCCTGCGCGGCCGTCGACATGCCCTCGAGCACCGCAACGTGGGTGCCGGCATGCTCCCGGTACGCGTCCCCGGACGAACCGAACCAGTCGGCCACCTCAGCCTTGAGCCGAGCCACGAAGTCCTGCCGGGCGGCGTCGGTGAACGCGGCCACATTATTCCAGGTAGCAGCGTGCGCGGCGACCTCGTCGGCGTTGCCGGCAAGCCAGTCGAGGGCTTCCCTTAGCGGCTTGACGTGTTCCATCAGCCACGACACACCCCAGGAGACGAGCGAGCCGAGCGGGTCGATCGCCATCGACAGGATGTCCAATGACCCGCCGACGCCGCCCAGTGTGCCGTCGACCCAGCTGTTGTTGTGGATGCCGCCGGCGACCTGGGCGGCGTCCTCGACCAGGCCGAGCCCGGTGTACCACGTGGTGGAGTCGTGCGCCCCGGCGACGAGCGCGTACTCGCGCGACCGTGTCAACAGGACGAGGCTGATCGGTAGCACCGCCGCGCGCGTAAGTCCACGCCGGGTGACAACCGTATGGATCAACGCACGCCCGACCCGGCCGTTCCCGTCGGCGAACGGATGGATGGTCTCGAA
>DASXTS010000211.1:0-2940 GCA_036505275.1 Pseudonocardiaceae bacterium
GAGGGGTACCCGATCGAGCGGATGCGGGTGACCAGCGCCACCGAGCTCAACGCACCGCCGACCGGGGACGACAACACCACCGCCGTGTTCGCATGCCGGCCAGTACGGGGTCACACGGGCTGGTCGCAGCACGCCTACGGACTCGCGGTAGACGTCAATCCGTTCCAGAATCCGTACCACAAGGGGAACGTCGTACTTCCCGAACTGGCTACTTCCTACCTCGACCGCGGCGACGTTCGGCCCGGCATGATCCTTCCGCACGGACCCGTCCCGAAGGCGTTCGCCACCATCGGATGGAAATGGGGCGGCGACTACCACTCACTGAAGGATTTCATGCACTTCTCCGCCAACGGCGGCTGAGCCGCAGACGCAACACGCTGCAACGCAGCGGTCCATGTTGCGGCGACTCGCACTCCGCTGCCGCGGCTACCCGAGGTCGAGAGCGCGCCCGTCAACGATCTCTTGGCCAGCTGAGTCATTCCCGAAACACCCGTTTGAATTCGCAGCTTCGGTGTCAGGAGGTCGGCTGGGCCGCGTGCTCATCGAGAACGGTTGAGATCGCGCGGCGCATGATGTGCTCGGCGTCGGTTACGACATGTGCCAATGTTGTAGTCGGCGCTCCGGAGAGCCGGTGCAACGGTGCGTATGGTTGGTCGTCGCCATGTACCTCGGCGTTGCGCGCTCGGTACGCCATCAACATGAAGCGCTTCAGATGCGCGCCATCGGTGCTGAGTTCTGGATCGTCGGCTACCAGCGCTGCGGCGGCCTGAGCGACCGGGGCGCCCTTCGCGTTGCTGGTATGGTTCGCGCGCTTGATGAACAACGCTTCCGCGCACGTCATCAGGTCGACGAGCCGGTCACCGTCCAGGCTGCGGGATCCGGCGAAAACAAGGCGTCGTATCGCGACTTGCAGCGACTTGTCGGCCCGCACCTGCGGTAACCCGAGCGCGGAGTAGGTATTCCTGACCGCGTCGGCGGCGGCCGGGAGCAAGATCGTGGGCCGGTCGTTGTCGGCGCCGGTGAACGCGCTCAGGATCGCCGTCCCGCTCGGCACGAACGGAAACTCGTCGTCGGCCTGCGCGGACATACTGCGGGTCGCGACCACCGAGCCGCCGCAGACCAATCGCAGCCCGGTGACCAGGCGCGCGGCCGGTTCGTCGAGCACGGGGAGCAACGGCGCTTGTGATGTGCTGCCCTGATGATCTCCGGCGACGACGGGATACTCGTGCGCCGTCATGAGCGCCCATTGGTCGTACCGGTGCACCCTGGCGTTGTTTACTGCGCCGCCATCCATTCGGGGTACGGCGTTGCTGTTGATCGCGGCGCTTAGCTGCGTGTCGGTCATGCGTTGGAGGACTATGCCATCGGGGAGTAGTAACGGATCTTCGGCGGACTCGTAGCCGTTGAACGCTCGGTCGACGGTAGGAGGCTAAACCTGGGCGATGGTGCCGTTCTGTGTGGCGCAACGGAATCGCGGGCGGGCGCCGAGCACCCAGCAAGGGTCCTCCGAGCCGACCAGCCGGGTCGGCCGGAGAAACTCCAGCAACACCGACCCGCTGGGTAACGCAGCTGGGGGCGACCTCCAGTATGTGCTGCGATATGGCCCGGCCATGTCGACACCGCCACCGGGTGGGTTCGCGCCTTCGCGCACTGCCGACTATGTGGACCATACTTGGCAGAATCCGAACCGCATACCCGCAGCTCAGGGGCCAATCGTGACGCTACCAGCCGTGCGCCGCCGCACACCCTGACCGGTTCACCGCCCTGCCGCCGTAGCGCCGCCACGCTGATCCGATCCACCAACAGCGCCAGGCGCTGCGGCCCTGATCGTCCGACCACCACTCGTAGATCATGGCGGCCAGCGCGGTGACCGCCTGCTGCCGGTCCTCCGCCGACATGGGCGCCGTCCTTGGTTCCCGCACCACCACCGATGGCGTACGGCGCTTCACTGCCGACATGCCTGTGACAACGAGGAACCGGTCAGCCGGCAACGAGGTCGTTCGGTCAGCTGCGACCGACAGCACCGACCTGGCGGAGGGCGCCATCGGCATAGCGCATTGTCATGCCGATGAGCGGATGTGCGCTACGAGGCGGTCCACCGCTGCCCCAGGGTGGCCGGCGGCAGTAAGTCATACCACGCCAGGCGGCCGGGCACGCTCCGCTGGCGACGGTCAGGCCTCGCCGAGGTCGGTACAGTGTGCGATCGTCGCATCGTCCGCCGCCACGGCGTGGCGCGCCTCCGCCTGCCGGACACGATGGATGATTTCGGCGGGTCCGCTCGACGCCAGGACGGCCATAACCTCTGGCCAGTCGGCGAGCCGGAACCGGTCCACGATGCGGCTGGCTCCATTGCTAAGCAGGACGGCGCCGGTCAGCTCGGAGATCGGGCAGCTTCCGGTGATCGCCTCGTCGGCCGCCCGGGGGTCGTCCTTGGCCACCCAGAAGCCGCCCGGCTGGTTGCGGTTGGCGCGCAGTTCTCGCAGGACTCGGTGGTATTCGTCGCTGCCCTCGGCGGTGGCCTCGAGTGCGGACTGATACGACCGGCTGATGATCACCTCCCGGCGATCGGAGATGACGAGCGGCGTACGGTCTGCTCTGTCGAGCACGAGGACCGAGTCACCGAGCACCAGGTGCTCGATGAGGCCGTCGGACAGGCGCAGGGTGGCTACGGTCGCCGACGGACTGATCGGGTTGGCGACGTCGCAGGTGTCCCGGTGTTCGTCCGTGACCTGCTCGATGGCCTCAGCGAGCAGCGTCGAAAGGCTGCCGTCGCGCCCGAGTGACAAGAGGCCGAGGAGGCTGCCTCCCAGGCGGTTGGCGTACCAGGCCACGCCGTGCCGGCAGATCGATTCGGTGCCGGAGATGCCGGCGCCGTCGATCAGCACCGCTGCCGTCGGTACGGCGCCAGTGAAGTCCTCGTTCGCGTGGCCAGTCCGAGCC
>DASXTS010000212.1:0-7951 GCA_036505275.1 Pseudonocardiaceae bacterium
CTTGCGGTCCTTGATCGGCAGGCCCCAGTGCGCAATGAAGTTGAAGTGGGTCAGCGCGGAACTGGTGGCGACCACTTTGGCGCCGCTGACGATCACGCCGGCGTCGGTCTCCCGCTCGGCGTGCACGTAGACGTCGGCGACCTCGTCCGGCGGCCGGTTGCGGTCGACCGGCGGGTGCACGATCGCGTGGTTCCAGAACAGCACCTTCTCCTGCGACTCCCGGTACCAGCGGCGGGCGTTGTCGGAGAACGGCTTGTAGAAATCGGCGTTGGCGCCGAGGGTGCCGAGGAAGGACGCCTTGTAGTCCGGGCTGCGGCCCATCCAGCCGTAGCTCATCCGGGCCCAGGTGGCGATGGCCTGCTGGTCGGCGATCAGGTCGTCCACCGTGTGCGGGGTGGTGTAGAAGCGGTGGGTGTAGCCGCCGCTGCCGGTGTCGGTCGGCGCGCAGAGCACGTCACGGGTCTGCGGGTCGTGCAGCGCGTCGTAGAGCCGCGCGGTCATCCGCACCGGATTGCGGAATGCCGGATGTGCGGTGACGTCCTTGACCCGATCTCCGTAAATGTAGATCTCGCGGTCGTCGCGCAGGCTCTCGATGTATTCGGCACCGTTGAGCGGGCGGGTCATCGAAGTCCTCTTTTCTGGCGGTTCTGCAGCTCACGGTGCGTATTCATGACGCCTTGTGCGCGCCCATCATCAATGCGGCCAGGTCGTCCGGCTGAATGAACGACCGGGGCGGCGGCGGACCCCAGTTGTAGAGCCCGTGCATGCCCTCGAAAACCTCCGGCTTCCACAGCTGGTCGTCGACGATGCAGTCGGTGTCGCTGTAGTACTCGGTGAAGTTGCCGGCCGGGTCCTTCAGATACCAGAAGAAGTTGGACCCGACGTGGTGCCGGCCGAGGCCCCAGACGTGGCGCTCGGGGTGGCCCTCCAGCATGGCCATGGCGCCCCTGCCCACCTCGTCGAGGTCCTCGACCTGCCACCCGGTGTGGTGCAGGAAGCTCACCGGGGCGCGCAGCAGCAGCAGGTTGTGGTGGTCGGTGGTGCACCGCAGGAACGCGCCGGCGCCCTTGACCAGGTCGCTGACCTTGAAGCCGATGCCGTCCACGAAGAAGGAGCTGGACACCTCGTAGTCGTCGCTGCCGAGCACGATGTGCCCGAGCCGCCGCGGGCGCACCCGGTGCTCGCGCATGATCCCCGGCGCCCGGTTGCCGATGCGGTCGAGGCGGCCGTTGGAGTTGTACGGCGTCGGCTCGAACACCGGTTGCTGCAACCGCGGCCGGATCTGCAGGGTCACCACCGCGGCCGTCACCGGATCGGCGCTGATCAGCTTGTCCTCGATGCGCTGGTGGGCGACGTTCAGACGGCTCAGCCGTTCGGCCGCGCGGCCGAGGTCGTCCTCATCGTCGACGCCGATGGTGAACCCGATCAGCCGGCGCATGGGCGCCGAGACGATGCGCATCTGCCTGCCGCCGTCCACAGAGGACAGCCAGCCGTCGTCGGAGGAGGTGAGGCCGAACTCGACGTAGTAGTCGAAGGTCTCGGTGAGATTCGGTACCCCGACGGTGACCGAGGCCAGCGTGTGCAGTGCCATCGTCGCTCCTTCCTAAGAGACGAGCCGGTGCTCGCGGGCCGCGGCGGCCTGCTGGTCGTTGATGAACGCCGCGAGCCGGTCCAGGCCGCCGTCGATCTGCCCGATGTCCAGCGAGCTGCACGACAGCCGGAGCTGGTGCACGCCGCCGGCTCCCGAGTAGAAGTGCCGCATCGGCGTCCAGAGCACGCCGTACCTGCTGGCCGAGACCTCCAGCAGGTCGTCGTCCACCTCGAACGGCACGGTCACCACGACGAAGAAGCCGCCCTCCGGGGCGTTCCAGGACACCGCGGTGTCGACCGCGAACCGGGCCCGCAGGCCGGCCAGCAGCCTGGCGCGGTTGCGCCGGTAGACCTCCCACTCGCGGGAGTTGGCCAGCTGCAGCGAGCACCCGTGCTCCAGCAGCCGGCCGCCGACCACCGCCTGGGCGATCGGCGAGGTGTTCACCGTGAGCATGCTCTTGATCTTGGACAGCTCGTCGGCGAGCAGCGCGCCGCCGGCCACCCGCTGGTCGGCGACCAGGTAACCGACCCGCGCGCCGGGCAGGACGGTCTTGGCGAACGAGCCGAGGTAGATCACCCGGCGGTCGGTGTCCAATGCCTTGAGCGTCGGGACCCGGCGCCCACCCCCGTCGTCGAACAGGCCGTACGCGTTGTCCTCGAGCAGCAGGATGTCCTCCCGCTCGGCGACCTCGAGCAGCTCGAGGCGGGTGGCCAGGTCCAGCCGAAGGCCCGACGGGTTGGCGAAGTCCGGCATGACGTAGCACGCCCGCGGGCGAAGGCCGCGCGCCCGCGCCCGGCGCACGGTGGCGACCAGGTCGGCCAGGTCAATGCCTGAGCCGCTGCCTGCGCCGCTGCCTGAGCCGCTGCCTGAGCCGCTGCCAGACTCGCCGCCGGAGACCGGCAGCACGGGCAGGTCCACCAGCCGGGCGGCGCCGGTCAGCCCGACGTAGGTCGGTTCGACGGCGAGCAGCACGTCGCGGTGGTCGCGGCGCAGCGCGCGCAGCACCAGGAACATCGCCTCCTGGCAGCCGACCGTGACCACGATGGACTCCGGGTCGGTGAGAAACTGCTCGTCGACGGCCAGCTGCCGGGCCACCAGGCCGTGCACGATGCCCTTGGTGCGGCCGTACTGGCACAGCGTCCGCCGGACGTCCTCGTCGGTGTGGCCGAGGTCGTCGGTCAGGTGCCGGCAGAAGGCGCGCAGGTAGCGGTGCAGCGTCTCGACGTCGTAGAACTGCTCGTACGGCCGGCCGGGCGCGAAGGACACCGCGTGCGGGTACCGGCCGGTCACCTCGTTGAGGAAGTTCATCGAGTTCAGCGCCGGGTCCTGCAGGCTGCGGTGCAGGGCGGCCAGGTCAAGATCGTCGGGCATCAGCTGGCCGACCTCCCGGTGCTCATCTGACCGGTGCTCATCTGGCCGGTGCTCATCTGGCCGGTGCTCATCTGGCCGGCTCTCGGCGCAGCGGTCAGTCCGGCAGCTGCCGC
Source organism: Pseudonocardiaceae bacterium (assembly GCA_036505275.1). Taxonomy (GTDB): domain Bacteria; phylum Actinomycetota; class Actinomycetes; order Mycobacteriales; family Pseudonocardiaceae; genus DASXTS01. The sequence goes on from DASXTS010000212.1 coordinate 3,076, forward strand.
CAGGTCGCGGCAGCCGGCCAGGGTCATGGCCTCCAGCAGTTCGGCCTGCAGCAGCGACAGCACCTGGGCCACACCCTGCTCGCCGCCGGCCGCGAGACCCCACAGCACCGGGCGGCCGACCAGCACGCCGCTGGCCCCGAAGGCAAGCGAACGGAGCACGTCGGTGCCGCCGCGCACGCCGCTGTCGAGCAGCACCTCGCAGTCCCCGGACACCGCGTCGACCACGGCGGGCAGCGCGGCGATGCTGGCCGGCGCGCCGTCGAACTGGCGGCCGCCGTGGTTGGACACCACGACGGCGTTCGCACCGCAGTCCGCGGCGTGCCGGGCGTCGCGAGGGTCCAGCACGCCCTTGATCACCAGTGGCAGGTGGGTGCGCCGGCGCAGCCACTCCACGTCCCGCCAGGTCAGCCCGGGCTCGAAGGCCAGGTTGGTGTGGGTTGCCACGGCCGAGGCGCCGCTTGCGGCCCGATGCGCCTCGGTCGGCGCCTGGCCGCCGGGGTGCCGGAGGTTGACGGCGGGCACGTCCGGCGGCAGCGCGAACTGGTTGCGCATGTCGCGCCGGCGCCGGCCCATCACCGGCACGTCGGCCGTGAGCACCACGGCCAGGCAGCCGGCTTCGTCCGCGGCGCCGAGCAGTTCGATGACCCCGGCGCGGTCGCGCAGCCAGTAGAGCTGGAACCAGGTGCTGGCCCCAGTCGCCGCGATGTCGGCGAAGGTGCAACTGCTCAGCGTGCTGATCACGAACGGGATGCCGGCCCGCTTGGCGGCCCGCGCCGTGGCCAGCTCGCCGTCCGGATGCAGCAGCCGCTGGTAGGCCATCGGCGCGATGGCCACCGGCATCGCCGTCGAGGTGCCGAGCAGGGCGCCCGCGCTGTCCACGGTGGACACCCCGGCGAGCACCCGCGGCAGCAGGGTCACGGCGTCGAAGGCGGCCCGGTTGGCCGCCAGCGTGGTCTCCGCGCCGCTTCCGCCCTCGACGAAGTCCAAGACGTGCCGCGGCAGCACCGCCTCCGCTGCGCGCCGGACGTCGGCCAGGCACACCGGCGCCTCGGCCGGCTGCGGCGCCAGTGCGGTCATGCCACCCGCCAGCACGGGATGACGCTATTCCGCAATTGGGCGCGCATTGGGCATTCTCCCGTCTCGGTTCGCGCCAGAGCGTATCCAGCGGAATTTGCGCGCGGCTTCTCTTGCTGTGCGCGATGAGTCATCGCAAAGTGCTGAACTCCGCAGACTGGGGCGCGGCGGTGCCGGCCGGTCTGGCGTACTTCCGGCGGAACTCGTGAAGGAGGACGTGTGGGAGAACAGCAGTCATCCGCGGCGGCCGAGCTGTGGGCCATGGCGCACCTGGGCACCCCCATGGCGATACGCGTCGCGGCGACCCTGCGAATTGCGGACCACATTGCCGCCGGCATCCAGACCGCACCGGACCTTGCCGGCACGGTGCACGCCGACCCCGATGCGCTGGAGCGGCTGCTGCGCTACCTCGCACGGCGCGCGGTGCTGACGGTCGACCGTCACGGCCGGTACGGGCTCACCCCGCTGGGCGAGCCGCTGCGCTCCGACCACCCATCCGACCTGCGGCGCGGGCTGGACATCGAGAGCGTCGGCCGCGCCGACCTCGCGTTCGTCCAGCTCCTGCACAGCGTGCGCACCGGCGAGGCCGGCTTCCCGCTGCAGTTCGGCCGGTCCTTCTGGGAGGACCTGCAGACCGACCCGGAACGCCACGAGATCTTCACCAACTGGATGGGATCGGACATCCCGGCCAGGTCGCCGGACATCGCCGCCGGCCACGACTGGGAGTCGCTCGGGTCCGTCGTCGATGTCGGCGGCGGCGATGGCTCGCTGCTGATCGCGCTGCTCACCAAGTACGCCGGCCTGAGTGGCACGGTCGTCGATCTGCCGGAGACCGCGGCGACGGCCCGTGCGGCGCTGGCCGCCGCCGGCCTCGCCGACCGCTCCGACGTGGTGGCCGGAAGTTTCTTCGACCCGCTGCCCGTCGGCGCTGGCGGGTACCTGCTCTCGCTGATCCTGCACGACTGGCCCGACGACCCGGCCCGGGCCATCCTGCGGCGATGCGCAGAGGCCGCCGGCCGCACCGGTCGGGTGTTCGTCATCGAGAGGACCGGTGCCGACGGCCGGGCCACCCACAGTGGCATGGACCTACGGATGCTCGTGCTCTACGGCGGCAAGGAGCGGGGCGTCGAGGAGCTGACCGCGCTCGCTGTCGACGCCGGACTGCGGCTGGTCGCGGTGCATCCGGCCGGCGGGTTCTCCATCGTCGAGCTCACCGCGGCCTGAGGCGCAGGAGAGCACACGAGGAGATGTGCGGGCCGGCAGCGGCTGCTTGACTGCCCGCTGAGCTGCCGACACCGGAAGGAGGCCCATGCAGACCGTGGTTTCGGCCGACGGCACTCGAATCGCGTACGACCGGTTGGGTGAGGGACCACCGGTGGTCCTGATGGGCGGTGCGCTCAACGACCGGCAGACCACCGCGCCGATTGCGGAGCTGCTGGCGCCGCGGTTCACGGTGTTCAACTACGACCGTCGCCGCCGTGGTGGCAGCGGGGACACCCCGCCGTACGCGATCGACCGCGAGATCGAGGACCTGGCCGCGATGATCGCCGAAGCCGGCGGGTCGGCGTTCCTGTTCGCCAACTGCACCGGCGGCATGCTCGCGCTGGAGGCGGCCGCCCGCGGTGTCGGCGTCACCAGGCTGGCGCTGTACGAGCCGCCGTACATTGTCGACGATGGCCAGCCGAGAATGGACGAGGCGTACCGGACCCGGCTGGCCGAGCTGATCGCCGAGGGCCGCAACGGCGAGGCCGTCGAGCACTTCATGATCAACGCGGTCGGCATCCCGCCCGAGCTGGCGGCCAAGCGGCGAATGCTGCCGATCTGGCCGGCGCTCGAGGCGCTCGCCCCCTCGCTGGTCTACGACGCCGTAATCGCCGGCGACAACTCGCTGCCACCGCTGCCGCGGCTCGCCGACGTCACCGTCCCGACCCTGGTCATCGACGGCGGGGCCAGCCCGGACTGGCAGCGCAACTCGGTCAAGGCCTTGGTGGACGCGCTGCCGGACGCGCGGCAGCGGTCCGCCCCGGGGCAGAACCACAGGCTGGTCGCGGAGGCCGTGGCGCCGCTGCTGGAGGAGTTCCTTGCGGCTCGATAGTCCGCCGCTACCCGGCGGCGGCCGGTGCTGGCGCGATCCGGAACACCTCGACGAACCGCGCGAGCAGGTCGGTGTTCCCGCGCAGCCGCGCGTACCCGCCGGCCGTCAGCTCCTCGGGCGTGATCTGGCCGGCCAGCAGGGCCCGCAGCACCGGGCCGGTGTCGATCACCAGGTCGGCGTCCGGCAGCGGCCCCTCCGCGACCTGCAGCACGCCGTCGTCGATCCGGACGCCGACCACGATCTCGCCGAGGCGCAGCTCGAAGCCGGCGTGCAGGCCGCTGGCCGCCTCGGTACCGAACGTGGTGCGCACGGCCATGATCAACGAGTCGGTGGTGACGATCTCGTCCGGCCGCGGATCGGCCAGCGACCGTGCGCCCCAGCGGCCGAGCGCCAGGACGGTGTCCTCGAGCTGCCGGCCGTACTCGGTGAGCTCGTAGACGATCGAGCCGTCCGGCCGGGGCAGCACGCGGCGGCGGACCACGCCGGCCTCCTCCAGCTTCTTCAGCCGAGCGGACAGCACGTTCGTGGGTATCCGTGGCAGGCCGCGCCGCAGATCGGTGTAGCGCCGCGGGCCCACCAGCAGGTCCCGGACGATCAGCAGCGCCCAGCGCTCCCCGACGAGCTCGAGAGCACGCGCCAGCCCGCAGTACTGCCCGTACTCCCTCACCGTCACGCTTCCGATCGTACTCTACGATGTACTTGACAAACAGCGCTTGCCTTTAGCAAGCTGAGTTGCAGAACACATGTCGAGTCGCAATAGGGAGATCGATCGCCATGAGGAAGATCGTTGCGGGTCTGTTCGCCACCCTGGACGGCGTGGTCGAGGCGCCCGAGAAGTGGCAGTTCGCGTACTTCAACGAGGAGGTGGGTCAGTCGATCGGCGCGTCGATGGCGGCCGCCGACGCCATTCTGCTCGGCCGCCGGACCTATGAGGAGTTCGTCCAGTTCTGGCCGCACCAGACCGACGACCCGTTCGCCGGGTTCATGAACAACACGCCCAAGTACATCGTTTCCACGACGCTCGGCTCGGTCGACTGGCAGAACTCCACGCTGGTGCGGGACAACGTCGTCGAGCAGATCACAGAACTGAAGCAGCAGCCGGGCCGGAACATCAATGTGATCGGCAGCCCGACCCTGGTCCGCTCGCTGCTGCGGGAAAAGCTGCTCGACGAGCTCGCGCTCACGGTGTGCCCGGTCGTGATCGGGACTGGCCAGCACCTGTTCGAGGGCTGGACCGACCAGGTACCGCTGAAGCTGCTGAGCTCCACGGCGTTCGGCACCGGGGCGGTGTCGGTGAGCTACGAGCCCGCCGAGTAGCCGCACACCGGGTGGGGCACGTCGTCAGGACAACAATACGAGGTCTGTCGATCTGCGATCTCGTTTCCGGGGCGGCCGCGTGGCATTCCACGCGGCCGCCTTCGGTTATCCGGAAACGTTTCCGGGTCTTTCCGGTAGCTGACCCGGCCTGAGCACAATAGAAGATGCGTCGCGACTCGGCCGGACGCGACGATGCTGCCGTGACCGAGGTTCTGCATAGCGCCGATTTCCTGTTGGCGGGCGCGCCGCAGAGACACGCCGGGTACGCCCAGCTATGGGGCGGCCGCCAGGTGCACCGCATCCGCTTGCAGTCCGGCGACATCGGCTGGCTGGTGACCGGCTACCACGCGGTGCGGCAGGCCCTCAACGACCCGCGCCTGCTCGGGCGCA
>DASXTS010000213.1:0-42994 GCA_036505275.1 Pseudonocardiaceae bacterium
TATGCACAGTGCTTCTGACTTCGGTTGACCAGGTTGACCGGTAGTTGCACGCTGAGGCTCACGACCAGCCACGAGCCGGGAGGCACGCCATGACCAGGGCAGCGGACGCGATGACCGAACTGGACGACCTCAGCCTGGATCAGCTCAAGCAGCTCCTCGGCCTGGTCGAGCACGACCCGACCCGCGACCCGTTCCCGGTGCGCGGCATGGACGCCGTGGTGTTCGTGGCCGGCAACGCCACTCAGACCGCGCTGTACTACCAGCTCGCGTTCGGCATGGACCTGGTCGCCTACACCGGCCCTGAGACCGGCAACCGCGACCACAAGGGATTCGTGCTGCGCTCGGGCTCGGCGCGGTTCGTGGTCAAGGGCGGGGTGGCCCCGGACAGCCCCCTCCAGGAGCACCACCACAGGCACGGCGACGGTGTGGTGGATCTCGCGCTCGAGGTCGTCGACGTCGACCGGTGCATCGCGCACGCCCGGTCGCAGGGCGCGACCGTGCTGGCGGAGCCGCACGACGAGACCGACTCGTTCGGGACGGTGCGGCTGGCGGCCATCGCTGCGTACGGCGAGACCCGGCACACGCTCATCGACCGCTCGCGCTACCACGGGCCGTACCTGCCCGGCTACCTGCCCCGGTCGGTCGCAGTGGCCCGGCCGCCCTGGTGGCCGAGGCGACTGTTCCAGGCCATCGACCACTGCGTCGGCAATGTGGAACTCGGCCGGATGGACCACTGGGTCAGCTTCTACAACCGGGTCATGGGGTTCGTGAACATGGCCGAGTTCGTCGGCGACGACATCGCCACCGAGTACTCCGCGCTGATGAGCAAGGTCGTCGCGAGCGGCAACCACCGGGTGAAGTTCCCGCTGAACGAGCCGGCCATCAGCAAGCGCAAGTCGCAGATAGCCGAGTACCTCGACTTCTACCGCGGCCCCGGCTGCCAGCACATCGCGCTGGCCACCGGCGACATCCTGGCGACCGTGGACGCCATGCGCGCCGCCGGCGTCGAATTTCTGGAAACTCCGGATTCGTACTATTCGGACCCGCAGCTGCGGGCCCGGATAGGCAAGGTGCGGGTGCCGATCGAGGAGCTCCAGCGGCGCGGCATCCTGGTCGACCGCGACGAGGACGGCTACCTGCTACAGATCTTCACCAGGCCGATCGGCGACCGGCCCACGCTGTTCTTCGAGCTGATCGAGCGACACGGCTCGCTCGGCTTCGGCAAGGGCAACTTCAAGGCCCTGTTCGAGGCCATCGAGCGGGAGCAGGCCCGCCGCGGCAACCTCTGAGCTGGTCTCGGTCACGTCTCAGGTCACGTCTCAGGTCACCTCTCGGGTCACCTTGAAGCCGGCGGTTCGCAGCGACTGCACCACCTGGGCGCAGTGGTCGGGGCCGCGGGTTTCCAGGGACAGCGCCACATTGACCTCGCCGAGGGGGACCGAGCGGCCGATCCGGGAGTGCGCGACGTCGACCACGTTGGCACCGAGCTCACCGACGTTGCCGAGCAGGCTGGCCAGCGACCCCGGCCGGTCCGGGATGGTGATGCGCAGCGCAAGGTATCGGCCGGCCGCGGCCATACCGTGCTGGATGACATGCAGGAGCAGCAGCGGGTCGATGTTGCCGCCGGAGAGCACCGCGCACACCGGGGCCTCGTACCGGCCGGGGTTGTCCAGCACGGCGGCCACCGCGGCCGCGCCGGCCGGCTCGACCACCAGCTTGGCCCGCTCGAGGCAGAGCAGCAGGGCGGTGGACAGCGACTCCTCGCCGACCGTGATCATGTCGTCGATCAGCTTGGCGACGTGTGCGAAGGTCACCTCGCCGGGCTGGCCGACCGCGATGCCGTCGGCCATGGTGTTCATCGATTCGAGCCGGATCGGCCGTCCGGCGGCGAGTGAGCTCGGCCACGCCGCGGCCCGCTCGGCCTGCACGCCGACCACCCGCACCTCGGGGCGGACTGCCTTGACCGCGGCCGCCACCCCGCCGACCAGGCCACCGCCGCCGCAGGCGACCAGGATGGTGCGGACCTCGGGCAGTTGATCGAGGATCTCCAGGCCGACGGTGCCCTGCCCGGCCACCACGTCCGGGTGGTCGAACGGGTGAATGAACACCGCGCCGGTGCGCTCGGCGAACGCCATCGCCTCGGTCAGCGCCTGCTCGAGACCCTCGCCGACGAGGTGCACGGTGGCGCCGTAGCCCTTGGTCGCGGCGATCTTCGGCAGCGGCGCGCCGGCCGGCATGAACACGGTCGCGGCCGCGCCGAGCATCTGCGCGGCGAGCGCCACGCCCTGCGCGTGGTTGCCGGCGCTGGCCGCCACCACACCACGGGCCCGATCCTGTTCGGACAGCCCATGGATCCGCAGGTACGCGCCGCGGATCTTGAACGAGCCGCAGCGCTGCAGGTTCTCGCACTTGAGGTACACCGGCCCGCCGAAGTGCTGCTCCAGCACCCTGGAGTGCTCCATCGGCGTCTGCCGGACCACGCCGGCGAGCAACTCCCTGGCGGCCTTGATCCGGTCCAGGCTGACCAGCTCCATGGCTTGTATCCTGCCAGGCCAGCGGCCACCGGGCCGGCCCAGCGGATCGCGAGCGGGGTAGGCTGACAGTGACGGAGCCGGCCAGGTCGACGCCGGCCGTACGGGGAGGTCCGGATGAGGCGCGCTGCACTGGCGCCCATCGTCGCCACACTGGCCGCGGCGGCGTTGCTGGCGGGCGGCGCGGTGTACACGGTCCAGCGCGCCGGCTGCGACGACCCCGGTCGCTACGTGATCACCGGCGACTCGGTCGAGCTGGTCGGCGGCTGCCTCGAACCTGGTGACCTGCCGGTCGGGCCGGCGCCGGCCGCGGTGGACAACCACCCCGACGACGGCGCTCAGGTCCGCCCCTAGCGTCCACCCGCGAGCCCTCGAGGGCCGGCCATCCGGGTTCTCAGTCCATGATCACCAAACCTGTCGGCGCCGCCCGCAGGATCCGCAACGCACGTCGACACTTTCGGTGATCACGGCAACGGGGCCGGCCGAGGACCCGGACCCAACCAGCGGACGCGTCGGCGAACGCGGTCAGCCGAGGGCGGCCAGCAGGTCGGCGACCAGGTCGGCGGCGTCCTCGATGCCCACCGACAGACGGATCAGGTCTGCCGGCACCTCCAGTGCCGAGCCCGCCACCGACGCATGCGTCATGCGGCCGGGGTGCTCGATGAGCGACTCAACGCCGCCGAGGGACTCGGCCAGGATGAACAGCCGAGTCCTGGCGCACACCTCGAGGGCGGCCTGCTCGCCGCCGGTCGGCCGGAAGGAGACGATGCCGCCGAACCGGCGCATCTGCTTGGCGGCCTGCTCGTGGCCGGGATGCTCCGGCAGGCCCGGGTAGTAGACCTGCGCGACCGCCGGGTGCGCGACCAGCGCGTCCGCGACCCGCTCCGCGTTGTCGCAGTGCCGGTCCATTCGCACGGCGAGCGTCTTGATGCCGCGCAGCGTGAGGAACACGTCGAACGGGCTGGGCACCGCGCCGACGCCGTTCTGCAGGAAGACCAGCGCCTCGGCCAGTTCGTCGTCGGAGGTGACCACCGCGCCGCCGATGACATCGGAGTGCCCGCCGATGTACTTGGTGGTGGAGTGCACCACGACGTCGGCGCCGAGGGCGAGCGGAGTCTGCAGGTAGGGCGAGGCGAACGTGTTGTCCACCACGAGCCGGGCGCCGGCGTCGTGCGCCAGCCCGGCGAGCCCGGCGAGGTCCACGATGCCGAGCAGCGGGTTCGTCGGGGTCTCACACCAGATCAGCTTCGTCACACCGGGGCGGACGGCGGCCCGCACCGCGTCCAGGTCGGACTGCTGCACCGGGGTGTGCTCGACGCCCCAGTGCCGCAGGACCTTGTCGACCAGGCGGAAGGTGCCGCCGTACACGTCGCCGGGGATCACGATGTGGTCGCCGGGCCGGCAGACGGCGCGCAGCACGGTGTCCGTCGCGGACATCCCGGACGCGAACGAGAGACCCCGCCGGCCACCCTCGAGGGCGGCCAGGCACTCCTCGAGCGCGGTCCTCGTCGGATTGCCGGTGCGAGCGTACTCGTAGCCGCCGCGCAGGCCGCCCACACCGTCCTGGGCGAACGTTGACGAGGCGTGGATCGGCACGTTCACCGCGCCGGTCCGACTGTCCGGCTCCTGGCCGGCGTGGATGGCTCTGGTCGCGAAACCGGCGTCAGTCATCCGCCCTGACCACCACGGTTCCCAGCACCATATCCGCGAACGTCTGCTTCTTCGGTGTGAACAGCGGCGCGAGCCAGCCGACGCCGAACTCGAGGAGGTGGCAGAAGTAGCGCGCGACGCCCATCCCGCCGCCGATCGGCTGGCCGGTCTCCTCCTTGATCAGCTTGACCTTGGCGTACTTGCGGCCGATGGTCTGACCGGTCTCGCCGCCCTGGTAGCTGTTCCAGATGATGAAGCCGATCGCGCCGAAGATAAGCAGAGTGCCGAGCAGCGAGAGCAACCCGCTGTTCAGGGTCGCACCGATGATCACCACGAGGTAGGCGATGCCGAGCGGCGCCACGTAGTCGATCAGGCCGCCGAGCGCCCGCTGTGGCCACTCCGCCAGATCGGTGCGGACGGCCGCCGGCTGGCCGTAGCCGCCGTACTGGGCCGGCGCGCCGTACTGGTCCGGCGCGCCGTACTGGTCGTACTGCGGCTGTGGCGGGGCGCCCCATTGCTGGGGCGCAGCGCCGTACTGACCGGGGCCGGGCTGCCCGTACGGAGCCTGGCCGCCGTACGGCCCCGGCTGCGGGCCGTACCCCGGGTGACCGCCGGGCGGTGGGGCACCGCCGTAACCCGGCTGGCCGCCCGGGTAGCCGCCGGGCTGCTGGCCAGGGCCCGGGTAGCCACCGGGCGGTTGGCCGGGGTAGCCGCCGGCCGGCTGGCCAGGGCCCGGGTAGCCGCCGGGCGGTTGTCCGGGGCCCGGGTAGCCGCCGGGCTGCTGTCCGGGGCCCGGGTAGCCGCCGGGCGGTTGTCCGGGATAGCCGCCCGGGGCGCCGTACCCGCCGGGCGGCTGGATCCGCGGTGGCTCCGCCGATGGCCAGTTCGGCTGCCCGCCAGGACCGCCGAAAGAACCGGGTCCGCCGGATCCCGGAGCACCGGGACCACTGGGACCACTGGGACCACCGGGACCACCGGGACCACCGGGACCACCGGGGGCGCCGTATCCGCCGCCCGGCGGTGGCGGGAACCCACCGGGCGGATAACCACCAGGCGGCGGATAACCACCCGACGGCGGCAGCGGGAAGCCACCCGCCGGACCGGCTTCACCGCCCGACCCGCGGCCACCACCCGGCGCCTGGCCCGAGCCCGGCGGCATGATCTTGGTGGCGTCCGGGCCGTCAGAGGGCCGCTCTCCCAGCTTGCGGTCGAGCCCCGACGAGATCACCTGAGTGGCCTCCGGCTGTGACGTCTCGGACCCGCCCTTCGGTGGGGAGTCGTTGGGACGATCTACGGAGTGCCGGCCCTGAGCCGGCTCTGGCTGCTGCGGAGCGCTCATCGGGTCTCCAACCCACGTCTGAAACATGCCTGGGCCACGCTAGCGGATCCGCTCAGGACGCCGCCCACAGATCGGTCCCCCGATTCAGCGGCCAGCCAGGAACCCGAGCACGTCCTGCCTGGTCACGACGCCGGCCGGGCGGCCGTCCACGAGCACGAGCGCGCCGTCCGCGGCGGCCAGCGCGGACATGACCGCGCCAATCGACTCGCCGGCGCCGATCGTCGGCAGCGGCTTGGACATGTGCTGCTCCACCCGGTCGGCGAGGCGAGCGTTGCCGGCGAACAGGGCGTCGAGCAGGTCGCGCTCGTTCACCGCGCCGACGACCTCGGCCACCATCACCGGTGGCTCGGCATTGACCACCGGTACCTGGGAGACGGCGAACTCGCGCAGGATGCCGACGGCATCGGCCACCGTCTCGTTCGGGTGCACATGCACCAGGTCGGGCAGCCTGCCGTCCTTGCGGCGCAGTACATCGCCCACCGAGGCGCCGGCATGGTCCGGGGAGAGGAACCCGTGTTTGGCCATCCAGGAGTCGTTGAAAACCTTGGACAGGTAGCCCCGGCCGCCGTCGGGCAGCAGCACCACGATCACGTCGTCCGGTCCCGCGGCGGCCGCGACCTTCAGTGCGGCGGCCGTCGCCATCCCGCACGAGCCGCCGACAAGCAGGCCCTCCTCATGGGCCAGCCGGCGGGTGACGTCGAACGACTCGCGGTCGGAGATCGCCAGGATCTCGTCGCAGATGTTCCGGTCGTACGTGGTCGGCCAGAAGTCCTCGCCGACGCCCTCGACCAGATAAGGCCGGCCGCTGCCGCCCGAGTACACCGAGCCTTCCGGGTCGGCGCCGACGATCCGCACCCGCCCGTCGCTGATCTCCTTGAGGTAACGGCCGGCGCCGGAAATGGTGCCGCCGGTACCGATGCCGGCGACAAAGTGGGTGATCCGGCCGTCGGTCTGGGCCCACAGCTCCGGTCCGGTCGTCTCGTAATGGCTGGCCGGGTTCTCGGGGTTGGCATACTGGTCCGGCTTCCAGGCACCCTCGATTTCCGTCACCAGCCGGTCCGAGACGCTGTAGTAGGAGTCGGGGTGCTCCGGTGCCACCGCGGTGGGGCACACCACAACCTCTGCGCCGTAGGCGCGCAGCACGTTGCGCTTGTCCTCGCCGACCTTGTCCGGGCAGACGAACACGCACCGGTAACCCTTGCGCTGGGCGACCAGGGCCAGCCCGATCCCGGTGTTGCCGGAGGTGGGCTCGACGATCGTGCCGCCGGGCCGCAGTTCGCCGGAGCGCTCGGCCGCCTCGACCATTCGCAGCGCGATGCGGTCCTTCACGCTGCCACCGGGATTGAGGTACTCGAGCTTGGCGAGGACCAGCGGTCGCAGGCCATCGGTGAGCCGGTTGAGCCTGACCAGCGGGGTGTTGCCGACCAGGTCCATCACATGCTCGACATACTTCACGGCCGAAGCGTAGTTCGAGGGCGTAATCGGCAGGCAAAGCGGGCGGCGCGCCCCTGCCGCGCGCCAGCCCACTCGGGCCTTGGGGTACCACCACCACATGGGAGACAAACGGTCGACCGGCGGCCAGCTTGGTTGGGGTTTCGACGGCCGCCGGCCATCCCAGCGGGGACTAAGCCAAATGGCGTAACAGATCGGACCGGGGCAGCGACTCATTCTTCCAACAGGCCGTTTACGGGGATCACATCGGACCTCGACCGTCTCTTAACCGGTAGGTGGTAGCACCGAAGCAACGGCGCAAGGGAGGTGACGGTGTGGCCGGACTCGTCAGGACCACAGCCATGGCTGCCGGGTGCTTCGGTGGGTTGGGCGCCGTATACGGCGTGTTGTCGGAACAGTCGAGGCGGGCAAGGCGGATCATCGGCATGCCGCCCACCGCGCCATTGCGGGCCGACGGGGTGTACCTACCGGATGGCACCGGTCCGCTGCCGGTCGGCGACGCCACCGCCGAGGCACCGATTCGCCTCGCCGTGCTGGGCGACTCCTCCGCGGCCGGCGTCGGGGCCGAGGTCGAGGCCCACCTGCCCGGCGTGCTGGTCGCCCGCGGCCTTGCCGAGGAGTCCGAGCGGCCGGTGCGGCTGGACACCTATGCGGTCAGCGGGTCCACCTCCCGAGACCTGACGCCCCAGGTCGAGCTGGCGCTGGCCAACACGACCGACGTAGTGCTCGCGCTGATCGGCGCCAACGACGTGACCAAGCTCATCCCGCCGCGGACCGCGGCGGCGCAACTCGGCGAGGCGGTGCGCCGGCTTGGTGCCAGTGGCGTCGCCGTGGTGGTCGGCACGTGCCCCGACCTCGGCGTGATCCGGCCCATCCCGCAGCCGCTGCGCGGCGTCGCCCGGAGCTGGTCGCTGACTCTGGCCCGGCTGCAGCGGGTCGCCGTGCAGCGCGCCGGCGGCCGGGCCGTACCCCTCGCCGACCTGCTCGCTGCCGAGTTCCTGACCAGGGCCGACTTGTTCGCCCGCGACCAGTTCCATCCCTCCGACGCCGGCTACGAGGCCGCCGCGGCCGTGCTGCTGCCCGCGGTGTGTGCCGCCGTCGGAGTGTGGGACGGCGGGCCGTTGCCACGGCTGCCCGGCCGATCGACCGCCGCCGAGGCGCTGCGGCCCACCGCGCGGCTCGCCGCCGCCGCCAACCGCCGCCTGGACCGCATGCTGCGCCGCGCCGCCTAGCCAGCCAGCCACGACTCCGCTGCCCCTGCTTGCGGCTGGGTCAAGGGCGGCGCGATCGCCGTCGGCCACCCCTTCGGCATGACCGTTCGGCGGCGGCCAAGGCATGGCCATGGTCCTGGGGCGGCTGAGCTGAGCCAAGCGGGGACGCCTCTGGTGGCGTCCCCGCCGCGGTCACTCGCTCGAGGCCGGCTACTACTCTCGGAAGTAGGAGAGCAGGCGCAGGATCTCCAGGTACAGCCAGACCAGGGTGACGGTCAGGCCGAACGCGATGTACCAGGCGAACCGTGCCGGCGCCCCGGCCCTGATGGCCTGGTCCGCGGCGTCGAAGTCGAGCAGGAAGCTGAACGCCGCGATGCCGATGCAGACCAGGCTGAAGATGATCGCCAGCGCGCCGCCGTCGCGGAGACCGAGGCCACCTGTGACGAAGAAGCCGGCGATCAGGTTGACCAGCATCAGGCCGACAACGCCGATCAGTGACCCGATCACCCACTTGGTCATTTTGGGGGTGACCCGGATGGCTCCGGTCTTGTAGACGACGAGCATGCCGCCAAACACAGCCGCGGTGCCGACCACGGCCTGGATCACGATGCCGGAGAACTGAGCGTTGAAGATGCCGCTGATGCCACCGAGGAAAACGCCCTCGACTGCGGCGTAGGCGATGATCAGCGGTGGACTGACCACCTTCTTGAACGTGATGATCAGCGCCAGCACGAACCCGATCAGCGCGGCCGGCAGGGCGAGCCCGTACAGGCCGGTGATCCAGGTGGCCGCGCCGGCGGCGACCAGCACGGCGAGCGTGATGCCGGTCTTGGTCACCACGTCGTCGATGGTCATCGGGCGCCGATCGGCCGGTGCCTGAGTGGCTGGCGCGCTGGGGTAGCCGCCGGCCGGGTAGCGGTCGAACGTCGCGTAGCCGCGGCCGGACGTCGTCGGCAGGTCGCGGAACACGGGATTGCTGCTGCTGCGCACCTTCGATCCTCCTGTGGGCCCTGTGTTGGGGCCTGGGCAAACAACCCTGCACCGGTACAACGGCGTGCCGTGCTCGCCGGTTCCCGGCCGTGACCGCGAGCCTACCGGTCGCGCACCGGAGCGGGCAGTACGCCCGACCGAGAAGGGCGACCGTGCGAACCCAGCCGGACCAGCCCAATCGTGGTCGGCCGGGCAACCGCCGTAGATCGTTGTCCTGCCGCCGTTGTGAGCCTTGACCGCCGGCTCGGTCGCTCGTTCCGCCGCACCGCCTCGGCCGGCGACGGCTCGAACCCACCGCGTGAGCGCGACACCAGTCCGGTCGCCCTGCTCGCCGAGCATGACTCCTGTCGCGTTCATGCGGGCTAATCTCCGGGCCGGCCCCGGGGGTCGGGGGCGGCACGGCCGTTGCCGGGACTGTCCGGGCATCCGGCGGTCCAGGACACTGGGCAGCGTGCTGGCCCTGTCCGCGCTGGTGTTCGCGTTCGCCTGGTGGCTCGGGCTGTACCTGGCGGCGCGCGACCCCGGCAAGCCGGTGCTTCGGCTGGCGGCGCTCGGGCTGGTGGGGTACGCGCTGGCGGTGGCCGCGGACGCGCTGCGGCTGAGCACGGCCGGTCGGGTGAGCGAGGTGCTCGGCGCAGTCGAGCTGTTCCTGGTCTGCCAGCCGGGACTGGCGTGGCTGGGCGTCCTGCTCGAACTGGCCGTGGGCTCGGCCATCGGCTCGGCTGCGGGCCCGGCGGCGGGCTTGGCCGGGGGCTCGGCGGCGGGCTTGGCCGGGGGCTCGGCCACTGGCTCGGTGGGGGGCTCGGCCGGGGCGCCGGCCGCCGACCGGACCGCGGATCGGAGCACGGACCAGGCGCACGACCACGGTCCAGCGCGCCGCCGGTTGCCGTTCGGCTGGGTCCTGCTGGGGTACGCCATCGTGCTGCCGGCCGTCGTGGTGTGGTTCGCCGGCGGTGTCGGCTCGCCGGTGGGCGCCGGGCATGTCGTCCTGGTCGCGGCGATCGCCGTGCCGCTGCTGCTCGGGGTGGCACTGGTGATCGCGCGCCGTAGGGCGCTGCGGCCGTCCCCGGTGGGCGCGGTGCTGGCCGTCGCCACGCTGTTCTTCGGGCTGGGCGTCGCGGTGTTGCTACTGCCGTTCGGGCTGCTGCCGAGCTGGCTGGCGCTGGCCTCGATCGGCTTCGACCTTGCCACGCTCGGCCTGGTGGTCGCCGTGTTCGACGCGTTCGACGAGGGCCAGGCGCTGCGCGCCGACATGCTGCGCTCGCTGTTGGCCGCGGCCGCGGCGAGCGTGCTGTTCGGTGGCCAGGTCGGCGTCGTGCTGGCGACGATGGGCCGCACTCCGTGGCTGGTGGCGCTGCTGTTCGGCAGCCTGGCCGCGGCGATCACCGTCCAGGTGCTGGCCGGCCCGCTGGCGTCGCTGCTCGACCGGCTGGCGTTCGCCGGCTCGCCGCAGCTGCGCGGCGACCGGGCGCGGCTGCGCGGCGCCGCGGATGCGCTGCCCCGGCTGGCCGGCAGTCGGCTCACCGGCACCGGGCTTGACGAGCTGGACGACGAGGAGTTTGCGCGGCTCACCCGCCGGGCGCTGAGCCATTACGGCGACCTCAGCCGGCTGGTGGCCAGCCCGCTCACCGGCCTGGCTGTGATCGACGCTCGGCTGGCCGCCCGCGGCGCACCGGACCAGCCGCTGGAGCGGGCCGCCGAACTCAAGCGGCTGCTCGCAGAGGGCATCCAGCGGCTCAAGCCACCCAACGGTGAGTTCGGTACCAGCGACGAGTGGCGCTACTTCAACGCGCTGTATTTCCCGTACGTGGTCGGTGTGCGGCCATACAGCCAGCGGGCCACCGCGGCCGGCCTGGACCCGGTGGCCCGCCGGGCCTGGCGGTGGTTCGCCACCTCGGTGCCGCAGCGCTCGCTGCACAACTGGCAGAACGCCGCGGCCCGGCTGGTGGCCGACGACCTCCGCGCCCGGCACCACATCGACGCCTGAGCGTCAGGCGCACGGCCGCCCCAGGCGTCGGAATTGGCAGCGATTGGCAGTGAACGGTGTCGACCTGGCAGCGGTGCGTGCGGACCGTCGGTGGTTGCCACAACCGCCCCGTCATCAGGAGGTTCGAAGATGACCGCTCTGCACACCACAACCAAGGCCACCGCCCGTGACGGGCTGCTGCGCTTCGCACTGCGCGGTGACGCCGTGCTGTCCGCAGCAGCCGGGGTGCCGTTCCTGCTCGCCGCCGGGCCGCTGAGCACCGAGCTCGGACCGGCCGACTGGGCGTTGCGGGCGCTGGGCGCCGGGCTCGTAGGGTACGGCGTGCTCCTCTGGCTGATCGCTGCGCCGGCCCGGATCAACCACCGCTCGGCCTGGACGGTGGTCATCGGCAACGTCGCCTGGGCGGTGCTGAGCGCGGTCGCGCTGCTCGCTGGCTGGCTGCCGCTCACCACGGCCGGGGTCGTCGTCACGGTGGTGATGGCCCTGCACGCCAGCGTCTTCGCCGACCTGCAGTTCCTCGGCCTGCGCCGGCTGTCCGCCTGACAGCCGCCGGGTCGGCCACCGCGGCCTTATGGGCCCGGTCCGACAGTTCTGCTGGGCTCGATCCGTGATCGCCGGAAGTGTCGGCTCCGAACGCGTAGTCCGCAACGTCGGCCGACAATTCCGGTGATCACGGTCGCGTCGAGGACGTGATCGGCCGGCTCTGGAGGGCCGTTGTCGGACCGCTGACGTAGCGTGCGGTGCGTGGCCGAGCTGAGCCGTCGGGCGCTCAACAGGGCGACGCTGCAACGTCAGCTGCTGCTCCAGCGGTCGACGCTGCCGGCGGCCGCGGCCATAGAGCACCTCGTCGGTCTGCAGGCGCAGGCGCCAAACGCGCCGTACGTCGGCCTGTGGTCGAGGCTGGTCGGCTTCCGGGCCGAGGAGCTGGTGCGGCTGATCGTCGAGCGCCGCGCCGTGCGCCACTCGCTGATGCGGGCCACCATCCACTTGGTCATCGCCCGTGATGCGTTGGCGCTGCGCCCGGTGGTGCAACCAGTGCTGGAACGCGGCCTACGCGCCAGCCCGTTTGCCCGCCACCTCGACGGCATCGATCTGCCCGCCCTGCTCGCGGCCGGGCGGGCGGCACTGGACGAGCGACCACGCACGCGAGCGGAGCTGCGCGACCTGCTCAGCCGCGAGTGGCCGGACCGCGACGGCGACTCGCTGGCGTACGCCGTGAGCTACCTGGTGCCGCTGGTCCAGGTGCCGCCACGCGGCCTCTGGGGGCGAACCGGACCGGCCGCGTGGGCGCCCACCGAGACGTGGCTCGGCACTGGGCTCGGCACTGGGCTCGGCATGGACTCGATGCCGGATGCTCTGGTGCTGCGCTACCTCGCGGCCTTCGGCCCGGCCACGGTGGCCGACCTGCAGACCTGGTCGGGCCTCAGCAGACTGCGCGAGGTGGTCGAGCGGCTGCGCCCGAGCCTGCGGACATTCCGCGACGAACACGGCGCCGAGCTTTTCGATGTGCCGGACGGCCCGTTGCCCGACCCGGACACACCGGCGCCGCCGCGGTTCCTGCCCGAGTACGACAACCTGCTGCTCTCGCACGCCGACCGGGCGCGTGTCAACCCGGATGGACGGTCGGTGCCGTTGCCACCGGGCAATGGCGGCGCGATCGGCACACTGCTGGTGGACGGCGATTTCAGCGGTACCTGGCGGATCGAGCGCTCCCTCGCGGCCGCGGTGCTCGCCGTCGAGCCTTTCACGCCGCTGGCTCTGGACGACGAGGCGGCGGTGCACGCAGAAGGCGCCGGCCTACTGGCTTTCGCGGCGGCCGACGCCGAACGGCACGAGGTCAGAATTGTCGGACCCGGACCCTAAGGTCGCGCCATGGCACGAGCTGGAGCGGCTGACCTCGGGCGGCGCCACGTTCCTGCACCGCGGCCGGCAGGGCCCACATACGTGGGGTCACGATCGCCGATCCCGAGGGCAACGAGTTGTGCCTGTCCTGACGGCGAGCCGGTCAACGACGCGGCGACGGGGTATCCGGGTCCGGTGACCGACACGATGGTGTTCGACGCCGACGGCACGCTTGTCGACACCAACTATCTCCACGCCATTGCCTGGTTCCGCACGTTCCGCAGGGTTGAGGTGACAGTGCCGGTGTGGAAGATCCACCGGGCGATCCATCCAATGTGGACAGGAGCTCCTTGGCGCGGCGCTCCTGGCCGATCGGGGCGCCCACGATCGGCTCGCCGGTCGATCCGTGCTCCCGGCCACCGGATGGACCACCTCCTCCCCGGCCGTCTCATGCACGGCGAGCAACCGCACCAGCCGGCGGAACGCGCGTCGTCGGCACCTGCCGGCCGGCGGCCGAACCTCGCTGCGGCGTGCCCGTCGCCCGACCGGCGTGCGAGGCGGACAATTCGGCGCATTAGAGGTGCCCGCATTCACCCGAGCTGCCAGGGTGGCGCGTAACGACGATGGAGGTGCGCTCGTGAACACCGACCAGCCAAGGGACAAGGCGACGGAACTCAGGGAAAAGGCCGCCGAGAAGATCGAGGAACTCGTCGAGAAGACCGGTGTGCTCCTGGACGACCTCAAGGAGAAGGGCAAGGAGTTCATCGACCGACACGAGGACCAGATCGACTCGACGATCGACAAGGTGGCCGGCTTCGTCGACGACCAGACCAAGGGCCGGTACCACGACAAGATCGAGTCGGTGGCCGACAAGGCGAAGGACACCGTGGGACGCCTGGTCGGCGAGTCGGCGGACACGGTGGAATCGGCCGACGCCGCGACCACACCGGAGGGCGCCATGCCCACCGGTGAGCCGGCCGCCGGCTCGCCGGCCGCCGGTGAGCCGGCCGCCGGCTCGCCGGCCGCTGGTGAGCCCGCAGCCACAACGCCACCGGCCGACAGCGCCGCGGCCACCGGTGGCCCACCGGCCGGCGCGACGACCGTCGCCGAGGCCGAGGACGCCACGGTCACCGGCGGCCCGACCACGGCACCGATCGGAGACACTGGGACGTCTCCGGAACCGACGGCCGGCACGGCGACCAGGGCGGTACCCGAGGGATAGGCGGTGCCAGACCCGCTGGCCGGCACCGAGGCATCGGAGCGGCCGGACCGGGGCAGTCGAGGCTCCGCCGCCGACCAGGCGTAGCGACGGCGTCGCGTGTGCCGCGGAGCTGGACAGCCGCCGACCGGCTCCGCGGCCCCGGCCCGGCTCCCGACCTAGGCCGGATCGGGTACCGGCACCCGATCATCCGCCGCGGCATGCGACGGGGCCTTGGCCACTGCGGCTGCCGGCGGCAGCAGCGTGGCGGTCAGCACGATGGCGGCCGCCACCAGGGCGGCGCCGATGCCGAAAGCGAGGTGGAAACCGCTGGTCAGCGCGGCCGCCGGGGGTGTGCCGCCGGCGAGCAGGTCGGCGCTGCGGGAGGTGGACAGGGTGGCCAGCACCGCAAGGCCGAGCGCGCCACCGACCTGTGCGGAGGTGTTGACCAGGCCGGAGGCCAGGCCGGCGTCGCCGGGCGTGGCGCCCGACATGGCGAGCGCCATCAGCATGGGGAACGACAGGCCGGCGCCGACCCCGAGCGGCAGCAATGCCGGCAGCAGGTCGGTGAGGTAGCGGCCGTCCACCGGCACGCGGGTGAAGAGCACCAGGCCGACCAGGACCAGCGCAAGGCCGGCCAGCAGCACGGCCCGCTCGCCGAAACGGGCGCTCAGCCGAGCGGAGAAGCCGACCGAGAGCGTGCCGATCGCCACCGCGACCGGCAGGAACGCAAGACCGATCCGCAACGCGTCGTAGCCGAGCACCCGCTGCATGTACAGGGTGCCCATGAAGAACATCCCGAACATGCCGGCCACCATCAGCACCTGCACCAGGTTTGCGCCGGTCACGGCGCGTGACCGGAACACTCGCAGCGGCAGCAGCGGGTTGGCCGCCCTGACCTGACGCATGATGAACGCGCCGAGCAGGCCGGCGGCGACCGCGCCCAGGCCAAGCGTGTGCACGGAGGTCCAGCCGTGCACCTCGACCTTGACGATGGTGTACACGCCGAGCATGAGCGCCGCCGTCACCAACAAGGCGCCGGTGATGTCGGCGCCCGCGCCGAGCCCGATGCCCCGGTCGGCCGGCACCAGCCGATTGGCCAGCACCACCGCCGCGATCCCGATCGGCAGGTTCACCAGGAAGATCCAGTGCCAATTCAGCGCCTGGGTGAGCAGGCCGCCGGCGAGCAGGCCGATCGATGCGCCGGCCGCGGCCACGAAGCCGAATACCCCGATCGCCCTGGCCTGCTCGGCCGGCTCCCGGAACATGGTCACGACCATGCCGAGGGTCACCGCGGTGGCCATGGCTCCGCCGACGCCCTGCACGAACCGGGCGGCGACGAGCAGGGGCGCGCTGGTGGCCGCCGCGCAGAGCAGGGAGGCGGCGGTGAACGCGGTGAGCCCGACGACGAAGACCCGTTTGCGGCCGATCAGGTCGCCCAGCCGCCCAGCCAGCAGCAGCAGGCCGCCGAACGCGATCAGGTAGGCGTTGACCACCCAGGCCAGGCCGGTCTGGGTGAAGCCGAGGTCGCTCTGGATAGCCGGCAAGGCCACGTTCACGATCGTCTGATCAAGAATGATCATCAGCATGCCGGCGCAGAGCACCACGAGCGCGAACCACCGGGATCCGGTGCTCGGTCGAATCATAGAACCGACCGTATCAGATCGTTCTGTTAGAGACGATTTATTACCGAACGATCCGAGCCGGCTGTGACGCCCGCAGCCGACCGGGGCGGTCGAGCCGCGCGGCGCCGGGGTGGCCGGTCGCATGGAACCGGCGCGGCGAGCCGGTCATGCACCAGCCTGGTCAGTCCGTCCACGAACGCCGTCCGCTCGGCGGCCGGCAGCGATGCGAGCACGTCATCGTAGACGCCCGCGACGACCTGGTCGGCTCGGCGCACCATCCGCCGGCCGGCGTCGGTCACGCCGATGATCCTGGCCCGGCGGTCGGAACCGGAGAGCCGGCGTTCGGCCAACCCGGCTAGCTCCAGTGTGTCCACGGTGACCACCATCGTGGTCTTGTCCAGGTTGGACAGCTCCGCGAGCTCGCCCTGGGTGCGCTCCTGGTCCAGCGCCTTGGACAGCACGCAGTGCGCGCGTGGCGTGATGCCGAGCTCGGCCAGCCGCGCGGTCAGCTCCGTCTCCAGCGCGTGCGCCGTCATGCGCAGCAGCATCAAGATGTCCGCGGTACACCGCGTCGGCGCGGTCGTCATGACGTCATCGTACGGGAAAGTCTCCAACAGAACCATTTGTCAGCCGAACGAACTCCCGCCACAGCGGAGCCGCACCGCCCCGCCGACGATGTGGAATTTCCCCAGTAGAGCCGGCACGATGTCACATCGTCGCCATATGGGGGCCCGTATCAGGGGCCCCCGTGGGGCTTGTGGGGCGGGATCAGCAGTGGGAGTTGGGGGTGACGAACTGCTCGGCGACCCAGCGGTTGTCGGAGAGCTTGCGGAAACCGTTGGCGATCTCCGGGAGCGCGTCGACGATGTCACCCCGGCTGAGCTTGGCGACGGTCTCGGAGTCGGTACTCGGGCCGGCTCGGACGTTGAGCACATCGGCGTTGACCTCGACCTGGCACCGGGCGGGCTCGCCGAAGCGGCCGAGGTTGACGTCGGCGCTCTTGGACACGATCGCCAAGGCGACGATCACCACGGCGATCCCGACCCAGCGCCACTGCCTGATCAGTCGCTTGCTCAAGCTCGGAGGATTCTGTACCGACTCGGCCGCCATGCACCCGATTGTGCGGCATTCTGCTGGCGCATCAACCGGCCATTTTCGTCTTGAGGTTCGCGTCCAGTGCAGACAGGAACTCCTCGGTGGTCAGGAACGGCGTGTCCGGCCCGACGAGCAACGCCAAGTCCTTGGTCATTTTGCCGCTCTCCACGGTCTCGACACAGACCGCCTCGAGCGCCTGCGCGAATCCGGCGACCTCCGGCGTGCCGTCCAGCTTGCCGCGGTGCTTCAGGCCGCCGGTCCAGGCGTAGATCGACGCAATGGGATTGGTTGAGGTCGGCTTTCCCTGCTGGTGCATGCGGTAATGCCTGGTCACCGTGCCGTGCGCCGCCTCGGCCTCGACGGTTCGGCCGTCCGGGGTCATCAGGACGCTGGTCATCAGACCGAGCGAGCCGAAGCCCTGGGCCACAGTGTCGGACTGCACGTCGCCGTCGTAGTTCTTGCACGCCCAGACGTATCCGCCCTCCCACTTCAGGGCGGCCGCGACCATGTCGTCGATCAGCCGGTGCTCATAGGTCAGGCCCCGCGCCTCGAAGTCGTCCTTGAATTCCTTCTCGAAGATCTCCGCGAACACGTCCTTGAACAGACCGTCATAGGCCTTGAGGATCGTGTTCTTCGTCGACATGTACACCGGGTAGCCGCGCTCCAGGCCGTAGTTGAGCGAGGCGTGCGCGAAGTCCTCGATCGAGCGACGGTAGTTGTACATGGACATCGCAACGCCGCCGCCCTCGGGGTAGTCGGCGACATGAAACTCCATCGGCTCGCCGCCGTCGGCCGGGGTGTACGTGGTGGTGAGCGTGCCTGGCCCCGGCACCTTGAAGTCCGTGGCCTTGTACTGGTCGCCATGCGCGTGACGACCGATCACGATCGGCTTCTTCCAGCTGGGCACCAGCCGCGGGATGTTCGAGATGATGATCGGCTCGCGGAAGATCACGCCGCCGAGAATGTTGCGGATCGTGCCGTTGGGGCTCCGCCACATCTGTTTCAGGCCGAACTCCTTGACCCGAGCCTCGTCCGGCGTGATAGTCGCGCATTTGACGCCGGCGCCGTGCTTCTTGATGGCGTTGGCGGCGTCCACCGTGACCTGGTCGTCGGTGGCGTCCCGGTGCTGGATGCTCAGGTCGTAGTACTCCAGGTTCACGTCGAGATACGGGTGGATCAGCTGGTCCTTGATGAATTGCCAGATGATCCGGGTCATCTCGTCGCCGTCGAGCTCGACGACGGTGCCTGCCACCTTGATCTTGCCCATGGGCCGGGGCTCTCCTCTCGGCACTTGTGCTTAAACGGTACAACCGTACTGCTTGCGGGCGAGGAAGACGGTGTCGGGCTCGCCCCTTGGCACCGGCACGATCAGCACCTCGACGTCATCGAACCGCGTGCGCAGCCGGGTCGCGAATGCGGGTGCGGCCGAGGCCGACCAGACGGCCAGCATGCCGCCGGGGGTGAGCCGCCGGCCGACCATGGCGAGCCCGGTGTCGTCGTACAGACAGCGGTTGCCCTCGGAGACGGCCCATTCGGGGCCGTTGTCCACGTCCATGCACACCGCGTCGAACCGGACCTCGGCGATACGCAGATACTCGGCGACGTCCGCCTCCACGCAGCTGACTCGCGCGTCGTCCAGAGCGTTGCCGTGGAGGTGGGCCAGTGGCCCATGCCCCCACTCGATCACCGCCGGCTCCCGCTCCACCACGGTGATCTTTTGTACGCGCTGGTGCGTGACCGCCGCGGCGAGGGAGAACCCGACCCCGAGCCCGCCGATCAGCACGTGACCGCCATCCGGCATTCGGTCGGCGGCGGCGTCCACCAGCAGCCGTTCGGATTCGCCGTTGCGGGTGTCCATGAGGAACATCCCGTTGGCGATCACTTCGAAGTGCCCGCCGGCAGTCCGCAGCACCAGCTCGCCGCATTGCCCCTCGACCCGGGCCAGCACGGCGGGCGTGACTGTGGGGGCAGTGTCCACGGCGTCCGAGCTTATCTGCGTTGGGCGCCGTGATATAGTTCGGATCCGTGAATTCCGGAATCGAACTATCGGGCACGCTGCTCGGGCTGCAGCGAGCCACGCACCACTCCTTGAACGCCCTCGGTGAGAGTCTCGGGCATCTCGGGCTGAGCGCCGCCGAGATCAACACCCTGGCCAACCTCGCGGACGGCCGGCGGCGCACCGTCGCGGAGCTGTCGGCCGCCGTCGGCAGCAGGTCCTCCACGCTGACCGGGATCCTTGATCGCCTCGAACACCGCCGGCTGGTGCGACGGCAGGCACATCCCACCGACCGCCGCTCCTACCTCGTCGTGCTGACCCAAACCGGCGCCGAGGTCGCCGCCACGGTGGACCGGGCCGTCGCCGACCTGGAACGCCGGCTGCTCGCCGGGCTGCCGGCCACCGCGCTGGCCGGCTTCCAGTCGGTGCTGGCCGCGCTGTCCGGGGAGGGCGGCCGATGAGCCGGCACGAGTCAGACCCCGAGTTCCAGCGTCTCGTCGACCGGGTCACCGCGGACGGCCAGCGATTCGGCCACCGCCGGCACGTCGAGCTCGCCTGGCTGGCGGTCCGCCACTACGGCGGCGCCGAGCTGGCCACCGAGCGGCTCACGGCGTGGCTGCGGCAGATGACCGCGGCGGCCGGTAAGCCGCAGAAGTACCACCACACCGTGTCTCAGGCGTGGCTGCAGCTGGTCGCGCACCACCTGGCTGCCTGCCCGTCCGACGACTTCGACTCCTTCGCCGCCGGCTATCCCGAGCTGCTGGACAAACGGCTGCTCAGCCGTCATTACAGCTCGGTGGTGCTGGCCAGCCCGGCCGCGCGCTCCTGCTGGGTCGAGCCGGATCTGCGCCCGTTCCCGTGGTCGGGTCGGTGATCGCGGTCGTCACAAGGCACTAGCGTGGGGCGACGTGCGTGCGGGCGCCGGCGTGTACCTGCGGCTGGTGGCGGCCGGATTCCGTAGGTGGTCGACGTACCGGACGGCGGCGCTGGCCGGGATGGCGACGAACGTGGTGTTCGGGTTCATGCGGTGCGCGGTGCTGCTCACCGTGTTCGCCGGCACGGCACGAGTGGCCGGCTACGACCCGGCGGCCGCGGTCACGTTCGTCTGGGTCGGGCAGGCGCTGATCGACATGGTGCTGGCCTGGGGCGACACCGAGCTGGCCGAGCGGGTGCGCTCCGGCGACATCGCGATCGACCTGGTGCGGCCGTGGGACCTGCAACTCGCGCGGCTGGCCGATGAGCTGGGCCGGGCCGGCTTCTCGATGGTGGTGCGGTTCGGGCCGCCGATGCTCGTCGGCGCGGCGTTCTTCGAGCTGCGGCTGCCTACGGACGTCATCGGGTGGGTGGCGTTCGCGCTGGGCGTGCTGCTGGCCGTCGTCGTCGGGTTCGGGCTGCGGTTCCTGCTCAACCTGTCAGCGTTCTGGCTGCTGGACTGGCGCGGCGTGTTCGGGCTGTACGCGGTGCTCAGCGGCCTGCTCGGCGGCCTGGTGCTGCCGATCGGCATGTTCCCACCGGCCGCGCGGGTGGCCATCTGGTGCACGCCATTCCCGGCCACCCTGCAGGCGCCGGCCGACCTGCTGGTCGGCCGCGGCTCGCCGGCGCTGCTACTGATCCACCAGCTCGGGTGGGCGGTCGGGTTGCTATGGCTGGGCCGGATCGTGCTGCGACGGGCGGAGCGGGTGCTGGTGGTGCAGGGTGGCTGAGATGGCGCTCGGCGCACAGGCCGGCCGGACACGCCGGGCCAGCGGCATCACGGCGTACCGGCGGCTGGTGGGTGCCGCGGCGCGCAGCCAGCTCGCGTACCCGGCGTCGTTCGCGCTGCAATGCGCCGGCCAGGCGGCCGCTCAGACCTCCGAGCTGGTGACCATCCTGGTGCTGTTCCGGCACGTCCGCGCGATGGGCGGGTTCGACGTGCGCCAGGTGCTGGTGATCTACGGCATCGCCGGGGTTTCGTTCGGGCTGGCCGACATGATCGTCGGGCAGCTCGACTCGCTGCCCACGTATATCCGGATGGGCCGGCTGGACGCCCTGATGCTGCGGCCGCTCGGCGCGCTCGGCCAGATCTGCGCGTCGGAGATCACCCTGCGACGCCTCGGCCGCTCGTGCACCGCGCTGGCCGTGCTGGTGGTCGCACTGTCCACAGTGGATATACAGTGGACGGTTGGGCGGGCGGTCCTGGTGATGCTTGCTCCGGTGGCCGGCACGGTGATCTTGTGCTCGATCTGGGTGGTGGCCTGCTCGGTCTGTTTCTGGCTGGTCGAGGGGCGGGAGCTGGCGAACAGCGTGACGTACGGGTCCAGCATGTTCACCGCGTACCCGCTCGGCATCTTCTCGTCGTGGCTGCGGCGGCTGATGGGCTTCGCGGTGCCCGGTGCCTTCGTCGCCTACTTCCCTACCCTGGCGCTGCTCGGCAAGCCCGACCCGCTCGGCCTGCCCCGCTGGTTGCAGTGGAGCTCGCCGCTGGTCGCGGTGCTGTCCGTGCTGGTGGCCGGCGCGGTGTGGCGAACTGCGCTGCGGCACTACCGGGGGACCGGATCGTGATCATCGAGATGGATGGGCTGGTGCGCTCGTTCCGGCGACGGCGCGGCGTCGAGGTGCGCGCGGTCGACGGCATCACGCTGCGGGTGGACGCCGGCGAGGCGGTCGGCTACATCGGCCCGAACGGCGCCGGCAAATCCACCACGATCAAGATGCTGACCGGCATCCTGGTGCCGACGGCCGGGCGGGTGCGGGTCTGCGGGCTGGACCCGGTGCGCCGGCGGCGCGAGTTGGCCCGGCGGATCGGCGTGGTGTTCGGGCAGCGCAGCCAGCTCTGGTGGGACCTGCCGCTGCGGGACAGCTTCGAGCTGCTGCGGGTGATCCATGGCGTCTCCCCGTCCGAGTTCGCCGTCCGCTGCGCGGAGTTCGTCGAACTGCTGGACATGGCGCCGTTCCTGGACACGCCGGTGCGGCAGCTCTCGCTCGGCCAGCGAATGCGCGGTGAGGTGACCGCCGCGCTGCTGCACGCCCCGCGGCTGCTGGTGCTGGACGAGCCCACCATCGGGCTGGACCTGGTGAGCAAGGAGCGGCTGCGCTCATTCCTGGCCGCGTTGAACGCCGCCGGCCGGGTGACGCTGCTGCTGACCACGCACGACCTGCCGGACGTGGAGCGGCTGTGCCGGCGGCTCGTCGTCGTGGACCGCGGGCGGGTGCTGATCGACGGGCCGCTGGACAAGCTGCGCCGCCGCTTCGGGGTACGGCGCGAGCTCGTTGTGGATCTGGAGGCGCCGGCGCCGCCGTTGGACGGGCTGCCCGGTGTGGAGTCGGTGACCGTGCAGGCCGACGGGCTGCGCCAGCACCTGGTCTTTTCCACCGAGGTCACCACGGCCGCCGCGCTCATCGCGTCGGTCGTACGCCGGGTCGCCGTCCGCGACCTCGCCGTCGCCGAGCCGGCCATCGAGGACGTGGTCCGCCGGTTGTACGGTCGTGAGTGGTAAATGGTGCTGGAGCACCATTTACCACTCACAGGCCCTGGACGTCCTTCTGCTTGGCGCGGACGGCCTCGGCGGCCTCCACGAGGGCGGCCTTCTCGGCGTCTGTGAGGTCGCGCTCCACGACGCGGCGTACGCCGGTACGGCCGAGCTCGGCCTCGACGCCGAGATACACCCCGGAGATGCCGTACTCGCCGTCCACCCAGGCGCACACCGGCATGACGGCGCCGGAGTCGTCGGCGATCGCGCGTGCCATCCGCGCCGCCGCGGCGGACGGCGCGATGTAGGCGGAGCCGGTCTTGAGCAGTGCAACCACCTCGGCCCCGCCATTGCGGGTGCGCTGCACCAGCTCGTCGATGCTGGCCTGGTCGAGCACCTCGGATAGCGGCTTGCCGTCGACGGAGCAGGCGGACGGCACGGGCACCATGGTGTCGCCGTGCGAGCCGAGGGTGAGCGTGCGAACGCTGGCGACGGGCACGCCCAGCTTTTCGGCGACGAAGTGGCTGAACCGCGCGGTGTCCAGCATGCCGGCCTGGCCCATGACCCGGTCCCGCGGGAAGCCGGTGGCGAGCTGGGTGAGCGCGGTCATCTCGTCCAACGGGTTGGACACCACGATGACCACGGCGTCCGGCGCGTGCTCGGCGACATTCTCCGAGACCTGACGGACGATCTTGGCGTTGGTCTCGAGGAGATCCATCCGGCTCATGCCGGGCTTGCGCGGCAGGCCGGCGGTGATCACCACAAGGTCCGAGCCCGCGATGACGCCGTAGCCCTCGCCGGTCCTGGCGTCCGTGGTCTGCCCGACCACGCGCGTCTCGAAGCCCTCGATCGGCCGCGACTGGTTCATGTCCAGCGCGAGGCCCTCTGGCTTGCCGTCGATGATGTCGGTCAGCACAACGGTGTCGAAGATGTCGTACTCGGCCAGCCGCTGTGCGGTCGTCGATCCGTAGAACCCGGCGCCGATGACGGCGACCTTGCCCGAGCGTGCCACTGGTGAAGGGTCCTTCCGTGCGGGTCGGGAGTGCCGACGCTAGTCGATGGTGACGGCCACAGCGACCAATGCCAGGCCGAGCGCGGTGTAGGCGAGCACGTCGGCCGCCCGGCCGCGAATGGCCAGCAGCCCGGCACGCGCGTCGGAGAGCACGGCGCGCATCCCGCCGGCCAGCAGCAGCGCGCCGCCGATCAGGGTGGCGCCGCGCCGCCAGCGGTACACCGCGATCAGTGCGAAGCCGGCCAGCACGATCGCGGCCACCAGCGCGAACGAAAGGTGCGCCGCCACACCCGCGCAGCGGCTCCTCGGGCCGGTGCCGGGCTCGGCCGTCATGCCGTGCTTCCGGCCAGGGCACGCAGGCCGGCGGCCTGCTCGGCCGCCTCGACCACGTTGCTGAGCAGCATCGCCCTGGTCATCGGGCCGACGCCGCCCGGCATCGGGGCGAGGTATGCCGCGACCTCCCGTACCTCCGGCCCGACGTCGCCGACCAGCCCGTCGTCGGTACGGGTGATGCCGACGTCGAGCACAGCGGCCCCCGGCTTGACCACGTCGGCGGTGACCAGCCCCGGACGGCCCGCGGCCGCCACGATGATGTCGGCCCGGCCCAGCTCGGCGGCCAGGTCACGGGTGCCGGTGTGGCACAGCGTCACCGTGGCGTTCTCCGACTTGCGGGTGAGCAGCAGGCCGAGCGGGCGGCCCACGGTGACCCCCCGGCCGACGATGGTGACCAGGGCGCCGGCGATCGGCACGTCGAAGCGGCGCAGCAGTTCGACGATCCCACGCGGGGTGCACGGCAGCGGCCCGCGCTCGCCGAGCACCAGCCGCCCCAGGTTGGTCGGATGCAGCCCGTCAGCGTCCTTGGCCGGGTCCACCCGCGCCAGCATGGTGCTCGCGTCGATCTGCGGCGGCAGCGGGAGCTGCACCAGGAAGCCGGTGCACGCGGGGTCGGCATTCAACTCGTCGATGGCCTCGGCCACCTGCGCCTGGCTGGCGTCGGCCGGCAGCTCGCGGCGGATGGAGTGGATGCCTACCTTGGCGCTGTCGGCGTGCTTGCCGCGGACGTAGGCGTTCGAGCCGGGGTCGTCGCCGACAAGCACCGTGCCGAGGCCGGGCGTCACCCCGCGCTCGGCCAGTGCGGCGACCCTGACCCGCAGGTCGTCGAGTACCTCGTTGCGCGCGAGTTTGCCGTCGAGAATGGTCGCCGTCACCCCGCCATCCTCGCACCGCGGCGCCGGGACTTTGGCCGGGACCCGCGGTGCAGCCCGACGGAGCCGACCGTGGCGACCGAGGCCAGCGCGAGCAGACAGCCGACGACCGTGGCCGCGGACGGCGTCCAGCCGGTGGCCGGCGAGGCGATGTCCAGGGCGAGCGCGGCGAGGATCTGGCCGGCCACGGTCGCCAGGCCGAGCAGCAGCACACCGATCCACCGCACCACCAGGGCGGCCAGCCCGATCACCGGAATGCCCAGCAGCCCACCGACATACAGCCACGCGTCGGTCGGAAACGCCCGCGGCAGGCCATTGATCGCGGCCCGGACCGCCGCTACGGCCACCAGAACGACGGTGCCGGCCGTGAAGTTGACCACTGCGGCCGGGAGCGGTGCGCTGGCCACCGCCACCCGGCCGTTCACCGCCTGCTGCCAGGACAGCGCGAAGCCGGCCAGCAGCGGCAACGCGGCCAGGCCGAGCGCGGCCGGCGCCGCCAGGCGGTCGGACACGGCGACCAGCACGGCGATCACCGCGCCGACCGCGCCGAGCATCCGCGTCACGGTCACCGGTTCGCCGCCGGCCGGGCCGACGCCGAGCCGGTCGACCACAAGCCCGCTCGCGGCCTGACCGGCAACCGTGGCCACAGTGAACACCGCGACGCCGATCGAGCTGATCGTCAGGCCTTGGCAGGTGACCAGGTACGCGCCGCTGGCGCCGCCGCAGAGGTGCCACCAGCGCAGCTCGGTCCTCTTGACGGCCACGGTGACGCGCCGTAGCCCCGCCCGGATCCGCGTCGAGACTGCGATGCACGCCAGCAGTGCCAGCAACCCGGTGCCGAAGCTGATCAACGCGGCCAGCACGCCGTCGTGCAACTGGTGCCCGAGTTCGCCGTTGATCCGCGTCTGCACCGCGAGCAGCGCACCCACGACCAGCGCCAGCGCAACGCCGGTGACGCGACGGCTGTCGGTCTTCGCGTCGATCATGGGTTCGGTTGTTCCACCAGCAGGCCGTGGGCGGCGGCGAACGCTACGGCGGTGTCGAGGTCGACCTTGGCGCCGCGCAACTGGGCCTGCACCAGCGCATCTGCGTCCAGCCGCGCCCCGCGTAGGTCGGCGCCGAGCAGCAGGGTGCCTAGCATCCGGGCGCCCCGCAGGTCGGCCTCGCGCAGGTCGGCTCCGCCCAGGCCGACGAGGGTGAGGTCCGTGCCGGTCAGGGTGATCGGCCGCAGCCGGCACTCGGAGAGCGTCGAACCGAGCAGGGAGCACCCGTCGAGCACCGCGCCGGTCAGCGTGCTTGCGCGGAACGTGCACGATCGGAACGCGGTGCCACGGTGGCTCGATCGGCCGATGTCGGCGAGGCTGAAGTCACAGCGCGTGAACACGCAGCCGATCGTCTCCAGACGGCGCAGGTCGGCGTCCACGAACCGGCATTCGTTGAACCGGCGTCGCCGCCAGGTCTGGCCGGCCAGTACGGCATCGGAGAGGTGCGCGCCGACCAGCTCCTCGACCAGCCCCTCGACCGGCCCCTCGACCAGCTCATCGACCACGGACTGGCACCCTGCCACAACTCGGCCCACCTCGGTCGTGCGGCATTGGTCGACTCCGCCGGTGACAACCAGCCCGGGTAGGATGACGCCCTCACGTTCGGGTCCGACAGCGGGCTGGGCGTCACCTGGAAGTCGGGA
This sequence comes from Pseudonocardiaceae bacterium, assembly GCA_036505275.1. Classification (GTDB taxonomy): domain Bacteria; phylum Actinomycetota; class Actinomycetes; order Mycobacteriales; family Pseudonocardiaceae; genus DASXTS01. Next base: position 26,270 of record DASXTS010000213.1, read on the forward strand.
CGGAGCCATGACTGATCAAACCCAGCGCGGGGTGAGGCAAACCTTCCGTAGAGCCAAGGTCTTCGACGGGGAGGGCGCCGAAGGACGGCCGCACGTCGATCGACAGATGCTGGACGAGGCCGAGGCCGGCAGGGTGTTGGCCTACCTCGAGTCGGCGCCCGTTGTGTTCGCGGCCGATGGCTTCGGGCACGACCGGATCGACCCTAGCCGGGGGCGCGCCGTTCCGCTCACTTGGCACACCGACGGCGTGTGGGTCTGGCCCGGTTCGGTCACCTATTACCTGCGCAGCTACGCGATGCCGCCCGACCCCGAGCTCGTGGCCCACATCAGACAGCGCAACTTCCAGCCGCCGGTCGTCCACGCGGAGACCAGGCGGGCCGCGATGGCCACGGTGTCCGGCCGTACCGCCGATGACGGCGGTGGACAGGCGCCGGCCGCGGGCTCCGGTTCCGTGGGATCCGCCGGCTCCCGCTCGGGTGCCGTGGGAGCCCCGGGCTCCGGTTCCGGCTCAGGTGCCGTGGGAGCCCCGGGCTCGGGTGCCGTGGGAGCCGGCCTCGGTTCCGGCTCGGGTGCCGTGGGAGCCCCCGGCTCCGGTTCCGTGGGAGCCGCCGGCTCTGGCCCGGGTTCCGCCGCCGGCGGCGGCGCCGGCGGCGGTCCGAGCCGCGGCGGGTATCCGGAGCGTGGCACCTACGCCGGCGCCGGCCCGGCAAGCCGCGGTGTTCCCGGTACGTCCCTTGACACCCCGGCCGCCCACACCGGTTCCCCCAAGCAGGTCGGCGCCAGTGGCCCAGGGCGCCCCGGTGCCGGGAGTGGCGCCGGTCCCGTCGGTGCCGTCGGTGGCGCCGGCGGCTCGAGTGCTGGCGGTGGCCGCGGTCGCGCTGGCGCAGTCGGTGGCTCGGGTGGCCCTGGCGGCGCGGGCGCCGGCGGTGGCGCAGGTGCCGCTGGCGGCCCGGGCTCCCGCGGAGCGTCGCTGGCCGGAAGCGGTCCCACCAGCAGTGGCGCAACCGTCGCCGGAGGCCGTTCGGCCGGAGCCGGCTCCGCTGCCCCCGCCGACTCGCGCATCGGGGGTGCTCCCGGTGCCGGCAGTGCCCGCCGACCAGGCACACCGCAGCCGGGCGGCGCCGCCTCGACCAGCGATTTCTCCCTGACCGGACGCGGCCCGGACGTCGGCGGCCCCGGGACCGCCGGCGTGCCGAGAGCCGGCGCCAGCAGCACGGCCGCCGGTGGACCCGCAGCCGGCGGCAGCCCTGCGACCAGTGGCCCCACCGCGAGCGGATTGGCGTCCGGCCGCGGGGTGGCAACGGGTGAGGCCGCAAGCAGCGCCCGACCGGTGAGTGGTGGCGGACCCACGACCCGAAGCCAACCCACAACGGGCCGCGGCGGATTCACGACCCCTGGCGGAGCGTCCACGCCGGGGACGGCCCGTGTCGGCTCCTCGGCCGGGGCAGGCTTGACCGCTCCTGCCAGCGGCCCGACCGAGCGTTTCGCCGCGACCGGACGCTCGTTGAGCGCAACGTACGAGCGCAGCAGGAACGAGCCGAGGAGCACGATGGGGTCCAGTGGACTGCGTACCGCGACGCGCGCTGGGGGGTCGGACACCGGCCAGCCGAACGACGACAGCACCAGTTTCGACCGGCTGCGGGCGGCGGCGGTCGAACTCGGTCTGTCCAGGCGGGCGTACCGGGTGGGCGCGGCTGCCGAGGGTTCGTGGTCGGTGCTACGCGAGGGCTCTGGCTGGGCGGTTTTCCGGACCGAGCACGGCCTCCGCCACGAGCTCGCCACCTTCTCGAACTCGAGGCAGGCGGCCGCGTACCTCATCGGCCAGCTTTACATGTCCCGCGAGCACGCCGACGAGCCCGCCGAGGATATCGCCGAGGCGGCGACGCCCGGCACCGACAGTGCCCGGCCGGCACCGGAGCGTCCGGCTACCGGCCCGGGTCTTCCGGACGTCATGACGCCGCCTGTGCCGTCGATGGCGTCGGTGCAGTCGGTGCCGCCGGTACCGCCGGTACCGTCCGCGCCGTCCGTGCCGTCCGTGCCGTCCGTGCCGTCCGCGCCGTCCGCGCCGCCCGTAGCGCCCGTCACGGCCGGGCGGACAACTGGCGAGCCCACTCTTGCCATGGCGCCGACTCCGAGCCTGTCGCGGGCCGCTCAGCGGCCGGCTGGCAGCGTCGTCGGTCCCCAGCCTGCATCGGCCGAAGGCGACCGGCCGGCCATGTCCGCACCCGGAGCCGCCGGGGAACCGGCGCCGCCGTCGACCGCCGCCGAGCGTGCGGAGACCGCACCGATCACCACGGCACCGGCGACCGCCGAGCCCCAGGACCAGGCAGGTCAAGGGGCCAGCGCCACACCGGGTGGCACCGAGCCATCGAGCGCCACCGCCGCCGTGCCCCCCAGCCCGCCGGCGGCCGGATCCGCGAGTCGGGTCCGCGCGATACTCGCCGGCATGTCAGGGGTCGGCACGCCGGCAACGGCCGGACCAACCGGCGTTTCGCCGACGACCGCCGGCCCGCCGAGGGGCGCTGCCCCGGCCGAGGCCGGAACCCGGACGCCGGGGCCCGCCGTCTCCCCAGCGGCGTCACGACCGCCGCTAGGAAGCCGGCCGTCGGCTGCCGAGCCGGTGGAAACCCGAAAGCCAGCGGCCTCCGATCAGCCCGGATCGGAACGGCCCGCCGAGGTCCAGCCACCGTCGGCGCGGCCGGCCGACGTCCAGCCGCCGCCAGCACGGCCAGCCGAGGTCCAGCCACCGGCCGGTGTCGCGGCACCGTCGGCCGAAGCCGGCGAACCGGCACCGGCCGAGCCCACCGGCGCACTGCCGCCTCGGGAAAGGCTTACGGCGGCCGGTCCGTCCGCAGCCGCAAGTCCACCGGCGGCCGGGCCCAAGGAGCGAATCGGCGCCGAGCAGCGGCCGGCCGGTGCACGTACACCGACCGACCTCCGGGCCCCCGCACCTGACGAGCGGCCGGCGGCCGAGCCCGGCGGGAAGGTCACCCGAGAGCCGTCAGTGACAACGGGGACTCAGCCGGGCCGCGCCGCCGACGAGGCCCCGCCCGGCGGCCGACCGGCAGCCCAACCAGGCCAACAACCGTCGGGTAGGGCGTCGGCCGCCTCGACCGGCCCGCCACCAGCCGCGGCGGCCAGGCCGAGCACGCAACCGGGTAGCGCACCGGAGGCCACGGACACGCCGGCCGGGCCGACCGATACGGCTCCAGCAACCACCGACCAAACGGGCACGCCAGCCACACCCAGCACGCCCACCGGCACGCAAACGGGAGCCGCGAGGACGACGCCGGCCGCGCCAAGCACGCCACGGGCGGGCACGCCGCCAGCGGCCGGCACCGCGCCGGCGCCTGCCAGAGGTGACGAGGCGGGCGACCAGGAGGGCGACCAGGAGGCACCGCGGGGCACCGGCGATGCCGGCGGCGCGGCGGCCCCGGCCGCCCCGGCCACCGCGGCGCCGCAACTGTCGTCACAGTGGAAGATCCAGCCGCTGCCCGGGGACCCGCCGCTGACGTTGTTCCGGGACAAGCGGATCGTGCTCCTGCCGGCGGGCACCGAGGTCGACCGGTACGGCGAGGACAACGGGAACGTGACCTACGCCGCGCGCACGGAGTACAGGCACCGGTCGCTGCCGGCGGAGTGGAGCGACTTCCCGTACCACGCGTACCGGGTCCAGCGTCCGCTGGAGGCGCTGACCGGGTTGGCCGTGCCGTGGTTCGAGCAGCCGGGCGGCGGCACGGCGTTCGTCCTGCCGCGCTCGATCGCCGACCTCGTGGCCGACGGGTCGGTGGCGGAGATCGATGTCGCCAAGGCGCCGAGCTGAGCGACTAGCGGAAATCACGGGACCGGGAGGCAATGCCGAGGTCGAGGCTCTCGAGCCGGTCGGCCATGACATTGATCACGCCGTCGGTCCGCTCCACGGTGCCGCGGACGATCAGCGCCAGGCTGACCCTGGCCACCCGCCGGTAGCGCACCCACAAGCCAGCTGAGCAGATCACGTTCACCATGCCGGTCTCGTCCTCGAGGTTGATGAAGGTGACACCACCGGCGGTCGCCGGCCGCTGCCGGTGGGTCACCGCGCCGGCGACCAGCACCCGCTCGCCGTCCCCCGCCCTCTTCAGCTGCTCGGCGGTGACCACGCCCAACCCGTCGAGGTACTCGCGGACGAACTCGGTCGGGTAGGTGTCCGGTGACACGCCGGTCGACCACACGTCGGCAACCGCCCGCTCGAGCTGGGTCATCCCGGGCAGCTCGGGGGCCTGCACCCCGGCTGCCAGCCCCGGCAGCCGGTCGGCCCGCTCCTGGGCGGCGGCACCGGCGGCCCACAGCGCCTGCCTGCGGTCGTCGCCGAAGTCGTCACCGAAGGCGCCCGCGGTGGCCAGCGCCTCGGCCTGCGCGACCCGCAGCCCGACCCGCCTCGCCACGTCCGTCATGCGGGCGTACCGGCCGTGCGCGTCCCGCTCCTGCACGATGCGTTCGGCCAACTCTGTGCCGATCAACCGCACGTCGCCGAGCCCGAGCCGAATCGCGACCGATGCCTCTGGATCGACCCCGCGCGGCGGAGGCCCGACCTTCTGCGGTCGGCGCCGCCAACCAGGCAGCGGTTCAAGCGTGGCGTGCACCTGGCTGGCGTTGACGTCGGGGCCGTAGACCGTCACGCCGTGCCGCCTGGCGTCGGCGATCAGGGACTGCGGCGAGTAGAAGCCCATCGGTTGTGCGCGTAGCAGGGCCGCGCAGAACGCCGCCGGGTAGTAGTACTTGAACCACGCGCTGGCGTAGACGAGCGAGGCGAAGCTGATCGAGTGGCTCTCCGGGAAGCCGAAGTTGGCGAATGCCAGCAGCTTCTCGTAGATCCGCCCGGCCACCTCCTCCGGGACGTCCCTGCCCGCCATGCCGGCGAAGAATCGGTCACGGAGCCGCTCCATGCGCTCCGCCGACCGTTTGGCGCCCATCGCGCGGCGCAGTTGGTCCGCCTCGGCGGCACTGAAGCCGGCGACGTCCACCGCGATCTGCATGAGCTGCTCCTGGAACAGCGGCACGCCGAAGGTCTTGCGCAACGCCGGCTTGAGCAGCTCGTGGTCGTAGTCCCACTCCTCGACGCCGTTGCGCCGGCGGATGTACGGATGCACCGAGCCGCCCTGGATCGGGCCTGGCCGGATCAGCGCCACCTCGACAACCAGGTCGTAGAACTCGCGCGGCTTCAACCGCGGCAGGGTGGCCATCTGCGCGCGGGACTCCACCTGGAAGACCCCGACCGAGTCGGCCTTGCACAGCATCTCGTAGACCAACGGGTCATTGGGCTGCAGGTCGGACAGTTCGATCGTGCGGCCGTGCCACTCGGCAACCAGATCGATCACATAGTGCAGCGCGGACAGCATGCCCAGCCCGAGCAGGTCGAATTTCACCAGGCCGACGGCGGCGCAGTCGTCCTTGTCCCACTGCAGCACGCTGCGCTTGGCCATCCGGGCCCACTCCACCGGGCACACCTCGCTGACCGGCCGGTGGGCCAGCACCATCCCGCCGGAGTGGATGCCGAGATGCCGCGGGAAGCCCTCCAGCTCATGCGCGAGCTTGATCACCGGCGCCGGGATGTCGTCGACATCGGTGCGGTCCAGCGGCCCCCACCGGTCGATCTGCTTGCTCCAGGCGTCCTGGGTGCCTGGGCTGTGGCCGAGCGCCCTGGCCACGTCGCGCACCGCCGACCTGGCCCGATAGGTGATCACGTTGGCCACCTGCGCCGCGCGTTCCCGCCCGTACTGGCGGTAGACGTACTGGATCACCTCCTCGCGCCGGTCGGATTCGATATCGAGGTCGATGTCCGGGTAGCCGTCCCGGTCGGGGGCGAGAAAGCGCTCGAACAGCAGGTTGTTGCTCACTGCGTCGACGTTGGTGATTCCCAGCGCGTAACAGACCGCGGAGTTGGCCGCAGAGCCGCGGCCCTGGCACAGGATGCCTTCCCTGCGGCAGAACTCCACGATGTCGTGCACGATCAGGAAGTAGCCCGGGAAGTTCTTGTCGTCGATGATCTTCAACTCGTGGTCGAGCTGGTGGAACGCGTGCGGCATCTCGTCGTAGGAGCCGTATCTGCGGGTGGCGCCGACCCTGGTGAGCACCCGCAGCCAACTCGCCGGGGTGTGCCTGCCCGGCACGTCGAACGGGGGCAGGTCGGGCGCCACCAGCCTGAGGTCGAAGGCGCACTCACGGCCATAGCCGGCCGCGCGGTCGACGGCACCCGGGTAGCGAGCGAACCTGGCGGCCATTTCGGCGCCTGAGCGCAGGTGCGCGGTACTCGCCGGCGGCAGCCAGCCGTCCATGTCGTCCAGGCTGCTCCTGGCCCGGACCGCGGCCACCATGGTGGCCAACCGCCACTGCTTGGGCCTGGCGTAGTGCACGGCGTTGCTGGCCACGGTGGGCAGCCGGACCCGCTGTGCCGCCTCGGCGAGCGCGTCGTTGTCCTCGTCGTCGGTCGGCAGGCTATGGTCGATCAACTCGACGGCTACGTGTTGAGCACCGAACAGCTCGACCATCCGGTGCAGCTCGCGCTCGGCCGCCGGCTGCCCACCGTCGGTGAGAGCCCGGCGGACCGCCCCCTTGCGGCACCCGGTGAGCACCAGCCAGTGCCCGCCTGCCGCGACCGCCACCTGCTCCAGGTCGTAGCTCGGACGGCCCTTGACGCCGCCGGCGATGTGCGCGTTGGTGATCACCCGGCACAGCCGGCGGTAGCCCTCGGCATCCCTGGCCAGCACCAGCAGGTGGGTGCCGATCGGGTCCGGCGTGCCGGTACGCACCCCGGTCGGCGTCGGCGTCAGCCCCAGATTGAGCTCCGCGCCGTACACGGTGCGCACGCCGAGCTCCCTGGCGGCCTCCGCGAAGCGCACCACGCCGTACATGCCGTCGTGATCGGTGATCGCGATCGCGTCCAACCCGAGCCGGGCGGCCTGCTCGACCAGCTCCTCCGGATGGCTCGCGCCGTCCAGAAAGCTGAAGTTGGAGTGGCAGTGCAGCTCGGCGTACGGCACCCGTTCGGCCCGCGGCTCGGTGTCCTGGCCGGCTCCCGGCTCGGTGTCCTGGCCGGCCCGCGCCGCGGGATCGAGGTCGGGCGGTGGCTCGTACTCGGCGCGGTGGCGCGTCCAGGCCGGGCTGTCGCCGCCGTCGCCGGGGTGTGGCTCGTCCCTGGACCGTGCCGGCCGCTGTGCCGGCTGTTGCGCCGGCCGCCCGGACAGCACGCGCTCCAGCTCGCTCCATGGAATGGGGCGGTTGTCCCAGCCCATCAGTCGTAGACCCCCTCGACTTGCCAGCGGCCGCTCTCGCAGGCGAGCAGCAGCGCGGTCGGGCCGTCCCCGGTCGGGCCGGCGGGCCCGGTCGGGCCGTCGTCCCCCGTCTGGGTGTCCGCGGCGGCCGGTGCGTCCAGGACGACCTGCAACCTGGCGCGACGCCGGCCCCCGGGCTCCCACCAACGTTCCTCGACCGGCCACGGACCGGCCCAACCGAGCACGGCGCGCGGGGGCCGGCCGTCCACCGCTATCCGGTGCGGCGGGGCGGTGAGCATCGCGCGGGCCGTCACCCCGACCGGCCCACCGGCGGCGTCGAGCACCTCGGCCGGTGGCGGTGGCACGTGCCACGCGGCGGCGTACACGGTCGCCGGAGACGGCGCCGGCAACCGGCCCGGCCACGAGGGTTCGGCCGGTCTCTCCGGCGTGCGCTCGTCGCCCCATGGCACCAGCCGGACCCGCTGCGCAGGATCGCGTCCGCCGCCGGGCACGGCGGTGTACACCGAGTCCGGCCCCAGCATGCCCTGCACCCTGACCATGGCCCGCCCGGCCCGCTCATCCGCCTCGTCGTCCTCCCCCCACAGGCCACGCGGCATGGCCCCGACCGGCACCACCTCGTCAGGCACCAGCCGCAGCAACACGATCCCAGCCGACGGCCCGGCCGGCTGCGACCGCTCGCCGGCCCGCTGAGCGGCCGTAACCCAGGCGTCCAGCTGCCAGCGGACGCGGTCGTAAATGCCGCTTGGGTTGAGCGGCTCGGCGCACCGCCACGCCCTGACCAGCTCCTCGCCGTGCTCGGTCTCGGCATGCACCAGCAGCCGGATGCAGGCCAGCCCGCGCTCGGTGAGCAACCCGTGCAACCTCGCCGCCGGCTCCCGCGCAGCGAACGCCGCCGCGTCCACCCGCTCCACCGGAGGGTCGAGCCGCTGGACGACCGCGAGGTCCACCGGTACCTGCCGCTTCGCCAGCGGCCGTTCGTCGGCCCCGCCAGCCAGCCGGTGTGCCAGCACGGCGTCAGGACCGAACCGGGTGGCGACGTCGCGCACCGGTAGGGCGGCAAACGCACCCAGCGTGCGCAGCCCGAGCCGGCGCAGCAGCCCGACGAGATCCTCCCGCGCGCGGACCGCCACGGCGTCCCGGCCCTTCCTGGTGATCCCGATGCCGGGCATCTGCAGCAGCTCGGTGATCCCCAGCGGGCCAAGGAAGCTGGGCGTCTCCCCGTGCTCGACCAGCACTCCGCGGTGAGCGGCGAGGGTGGCGGCGAAAATCCCGTCGGCGATCCCGATCTGGCACTCCACTTCGGCCTCGACCGCGACCGCGTCGATGATCCGCTCGGCGACCGCCAGCTCGCTGCCGAAGTAGCCGACCGGCCCGCGCGCCGCCACCACGACCAGCCCGGGCCGGACCACCTCCACGCCGGGGGCCTGTGCCTCCACCGCGCAGACCACCGGCTCGAACGCCCTGGCGTCCCGATCGGGATCATGGTCGAGCACCGCGAGTTCCGGGCAGCGGGACTGCGCCTCCCGCTTGCGCAGACCGTGGCGTACGCCGTTGGCTCTGGCCGCTGCCGAGCAGGCGATCACCTGGTTCGAGGCGAGCACCGCGGCCGGCCGCTGCGGCGGTATCCCCTCGGCGACACTGGCCGCGACCACCGGCCAGTCCGGGCACCACACCGCGATGGTCCGGATCGCCACCCCGATCACCTCGTCCTTCTGCCGATCACCCCGCAATCCGCAGCGCCCTGGCGTCCCGCACCGCACCTGGCACCGCATCTGGCACCGCATCCGGTACGACATCTGGCACCGCATCCGGTACGGCAGCCGTCGCTACGGCCGGCGCACCGACCAGCGCCACGTCGGCGGTCCGCGGCCGGGCGGCCGCACCCCGGCCGGCGACCCGCACGGTGAGGCGCATGGACCGCAGCCGGCCGTGCCCCGAGCCCAGCCCGTCCCACTCGATCCGCTCGCCGTGCAGCCGGACGTCGGCGCCCGGCCAGTCGCCCAGCGGCAGCAGCACCGCGCCGCGGTGCCTTGTCCGCCCGGTCAACCGTCGCGCCTCCGCGGCGGACAGCCGCTCCACTCCGGCCACCGCGACCAGCTCGACGCCGTCCAACAGGGCCGCCGTCACTGCCGCCAGGTGCGCACCCGGCCGCGGCACCAGGGCCAGCCGCTCCACGGCGATGCCCGCCTCCGCGGCGGCGAGCAGCCCGACGTCCGGCCGGCCGACCACCGCCGTCCACGACCCGGCCGCCGACGCCGTGCTCAACAGCGCGAGCAGCAGCGACGTCGACCCGTGGACCGCAACCACCGAACCGCGACGCAGCCCACCCCACGGCAGCAACGCGGCCAACTGCTCCGGCACCGGAACGGTCCGCGGTTCCAACGACGTCGCAGTCCTCGTGGCGGTCGCGGCAGCCACCACGGCCACCGCGGACATGCCCACCTCCCCTCACGGTTCTCTTGCCAGCCGTGGGAAGACGGCGGTCGAGCTAGTCGAACGTTTGTTCGACTAGCTTCAGTAAACCCCCTCGTTGCCGAACCGTCAAGCGGGGGCAAGCCATCCGCGGATCAGTGGGCGAAGTGCCTGGTCCCGGTGAGGTACAGCGGCACCCCGGCCACCTTCGCGGCCTCGATGACCTCGGCGTCGCGCACCGAGCCGCCAGGCTGCACCACGGCCCGCACACCCGCGTCGAGCAGCACCTGCAACCCGTCGGGGAACGGGAAGAACGCATCGGATGCGGCCACCGCGCCGGCACAGCGCGTCCCGCCGCGGGTCACCGCCAGCCGGGCGGCGTCCACCCGGTTCACCTGACCCATGCCGATGCCGATCGTGGCGCCACCGGCGGCAACCACGATGGCGTTGGACTTGACCGCCCGGCAGGCCCGCCACGCGAAGGCGAGCTCGGCCAGGGTCTCCGTGTCAACAGGGTCGCCGCAGGCCAGCGTCCAGCCCGCCGGGTCGTCACCGACCGCGTCGAGGCCGTCCCTGTCCTGCAGCAGCACCCCACCGGACACCGGGCGCAGCTCGACGCCGCCGCGGGCCGGCTCGCCGGTCACCAGGATCCGCACGTTCTTCTTGCGCGCCAGTACGTCCACCGCACCATCTGCGTACCCCGGCGCCACCACGACCTCGGTGAACACGTCCGCCACCTGCTCGGCCATCGCCACCGTGACCGGCTGGTTCGACGCGATCACGCCGCCGAACGCGCTCACCGGGTCGCACGCGTGGGCCTTGGCGTGCGCGTCGGCAATGTCGTCCATAGTGGACACCGCGATGCCGCACGGGTTGGCGTGTTTGATGATCGCGACGCAGGGCAGCGCGTGGTCGTAGGCGGCTCGCACCGCGGCATCGGCGTCGACGTAGTTGTTGAACGACATCTCCTTGCCGTGCAACTGCTGGGCGCCGGCCAGGCCCGTGGCCGACGTGCCAGCGGCGAGGTAGAGAGCGCCCCGTTGGTGCGGGTTCTCGCCGTACCGCAGTACCGACCCGCGCCGCCAGGACCCCGCGAGCCAGCCGGGGAAGCCGGTGCCGCCGTCGTCCGGCGCCAGCACATTGCCCATCCAGGACGCCACCGCGATGTCGTAGGAGGCGGTGTGCCGGAACGCCGCCACGGCCATCGCCCGCCGCTCGGCCAGCGTGAAACCGCCGGCGCGTACCCGCTCGGCGACAAACGGGTACCGGTCCGGTTCGACAACCACCGCGACATTGGCATGGTTCTTCGCCGCGGCCCGCACCATGGCCGGACCGCCAATGTCGATCTGCTCGACGCACTCCTCGTTGTCGGCCCCCGCGGCTACGGTCTGCGCGAACGGATACAGGTTGACCACGAGGAGGTCGAAGGGCTCGATACCCAACTGCTGAAGCTGTGCCAGGTGCTCGGCCCGCCGCAGGTCCGCCAGCAGGCCGGCATGTACCCGCGGGTGCAGCGTCTTCACCCGGCCGTCCAGGCACTCCGGGAAGCCGGTGACGTCCTCGACGGCGGACACCGGAACGCCGGCCTCGGCGATTCTGGCCGCCGTCGAGCCGGTGGACACCAGCTGCACGCCCGCATCGTGTAGTGCCGTCGCCAGCTCGACCAGGCCTGTCTTGTCCGAGACGCTGACGAGTGCCCGGCGCACCGGCATCGGTTCGGCACCTTTCACGGGATGCTCACCTCTCGTCCGGTGATGGTGGCCCCGTGGCGGGCCAGCGCGGCAACCACGTCGACCAGGAGTCGCCGTTCTACGATCTTGATCCGCTCGTGCAGGGTCTGCTCGTCGTCCGTCGGCTCGATGAACACCGGCTGCTGGGCGAGCACCGGGCCGGTGTCGACGCCGTGATCCACCAGGATGATCGAACACCCGGTGATCTTGGCGCCGTACGCCAATGCATCTCGAACGGCGTGCGGGCCCGGAAAGGCCGGCAGCAGCGCCGGATGGCTGTTGATCACTCTGCCGCCGAGGCTGCCGAGGAACGTGGGGCCGAACAGCTTCATGAACCCGGCCGACACCACCAGGTCCGGCCGATGTTCGGCCACCGCTGCGGTCAGCGCCGCGTCCCAGCTCGGGCGATCGGGATAATCGGAGAGTCGCACCACGAACGACGGCACCCCGGCCTTCTCGGCCCTGCGCAGCCCCTCGATGCCGTCCCGGTCGGCGCCGACCGCCACCACCTGGGCTGGATAGCGCTCGCCCGCGTCCAGCAGCGCCTGCAGCAGGGTGCCCGAACCGGACACCAGAACGACGAGCCTGGCCGGAACGGGAAGCTCGAGCCGGCGTCGAACCTGCGGTTGGACGGGTGTCAGTGGATGCTCCTGGAACCGGACAATGCGGACGCGGCCAGGGTAGTCACGGAGCCTGCAGCCACGATGGGTCGGGTGCGGGGCCGGCCGTTCGCCCACCCCCGCTGATCGCAGCGCTTCCGCCCGCTGGCGAGTCGGTGATCACCGGAACTGTCGGTTCACGATGCGCGACGTGCAACCTGAGTCGACACGTCCGACGATCATGGACCACTACCCGCCCCCTGCAACCACCCCGGACGCGATATTCAAGCCAGTTCCGGCGATCCGCACCTGTAGGGCGTCTGGCTCGACCTCGAGTGCCAGTTCGGCCTCGGGGGTCACATCGGCCTCGGAAGTCGGTTCGGTCCTGGGAGCCGGTTCGGTCCTGGGAGCCGGTTCGGTCTTGGCAGTCGACTGACCCTTGGCAGCCGAATCGGCCTCGGGACACGGTTCTGCGTCAGGCGTCCGTTCGGCTTTGGCGTCCAGGCCGTCGTCCGGATCCGGACAGACGTCCACGTCGTACCCGACCTCATGACCGGCGCCAGGGTCCACGCGGCCGTCTGCAGAGAGCCAGGCGTCCGGACCGGCGTCCGGGTCCATGTCCGGACTGAGATCCGAGTCGGCGCCGGTGCCGACATCCGGGCCGAGGTCCGGGCCGACATCCGGACCGAGGTCCGGGCCAGCGTCCGGGCCGCCGTCCAGGGCGTCGTCGAGGTCGGAGCGCGGTTGGACGCCGGACTCGGGTAACGGCTCGTCCGGGGTTTCGAGGGTTCCGGTGGGGCTGGCCGAGCGTCCGCTGCCGGCGAGGCCGACGATGAGGCCGGCAGGGAGGACGAGCCAGACGAAGACGGCGAGTGCGAGGGACGCCGGGGGGACCCGTACCGGGTCGAAGGCGCCGCCGCCGAGGCGGCCGCCGGCCAGGATGGCGAGCAGGAAGCTGGCAGACGCGGCGACCGCGCCGGCCGTGACGACGGCGTGCAGGCGGTCGGTCGGATCGCCGGGGATGCGGCGGCACTGGCGGCCGACGAGCACGCCGGCGAGCAGCGGGAGGGCGAAGACGAGGATTCGCCACGGGGCCGGTCCCGGCTCTGGTAGGGCGGCGAGCAGTGGCACGGCTGGCAGCGGCCCGGCCGTGGTGCCGAAGGGGGTTACCGAGACGGCGCCGACGGACAGTCCTGGGCCCGACGTCCAGGACAGCGCGGCGATGGCTGCGTTGGGCAGGTAGGCGATGGACAGCACGGTGACGCCGAGTTGGCCGCCGGCAGTGCCGCTCCAACCGGCGATCAGGCTGTGCGCTGTGGCCGCGGAGAGCAACAGGCCCCCGAAGGTGCACAGCGCGCCCGCGGTCAGCAGCCCGGCAAGTCCAGCGAGTCCGGCGCGCAGACCGGGCACCGCCGAAGGTGGTAGCAGCGCGGACGCCACGGCGTCGAGACCGGCGGCACGCACTCCGCCGCAGAGCGCGGCGAGGGCGGCGGTCGCGGCGCAGCCCAGGAGGGCGGGCACCCGGCCTGCGGCCATCCGCGAGGACGGTTCGAGCACGGCGAGGAGCAGCCCGAGCCCGGCGTGCATGCCGCCGAAGACGGCGGCGAGCACCCCGATCCGACCAGGCCGGAGCCAGCCGAGCCGAAGCGCCGCCGCGCCAGCCGATCGTGCTATCAGCACGGCGACACCTGCGGTCGGCAGCAGCGGCAGCACGCCGAGCGGTGCGGGGTCGGCACCCGGCGCCGTGATGGTCAGCGGGACCTGGTGTGCGGCCAGCCAGAACGGCGCCGCGGCACGCAACGTGCCGGCCAACGACCACTCGGCGCCTGCCGTGACGGACAGCAGCGCCACCAGGACGACGGCGGACGCATAGCCGGCGAGCACCGGGCCGGCGACCGCGGCGAGCAGCACCCGAACGGTCGACACCTCCGGCCACCGCGCGGCGAGCCGGGGGACTTCGGCCAGGCCGGCCCCGGCGGCCGGATCCGGTTGCGGCGCGGTCACCAACCAACAGTCGCAGCGTGCTGCGGCCGTTCGGGGGACAACGCGCCGCCGGTGACCAGATCGGGCGATTACCAGGTCAGCCGCGGAACCGCCGCGGCCCCGTCCGAACCTCACCGACGATCAGAAGCAACCGGGGTCAGAAGCCGCCGGGCGGGTTGCCGGGCGGGTTGCCGGGCTGGCCCTGGCTGCCGGGGTATGGTTGCTGGCCGTATGGTTGCTGGCCGTACTGAGGCCCGGTGCGCGGCTCGAGCTGCGGGCCGCTCTGACCGCTCTGACCGCCTTGACCGGCCTGGCCACCATGGTGACCACCGGGACCACCGGGACCACCCTGGCCATACTGCGGCTGGCCACCGCCGGCCGGCGCAGCACCGTACTGGCCGTACTGTCCCGGCTGCCCGTATCCGGGGCCGGGGCCGCCAGGACCGACAGCGGGACCAGGGCCACCGCCCGGGCCGGGGCCGTATCCCGGCTGCGGGAACGGGCCCGACGGCGGCGACCAGCCACCCGGCGCGGCATATGCCGGCGGCGCCGCCCTGGGCACCAGCTTGATCATGCCGTGATCCAGCAGCAGGGCGATCGTGCACGCGGCCAGCTCCAGCACGCCGGCGATCAGGATCACCACCACTATCGTGCCGATGTCCGAGCTGTTCTTGACCACGATGAGCAGCAGCACCAGCGTGCCGAGCGCGGCGAGCAGGGTGGCCGGCAGCAGCGTGTTGGGCCGGCTCGGTAGTGCGCTGGCGCCGGCGAGCAGGCCGCCGCCGAGCAGCAGGGGCAGCACGAGGGCGGGCACGCCGGCGGCGAAGGCGTCGTCGGAGAAGGAGCAGGCGTAGATCACCAGGCCCAGGACTGCCGCGACCAGCGCGAGGGTGGACGCGAGGCCCTGCGACCTCGCGCCACCCGACGTGTGATGTGGCGGCACGGCCGGCTGGGCGCCGCCGAACGGCACGGACATGGCGTGAGCCTCCTCTGACGCGAGATGGCAGTGACAGGCGTGCCGAACGCTATCGGATCACGCGCCACCCCGGATGGCGATCCCGCCATCGCGGCGGAGATCAAACAAGCGCGCGCATCACCTCGTGCATCAGTTCGGCGGTCTCCGACGGGGTCTTACCGACCCGCACGCCGGCGGCCTCGAGGGCCTCCTTCTTGGCGGCCGCAGTGCCCGACGAGCCGGACACGATTGCGCCGGCGTGACCCATGGTCTTGCCCTCCGGCGCGGTGAAGCCGGCGACGTAACCGACGACCGGCTTGGAGATGTGCGCCCTGACGTACTCGGCCGCCCGCTCCTCCGCGTCGCCGCCGATCTCACCGATCATCACCATGGCGTCGGTGTCGGGGTCGTCCTGGAACGCCTGCAGGCAGTCGATGTGCGTCGTGCCGATCACCGGGTCGCCGCCGATGCCGACGCAGGTGGAAAAGCCCACGTCGCGCAGCTCGTACATCATCTGGTACGTCAGCGTGCCGGACTTGGACACCAGCCCGATCCGGCCGGCCGTGGTGATGTCGGCCGGGATGATGCCGGCGTTGGATTTGCCCGGCGAGATGACCCCGGGGCAGTTCGGGCCGACGATGCGGGTCTTGTTTCCGGTAGCGCAGGCGTGCGCCCAGAACGAGGCGGTGTCGTGCACCGGGATGCCCTCGGTGATCACCACGGTCAGCCCGATTCCGGCGTCGATCGCCTCGAGCACGGCGTCCTTGGCGAACTGCGGCGGCACGAAAACCACGCTGACGTCGGCGCCGGTTTCGCGCATCGCATCGGACACGGTGGCGAAGACCGGCATCACGGTCCCGTCGAAGTCGACGCTCTGGCCGGCCTTGCGCGGGTTGACCCCACCGACCACCGAGGTGCCGGCCTTGAGCATCCGGCGGGTGTGCCTGCTGCCCTCGGCGCCGGTCATTCCCTGCACGACGATCCTGGACTGCTCGGTCAGGAAGATTGCCATCGTCGACTCACGCCCCTGCCGCGGCCAGCTTGGCGGCCGTGCGCGCCGCGTTGTCCATGGTGTCAACCTGCTGCAGGCCGGCGAGGTTCGCCTCGGTGAGGATCCGGCGGCCCTCCTCGGCGTTGTTGCCGTCGAGCCGCACCACGATGGGCCTGGTCACCGCTTCGCCGCGGGAGTCGAGCAACTCGAAGGCCTGCACGATGCCGTTGGCCACCGCGTCGCAAGCGGTGATCCCGCCGAACACGTTGACGAACACGCTGCGCACGTCGGGGTCGGAAAGGATGATCTCCAGCCCGTTGGCCATCACCTCGGCGGACGCGCCGCCGCCGATGTCGAGGAAGTTGGCCGGCTCGACGCCGCCGAACTCCTCGCCGGCGTAGGCCACCACGTCCAATGTGGACATCACCAGGCCGGCGCCATTGCCGATGATCCCGACCTGGCCGGACAGCTTGACGTAGTTGAGGTCCTTCTCCTTGGCTCGCGCCTCCAGCGGGTCCTCGGCCACCCGGTCGACGAACTGCTGATGGTCGGGATGCCGGAAGTCGGCGTTGTCGTCCAGGGTGACCTTGCCGTCCAGCGCGATCACGTTGTCGGACGGGTCGCGCACCAGCGGGTTCACCTCGACCAGCGTGGCGTCCTCCGCGACGAACGCCTGCCACAGCTTGACCACTGCGTCGACGATGCGGTCGACCACCGCGGCGGGGAACCTCGCCGCCTCGACGATCTCGCGCGCCTTCGCCTCGTCGACGCCGTCCAGCGGGTC
>DASXTS010000214.1:0-2830 GCA_036505275.1 Pseudonocardiaceae bacterium
CGACCCAACCGGCGAACACGCCCGACCCAACCGGCGAACACGCGCGACCCAACCGGCGAACACGCGCGAACCGACCGGCGAACGCCGCGGTCAGGTGGGCGGGCGGCGGCGCAGCCAGAGGCCTATCGGGGCGAGCAGGACACAGGCGCCGACGGCAGTGAGCAGTGCGGGTAGCAGGCCGAGGCCGACGCCTCGCCCGGCGATCCGGGCGAGGTCGGGATTGCGCACGTCGTACTCGATGCGCACGAGCTGGCCGGGCTGGAGGCCCCCGGGGTAGAGCACGCCCGTTCGCGGGCTGCGCACCGCGCCGTCCGGGGTGGTGAAGCGAATGATGGTGCGGGCGAAGGACACCGAGACCACTTCCGCGGTAGCCCTGCCGGTGTGCGAGGAGATCGCTACGTCGTCCCGCCATGCGCCGACCACGACCATGAGACAGAGAAAGGCAATCAGCGCGGGGATGACCAGCAGCGCGGCGCCGCACCAGGCCCGCACGCGGGCCGCCACCGGCCGCGAGATCCGCCTGACTGTTTGCTGCACCACCTTGTGCAGCCTACTTTCCCAGCGGCCCATACCCTCTGGGCGTGACCACCGCGCGGATTGCTGAGCAACTGCGGGTCAACAGTCGCGTGGTGGCCGGGGTCGGCGCGCTCATCGACCACCTGCCGGCGCCATCCGACGCGCTGTGCTGGGTGAACGGCGGCGAGGGCATCGTCGGCTGGGGAGAGTTGGCCCGCATGGCGGCCAGCGGCCCGTTGCGGTTCACCAAGCTGGACTCGTGGTGGCGCTCGTACTCCTCGCGCATGGTGGTGCACGACGAGGTCAGGCTGCCGGGCACCGGCCCGGTGGCGTTCACGAGCATCGCGTTCGCCGACGAGCCCGGCCGATCGGTGCTGGTGGTGCCGAGGGTCGTGATGGGCCGCCGGAACGGCGTGACCTGGTTGACCTGGCAGGGCGGTGCGGAAGAGCCCACTGAGGTGCTGTCGATCGGCAGCCCCGGCCGGGTGCGCTATGCGGACGGGCAGCTCTCGGTGTCGACTTGGCGGAACGCGGTCGCCGGGGCAGTGACGAGGATGCGCTCGGGCGAGTTGGCCAAGGTGGTGCTGGCGCACGACGTGGTCGCGGCCACCGAGTATCCGGTCGATCCGCGGTACCTGCTCGGCGGCCTGGCGGCCAACTACCCCAGTTGCTGGGTCTTCTCCGTCGATGGCATGGTCGGCGCGACCCCTGAGCTGCTGGTGCGGCGGCTGGGCCAGCAGGTCGACGCTCGGGTGCTGGCCGGCACGGTGTGGCCGCACGACGGGCTGGCGGACTCGCGGTTGGCAGCTGAGCTGCTCGCGTCCCCCAAGAACCGCGCCGAGCACGCCTACGCGGTGCAGTCCATGGTCGAGGCGCTGCGGCCATTCTGCTCGCCGTTGCAGGTACCGTCCGGGCCGTCGGTGCTTCGGCTGCACAACGTGCAACACCTTGCCACCGAGATCCGCGGTCGGCTGACCGGCGGCCAGTCTGTGCTGCGGTTGGCCTGGCTGGCGCACCCCACCGCGGCCGTCGGCGGCACCCCGGCGCCGGACGCCTGCCGACTGATCAACGAGCTGGAGCGGATGGACCGCGGCCGCTACGCCGGCCCGGTCGGCTGGGTGGACGCCGCCGGCAACGGTGAGCTCGGCATCGCACTGCGCTGCGCCGAGGTGGAGGGCCGCTCGGTTCGGCTCTTCGCCGGCTGCGGCATCGTCGCCGACTCCGACCCCGACGTCGAGGTCCGCGAGGCCGCCGCCAAACTGGTGCCCATTCGCGACGCCCTGGAAGGCGTGGTCGGCGGGCCGTCCTAGCCGGGGTCATTGGGGTGGGTCCGGCTCCTTCCGGCTCCGCTCGGTCCTGCCCAGCCCAAGATCACCGAAACTGTCGGCGGAAGTTGCGGTCCACGCGTTGCCAGTCGACAGTTCTGGCGATCATCCTCCGGCACGGGCTGATCTTGGAGTCCGCTGACTGCCTCAGCGCACGGCGGCGGCCACGGAGTCGGCGACGGCGGCTCGAATGCGGCCGTGCAGGTCGCGCAGGGCGGTGCGGTCGGTGCGAACCTCGATCACGGTAAGTCCGGCCGGTGGCGTGCCCACCGCGTCAGCCAGGTCGCCGCGGGTATGCGCCGCGATGTGGCGGACGCCGGTGGCCGCGCAGAGCGCGGCCAGATCGACGCCGTGCGGCGTGCCGAAGATCCGCTCGAAGGCCGCGGCGTGTTCCGGCGCGCCCTGCTCGAGCAGCGCGAAGATACCGCCGCCGTCGTCGTTGAGCACCACGATCGTCAGGTCCGGCCGAGGCTCGTGCGGGCCGAGCACCAGGCCGGTGCCGTCGTGCAGGAACGTGATGTCGCCGAGCAGGGCGTAGCTCGGGCCGCCGTGCGCCAGCGCTGTGCCGACCGCGGTGGACACCGTGCCGTCGATGCCGGCGACCCCGCGGTTGGCGTGCACCGTGAGGTCGGCCCTCGGTCGCGCCGCCAGCGCCACGTCGCGAATCGGATTGGACGAGCCGAGCACGAGCAACGCCTGCTCGGGCAGCGCGGAGACGAGATCGTCGGCGACGGCGAGCCCGGTCGGCCACGGCGTCCTGTCGAGAACGGCGCGCACGGCCTTTAGTGCGGCCGCGTCGGCTCGGTCCAGCACGGCGAGCCAGTCCTGGTCCGGCGGCGGAGCGGTGACGTGGTCGGGGATGCCGCGCAGCACGGTGGCCGCCGCTCCGGCCACGTCCGTCCATTGTGGACGGTCAGTCAGCACGGTGACGCGCACGGCCGGGTCGGCGAGCAGGTGCTGCACCGCGCGATGCAGGGTGGGCCGGCCGA
>DASXTS010000215.1:0-10896 GCA_036505275.1 Pseudonocardiaceae bacterium
TGCCCGTATTGTCAACCCTTTCCGTCGACGAGCTGGACCAGGAACAGCGATACGTGTCCATGCTGTACCGGCGGCTGGACGCCATGCGGCGAGAGACCTCCGCACGGCTGAGCCAGGCGTTGCGGGCGGGGGCTGGCGGCACGCACCAGGCGCGGTCCGAACGGGACGCGTCCGCGTCCCTGTACAGCAACCGGTTGGCGCAGGTCAACGCCGTCGAGGGTGGGCTGTGCTTCGGACGACTGGACCTGCTGGGCGGCGAGCGGCTGTACATCGGTCGGATCGGGATCTTCGACGAGGATGGCGACTACGAGCCGCTGCTGGTCGACTGGCGGGCTCCGGCGGCGCGGCCGTTCTACTGCGCGACGGCGGCCAATCCGGAGGGCGTGCTCCGCCGTCGCCACCTCTACACCAGGGGCCGGACGGTCACCGGCTTCGAGGACGACGTGTTCGACTTGGACGCGCTGACCGACGGGGAACGCGCCCGGCTCGGCGGCGAGGCGGCATTGTTCGCCGCGCTGGATGCCAGCCGCACCGGGCGGATGCGCGACATCGTGGCCACGATCCAGGCCGAGCAGGACACCGTGATCCGGTCCGGCAGCGAGGGCGTGCTGGTGGTGCAGGGTGGCCCCGGCACAGGCAAGACGGCGGTGGCGCTGCACCGCGCCGGCTACCTGCTCTACACCCGCCGGGAGACGCTGTCCCGGCGCGGGGTGCTGATCGTCGGGCCGAACCCGACGTTCCTGCGGTACATCGACCAGGTGCTGCCCTCCCTCGGGGAGACCGACGCCCTGCTACGGACCGTGGGCGAGATGTACCCGGGGCTGGTTGCGGCCGGGTCGGAGCCGGCCGAGGTGGCCGAGGTCAAGGGGCGGGCGGAGATGGCCGAGGTGATCTCGGCCGCTGTCCTCGACCGGCAGAGCGTGCCGGAGAGCCCGCGGACGCTGCAGGTGGGCGGGCTGACGCTGGAGCTGGACGGGGCGACGTGTGCCGGGGCGCGGGCGCGGGCCAGGGCGTCGCGCCGGCCGCACAACGCGGCCAGGGAGGTGTTCGAGCGGGAGGTGCTCGCCGCGCTGGCCGTACGGGCCGCCGAGCGGCTCGGCGCCATCGTGCCGTCGTTCGAGGAGATCCCGCTGACGGAGAACGAGCACGAGTTCGGCACACTCTTCGACGAGGCGGACCTGGCCGAGATCCGGACCGAGTTGCGGGCCGACCCCGCGGTGCGGGCCGTACTGGACTCGCTCTGGCCGCGGCTCACCGCGGAGCGGCTGGTCGCCGAGCTGTACGCCTCGCCGGTGCGGTTGGCCTCGGCGGTGCGGTTGGCCTCGGCGGCCGCGCCTGCGCTGGACGCGGCCGAGCGGGCGCTGCTGCGGCGTCCGCTCGGCTCGCCGTGGACACCGGCCGACGTGCCGCTGCTGGACGAGGCCGCCGAGCTGCTCGGCCCAGCCGACGACCCCGCCGTCACCGCGCTGGCGCTCGCCCGCGAGTGGGCCGAGCTGGCCTACGCCAAGGGCGTCATGGACGTGCTGAACCTGCCGGAGACCGCGACGCCGGAGCTGTTGCGGGCCAGCGACGTGCTGGATGCCAGGCACCTGGCCGCCCGGCACGCGGCGCGGCCGTCGCAGACCGCAGCCGAACGCGCGGCCGCGGACCGTACCTGGACCTTCGGGCACGTCATCGTCGACGAGGCGCAGGAGCTGTCGCCGATGGCCTGGCGAGTGCTCATGCGCCGCTGCCCGACCCGCTCGATGACGGTGGTGGGCGACATCGCGCAGACCGGATCGCCGGCGGGTGCCACCTCCTGGGCGGCGGCGCTGTGCCCCCTTCTTGGCGATCGCTGGCGGGTGGCCGAGCTGACCATGAACTACCGCACGCCCACCGAGGTGATGGCGGTCGCCGCGGACGTGCTGGCGTCCGTCGATCCCTCGCTCGTGCCGCCTGAGTCGGTCCGCTCGTCCGGCGTGGCACCGTGGCATCTGCGGGTGCCCGCGGGGGACTTGCCCGACCTGGTGGTCGAGGTGGTGACCCGGGAGGCGGCCGAGGTTGCCGGCGGCACGCTCGCCGTAATCGTGCCGGCGGGCCTGGCCGGCGTGCTCGGCGCCGCCGTCGTGCACGCCGTACCCGAGGCGGCGACCGGTGACTCGGGATCTGGCCCGGCCTCCTCCGTCCTCGATCGTCGCGTGCTGGTCCTCACCGTCGAGCAGGCCAAGGGTCTGGAGTTCGACGGCGTGGTCATCGTCGAACCAGCGGAGATCCTGGCCGGGTCGGACCGCGGCGGCCGCGATCTTTACGTGGCGCTGACCAGGACCACCCGCCGCCTGGCCGTCCTGCACACCGGAGAGCTCCCGGCGGTGCTGTCCCGCCTATCGCCTGCGTGAGAGGTCGGGCCACCTCGGGTCCGAACTGCTGGCGCGCCCCGCACCTCTTGAGTGGATCAACAGGCCGACGGGCGAGTTCCTCGCAGTCTGAACGCCGCCGTGGCGGGGTCAGAGCCTTACCCGACCCGGTCGTGCGGGCGGACCACCAGCACCGGGCAGTGAGCCTGCCGGACGCAGTCCTCGGCGACCGAGCCGAGCAGCAGGCCGGCGAAGCCGCCGCGGCCGCGGTGGCCGACGACGAGCAGGTCGGCCCGCTCGGAGGCCTCGATCAGCGCCAAGGCCGGCGGCGCGTGCACGACGTGCACCTCGACTTTGATCGGCGGGCGCTCGCCCAGTTTGGCCCGCACGAAGTCCTCGGTGCGGCGCTGCGCCTCGTTCTCGTACTCGGCGAGGGTGGGTACCGCGCCGGCCGGGCAATCCGACGGCCTGGGCACGGTGCGCACGCTCCAGGCCCGAATCACATGCAGCGAGCAGCCGTGGCAGGACGCCTCGTTCGCTGCGCCGCGCAAGGCGTGCACGGACGCCTCGGAGCCGTCGATCCCGACGGCGACCCCGCCTTCGAACTCGGCGGTCTCGGCGACCTGCTCGGTCATATGCCCAGGATGCCCGGTCCAGGAGACCGGCGCGAGCGCGTTGGGCGCGCCCGGGCACCCGACGCTAGGGTCGGGCGCGCGCCGACGGGAGGTGGTCACCGGTGCCGGACCTGGAGCAGGCGGCGGACCCGCGGCGCGGCATCGTCAGCTACGCGCGGCGCGGCGAGCGGATGACGGCCGGGCAGCGGCGCGCGTGGGAGCGGCTCTGGCCACGATTCGGCGCCACCCTCGACGACCTCGATGACCTGGACGCAGCCGGCGGACTGGACGCCGCCGCATGGTTCGGCCGGGAGGCGCCGCTGCTGCTGGAGATCGGCACCGGCATGGGCGAGACCACCGCCGAACTGGCCGCGGCCGCGCCGGAGGTCAACTACCTGGCCGTCGAGGTGTACCGGCCTGGGCTGGCCCAGCTGCTCATGCGGATCGACCTCCTGGGCCTGGCGAACCTGCGACTGGTCCGAGGGGACGCGGTGCGCCTGCTGCGCGACCACCTCGCGCCGGCTTCGCTCGCCGGCATCCGGGTGTTCTTTCCCGACCCCTGGCCCAAGGCGCGCCACCACAAGCGGCGGCTCGTCGAGCCGGGGTTCGTCGCGCTGGCCGCGTCCCGGCTGGTCGTCGGCGGGGTGCTGCACCTGGCCACCGACTGGGAGCACTACGCTGAGCAGATGCTCACGGCGTGCAGTGCAGAGCCGACGCTGCGCAATGAGGCCGGCGGCCCGGACGGCTGGTCGGTGCGTCCGCCGTGGCGACCGGTCACCAAATTCGAGCAGCGGGCCGTCGCCGACGGTCGGACCGTCCACGACCTGCTGTTCCGACGCGTGGCCTGAACGGCCCAGCGGACGGGTCGCCAATCCACCCGGATGGAGACTCAAGGCCGCTGTCTCGGCTGCCGATGCGGGCACGGTGGGTGCGCGCGCCACTCGTCCGAGGCTGCGTGCGGGCCGCAGCGCGGTCGCGCGTCCAGCGGTTACGAGTAACCGATCGGCCGAACTAAGTTGACTCGCCGTGACTGCCGTGCAGCATAGCGTGGTAGACGGGCCGGAGCTGGACGCCGCGGCCGACGGCGTGGATCTTGCCGAGGCCGAGGAGTTCCTCCGGCGTTACCACGGTGAACACCCGATGAGCGGGCCGATCGGGCCGCGGTTGGCTCAGGTGCGGGCCGAGGTGGCTGCCACCGGCAGCTATCGGCACACCATCCTGGAGCTGGCCTTCGGCGCTCGGGTGGCGTGGCGCAACAGCGCGCGCTGCATCGGCCGGCTGTACTGGCGCAGCCTGCAGGTACGCGACCTGCGGCATGTCTGGCGCGCCGCTGACGTCGCCGCCGAGTGCATCGAGCACCTCCGGCTGGCCAGCAACGGCGGCCGGATCCGGCCGCTGATCAGCGTGTTCGCCCCGGACAGTCCCGGCCGGCCGGGTCCGCGGATCTGGAACGAGCAGCTCATCCGGTACGCCGGCTACGGGTCGGCCGAGGGCGCGGTGCTCGGCGACCCGCGATACGTCGGTTTCACCGCGGCGGTGCGTCGCCTCGGCTGGGTGGGTCCGGCGCGTCCCGGCCGGTTCGACCTGCTGCCGCTCGTGGTCGAGACGCCGCAGGACGGCGTGGTGCTGGCCGACGTGCCCCGCGACGTGGTACTCGAGGTGCCGCTGCTTCACCCGGAGCTACCGTGGTTCACCGAGCTGGGGCTGCGCTGGCATGCCGTGCCCGCCATCAGCAACATGCGGCTGCGGATCGGCGGGATCGACTACCCGGCCGCGCCGTTCAACGGCTGGTACATGGGCACCGAGATCGGCGCTCGCAACCTTGCCGACGCCGACCGCTACAACTTGGTGAGCATGGTGGCGTCCCGGCTGGGCCTGGACTGCTCCAGCGACCGCACGCTGTGGCGCGACCGCGCCCTCGTCGAGCTCAACCGAGCGGTGCTCCACTCCTTCGAGGCCGCCGGGGTCACCATCACCGATCACCACACCGAGTCCCACCGCTTCCTGCAGCACCTGCACAAGGAGGAGCGGGCCGGCCGGACCTGCCCGACCGACTGGACCTGGATCGTGCCGCCGATGTCCGCCTCGCAGACCCCGGTCTTCCACCGCTATTACGACCAGGACACCGACTGCATGCCCGGCTTGGTGCTCGACCGGGATGCGGCCAGCCGCGCGCTGACCGGCGGACCGCCGGCGTTCCCGCCGGTGATCCGCGCAGTGCCACCGGGTACCGTCCGCTGGTACCAGCTCGGCCGCCGGGCGCCGGCTGAGGTGCCGGTTCCGGCGACCTGCTGAGGCCCCGGGCATGCGCTGAGGTCCGCTGAGGCCTCCTGAGGCCACCTGCCGACGCCCTCGGCGGCGCATCCGGCAGGATTCGCCCGCGTGAGCACCGCCGCCCGGTTCACCGCCCCCGTCGTGTTGCCATGTGACCCGTGGTGTTCGGTGCTGCACGACGGCGTCGTCGACGTGGGCGACGACGGCCGGATCGGCTATGTCGGCCCGGCGACGGCCGCGCCACCGAAGCCGGGCGGGGTGGCCAGCACCGCGCTGAGCGGCATCCTGATGCCCGGCCTGATCAATGCGCACGCGCACAGCCCGATGACGGTGCTGCGCGGCGCCGGTGGCGACCTGCCGCTGATGGCCTGGCTCCGGCAGGTGATCTGGCCGGCGGAGGCCCGGCTGCAGGCAACCGAGGTGCGGGCCGGCATGCTGCTCGGCTGCGTCGAGATGCTCCGCGCCGGGGTGACCACCAGCGTCGAGATGTACTTCTTCTCGGAGCACATTGCCGAGGCCGTGCTGGCCGCGGGCCTCCGCGCCGTGATCACGCCCGGGGTCATCGCAGTGCCCGGCTGGGACCGGCTCGGCAGCTGGCAGCGGATGCTTGCGGACATCAGCGCGTGGATCGACGCCGACGGGCTGCGCTTCGGGCCGGGGCAGCGGATAGAGCTGGGGTACGGTCCGCACGCCGCGTACACCCTGCCGCCACAGGCGCTGGCCGAGGTCGGCGCGGCGGCACAGGCCCGCGGCGCGCTGCTGCACATCCACATCGCCGAGTCGCTGGCCGAGGACGCCGCGCAGCGCGCCGAGCACGGCTCCGTGCCGCGACTGCTCGACGAGCTCGGCGTGCTCGACGGCCGGGTGCTCGCGGCGCACGCCGTACACCTGTCCGACTACGACCTCGAGCTCTTCGCGAGGCGCGGGGTTGCCGTGGCGCACTGCCCAGGCTCGAACGCCAAGCTGGCCTCCGGCGTCGCGCGCACGATGGCACTGCGGGCCGCCGGAGTGCCGGTCGCGCTCGGGACCGACGGCCCGGCGTCGAACGATGACCTCGACCTGTGGGAGGAGATCAGGCTGGCGGCGCTGCTGGCCCGGCTCTCCACCGGCGACGCCGCCGCGATGACGGCCAGGGAGGCTCTGCTGATGGCCACCCGTGGCGGCGCGGCGGCGCTCGGCCGCGACGACATCGGCACCCTGCAACCCGGCTCATGGGCTGACATGGTGCACCTGTCCACCGACAGTCCGGCGTTCGTGGGCGGGGCCCACACTCCGGACGGGCAGTTGCTGGCCAACCTGGTGTGGGCGGCCGGCGCCAGCGCGGTGCGGGACGTCTGGGTGGCCGGCGAGCAGGTGCTCGCCGCGGGTGAGCCGACCAGGGTGGACCGCCGCCGGGCGCAGGCCGACGCAGCGGTGATCGCCGCTCGGCTCACGGGTCGCGACCGGCCTGGTGCCGGCTTTTGACGTCACCCGACGGCCGTACCACGGACGAGGTGCAAGGATCACGAATGGTGACACCTCGGAGACGGAGTGCCAACATACGGGTGGTCGTTGCCGTTGGGACTCTCGCCGTAACGGAGGGTGGGCATAACGTAGACGCTTCGGGGAGGGCGGAGGGTTTTGTGTCCCAACACAGGATGCGCTCCGTCGAGTTCCAGGTGCACTACCTCGGAAGCTCGGCTGACCTGGCCGCCGTGCGCCGTTCCCTCGAGGCGCGCGGCGTGGTGAGCCGGTCGCGGCTGACGCCCGCCGTCGCGGTGGTGGTCGCGGACCTCAACGTACCCCGGGACCATCCGACCCTCGTCGCCGCGCGCGAGCTCGGCATCCAGGTGCTGACGCCGGGGACCGCCATCAACGCCCTGCTGGCCGCCCGTGACCAGCGGCAACACGTGGTAACGCCGCCCGTGGCCAACACACCGTTGATCACGATCACCATGCTGGCACTGGCCGGCCTGATCGCGTTGCTCGGCTTGGTGGGCATGCTGGACCACACCAGCCAGCCGAGCCTGACGACCACCGTTCAGCAGGTCAGCGGCGGTCCTTAGGCACGCCTAGCTCGTCGAAGAGCGTGGCGGGCAGCACGCCTTCGTGACGCAGCAGGGCGTCCTTGCGCCACACTCCGCCGCCGAATCCGCCGAGCGATCCATCGGCCATGACGACCCGGTGGCAGGGCACGATGACCGGCCACGGGTTGGCGTTCAGGACCTGACCCACCAGGCGCGAGGCAACTGGATCGCTCAACCTGGCGGCTGCCGCCAACTCTCCGTAGCTGACCGTGTGCCCGAACGGAGCAATTCGAAGCAGAGTGGTCAGCACGTGCGCGCGCTCCTCGTCCAGCCGGGACCAGTCCGGGCGCACATCGAAGACCCGGCGCGCGCCGGCGAAGTACTCGGCGAGTTGGCCGGCCGCGCTGGCGGCCAGGCTGCCCGGCCCGGCATTGGCCACCGTGTTCACCGCGCCGAACCGAACCCGGCGAATGACGGCGTCGTCGGCCTCCACCGAGAGCGGCCCGATCACCGAGCGAACGACCGCGGTCCATACCGCCTGCGCGGCGTTCTCGGCGCTCTCGGCGTTGTCGGTGCGCACGGCCTCCAGTTTGCCCGCTGGTGGGGCCGGCGGGGTGGTCAGCCGCGCAGCAGCACCGGCTGGCCGGACGACGCGGCATTCACGATCTCCACGGCTATCTGGCGCAGCTTGCGGTTCTCCGCCTGGGAGGCGCGGCGCAGCATGTCGAACGCCTTATCCTCGTCGACCGAGTACACCGCCATGATCACGCCTTTGGCCTGCTCGATCACCGCGCGGCCGGCCATCGCGACCTCGAGCTGGGCGGCGAGCGCCCGCGCGCTCTGGTACAGCCTGGAGTTCGCCACCGCGACCGCGGCCTGCCCGGCGAACAGCACCACGACGGCCTCGTCGAGCGATTTGAAGCCGTGCCCCTCGCTGGAGTACAGGTTGAGCGCGCCGATGCCCTCGCCGCGCACCAGCAGTGGCGCGGCCAGGAACGAGTTGATATTGGCTCGGTCTGCGGCCAGCGCGAACTCCCGGAACTCGGCGAAGGCCTGCTCGACCAGTACGCGCTGCACCGTTTTGGTGCGATACGCCCGCAGGCACGGCCCGTCGCCGGCCCGGTACTGCGCCTCGTCGACCTCGAGCGTGCGGGGGTCGCTGGCCGCCGCGGTCATCGGCGAGCCGCCCTGCAGCAGTGTGATCCCGGCGGAGTCGCAGTCCGGGATCGACCGCGTGGCCAGCCGGCTCACCCGGTCCAGCATCCCTGCAAGGTCATCCTCGTCCACCAGCAGCGAGGCGAGTTCGGACATCGCCGCGGTCAACTCGTCCGCGTAGTCCCCGCTGGGCCGCAACGAGTCGGTCACCGCCGAAGTAAAGCTCCCCCGCGGCTGCGTAGGAAGGGCCGCGATGCCCATCGGGCGATTTGTCGCGCGGTCAGCCTGTCGCGACCAACGCCTTAGCCGCGCAAACGCATGGACATGACCAGATACCGGTAGGTCTGCTCGCCCCCCTCGCCCTGGCCGTCGTCGTACACCGGGGTGATCACCGTCGGGCGGGTGCCGGTGGTGAAGGCCAGCCGCACCCGTGGCGTGTGTATGGCCGTCAGCCCGTCCAGCAGATAGCCGGCGTTGAAGCCGATCGTGAGGTCGTCGCCGGTGACCTGCGCCGGCAGTTCCTCTTCGGCGCTCGACTCGTCCTCGGCCTGCGCGGACAGGCCAACCTGACCCTCGGAGAAGACCAGCCGGACCGGCGCGAACCGCTGGGCGACCAGCGACACCCGGCGAAGGGCCTCGACCAGCGCGCCGGTCTCCACCTCGGCGAGCATGTCCGACTGGGTGGGCCACAGCGACTCGAACTTGGGAAAGTCGCCGTCCAGCAGCCTGGTCATGGTCTGCCGGCCGCCGGCGTCAAGCCCCACGAAGCCGGTGTCACCGCCCATCGCCAGCTGCACCTCGGAAGCGCCGCCCAGAGACTTGGCCGCCTCGGCCAGGGTCCGCGCCGGAATGACCAGCACGCCGGAGGGCACCTCGCCGGCCGGCTGCCACGGCACCACGCGCTCGGCCAGCCGGTAGCGGTCGGTGGCGGCCAGCACCAGCCGGTCGGGCTCGATCTGCAGCCGTACGCCGGTGAGCATCGGCAGGGTCTCGTCCCTGCTGGCCGCCGTGGTGACCTGGGCGACAGCGGAGGCGAACACATCGGCGGCCACCGTGCCCGAGCGCGGCGGCAGCTCCGGCACGGCCGGGTAGTCCTCGACCTGCATGAGCGGAAGCGCGAACCGGGAGGCGCCGCAGCGCACGGACAGCCGGTTGCCGTCGACGGCCACCCGGACATCCTTGGGCGGCAGCGCCTTGGCGATCTCGGCCAGCAGCCGGCCGGACACCAGCACCCGGCCGCCGGCCTTGTCCGTCACAGGCACCTGGATGCGGTTGGCCACCTCGAAGTCGAAGCCGGTGACGGTGAGCGCGCCGTCGGCGACCTCCAGCAGCACACCGGCGGTCACCGGAACGACCGGCCTGGACGGCAGGCCGCGGGCGGTCCACGCCACCGCGTCGGCGAACCCGTCTCTGTCCAGTTCAAACTCCACGCGCGGAGCCTACCGACGAGGTCCGACCGTCGGCGCCGGGACGTACCGTGCTGCCGTGCGATGGGTGCTGCACCTGGACATGGACGCCTTCTATGCCTCGGTCGAGCAGCTCACCCGGCCGACGCTGCGCGACCGGCCGGTGCTGGTCGGTGGGCTCGGGCCGCGTGGCGTCGTCGCGGCGGCGTCCTACCAGGCGCGGACCTACGGCGCGCGCTCGGCGATGTCCATGGCACAGGCCCGGCGGCTGTGCCCCTCGGCCGCGGTGCTGCCGCCGCGCTTCGCGCTCTACCACGCCGTCAGCGAGCGGGTCTTGGAGGTGCTGCGGCTGCTCTCGCCTGTGGTGGAGCAGGTGTCGCTGGATGAGGCGTTCATGGAACCGCCGTCGCTGGCCGAGGTGCCGTCGCCGGACCTGGTGGCCGATGCGTGCGCGCAGCTGCGGGCCGACGTGCGGGCGGCGGTGGGGCTGCCGTGCTCGGTCGGCGCCGGCTCGGGCAAGCAGCTAGCCAAGATCGCCTCCGAGCTGGCCAAGCCGGATGGACATCGGGTGGTGCCACACGGCTCGGAGGCCGCGCTGCTCGGGCCCCTGCCGGTGCGGTGGCTGTGGGGCATCGGACCTGTGTCGGAGGCGCGGCTGCGCCGGGTCGGCGTAACAACCATTGGCGAGCTGGCCGCCATGGACGTGCGGGACACCGTGGAGCTGCTCGGCGAGGCTGTCGGCGCGTCACTGCACCGGCTCGCATCCGGGGTGGACAACCGTCCGGTCGCCCCGCGCACCGATGCCCGCTCGGTGAGCGCCGAGAGCACCTTCGACCTCGACGTGTCGGACCTGGCGACGATCGACGCCGCGGTCACCGCGATGGCCACGTCGGCGCACCGCCGCCTGGTAGGCGGGGACCACGCCGCCCGCACGGTGACGGTGAAGGTGCGCGGGGCGGACTTCTCCGTTGTCTCCCGCTCGGAGTCCCTGCCGGCCGCGACCACCGACCTGCCGACGCTGGTCGGCATCGCCCGCCGACTGGTGCGGGTCGCCCTGCCGCCGACCGCGGTCCGCCTGATCGGCGTGGCGTACACCGGCCTCGGTGGT
>DASXTS010000216.1:0-2785 GCA_036505275.1 Pseudonocardiaceae bacterium
GGCCTGCGGCACGCCGGTGGTGGCCGCCGCGGTCGGCGGGCTGCCGGTCGCCGTCGCCGACGGGGTGTCCGGCGTCCTGGTCGGCAGCCACCGCACCATCGACTGGGCGGACGCGCTCGCCGCGGTCGCCCTGCGCCCGGCGTACCGCGAGCAGCTCGCCTTGGCGGCCGTCGGCCACGCCCGCCGCTTCTCCTGGGACCGCACCACGGATGCTCTGCTGGCCAGCTACGCCGACGCGATCACCGCGCTGCGCGACGCCATGCTTCGCACGGAGGTGGCGGTGTGACTGCCGTGAATCACCTTGACGCCGTGATCGCCGGCGCGCTGGACGAGCGCGAGCTGCGTTACGACCGCCGGGAGCCCGGCCGGTTCTTCGTCACCCTGCCGGGCACCACCAAGCTGCAGACCAACTGTTGGCTGATCGTCGGCCGGCACGCGCTGCTGATCGAGGCGTTCGTCTGCCGGCATCCCGACGACGAGCACGAGCAGGTCTACCGCTTCCTGCTGCAGCGAAACGCCCGGCTGTACGGCGTGCACTACACGATCGACAAGGCCGGCGACATCTACCTCGTCGGGCGGGTCGCGCACCACGCGGTGACCGCGGACGAGCTGGACCGGCTGCTCGGCCAGGTGGTCGAGGCGGCCGATGGCGACTTCAACACGCTGCTGGAGATCGGCTTCGCGAACGCCATCCGGCGCGAGTGGGACTGGCGGGTGTCCCGCGGTGAGTCACTGGCCAATCTGCAGGCGTTCACCCATCTCGTCGAGCCCTGACTCGACGGCCTGTACGCACTGAGCCGAGTCTGTACCGAGCCTCAACCGTGACCGGCCCGGGCCAACCCCGCGCGACCGCACGGCCGTCCTCATGTCGACACGGCCGGCGGCCGCCAGCGGTTGCCGCGAGATCGGTGGAGGTGAGGCGGGTGCGGGTGCGGAGAACGGCCGCGATCGCGGCGTTCGGGATGGTCGCGGTGCTGGGCCTTGCGGCCTGCGGCTCCGGCGGCGGTGCCCAGACGTCGGGAGCAACGCAGAACGGGAAGGCCAGCGGCGAGGGCGTGAGCGCCGCGGATGCCGGGCAGGCACAGCAGCCGGCCGCCGCGCCCGGCAACCAGGGCTCGGCCGGGCAGCAGCCGGTGCCGGCGTCCCAACGCAGGATCGCGCGGTCCGCCCAGCTGTCGGTCGAGGTCGACGACGTGTATGCGGCCGCACGGACGGCCTACGAGGTCGGCACCCGGTTCGGCGGCTTCGTCGCCGACGAGAGCACCGAGCAGGACCGGGCGACCATCCAGCTCAAGGTCGCCGCCGATCGCCTGGACGACGCACTGGCCGCGCTGGCCGAGATCGGCAGGGTCGCGGCTCGCAGCCAGCAGGCCCAGGACGTCACCGAGCAGGTGGTCGACGTGCAGGCCAGGGTGGCCAGCCAGCGAGCAAGCGTCGAGCGGGTCAGGGCACTGCTCGACCATGCCAACGCAATTGGCGAGATCGTGCAGATCGAGTCGGAGCTGACCAGGCGGCAGGCCGAGCTGGAGTCCCTCGAGCGGCGCGCGGCGGCGCTCGACGGCCAGACCGAGCTCGCCACGGTGACCGTCCAGCTACGGCGCCCCGGTGGGCTGACCAGCCCCGGCCGCGACGACTCCGGCTTCCTGGCCGGCCTGGCCGCCGGCTGGCGGGTCTTTCTCGCGTCGACCCAGGTGCTGCTCACCATGCTCGGCGCGCTGCTGCCATTCCTCATCGCGCTGGCCATCCCGGCCACGCTGATCGTCTGGCTGCTCCGCCGTCACCGCCCGGCTGCTGCGTCCACACCCGGCGCGGGTGGAGCATCCGCGCCGCCGGCACCCTCGGCCGGCAACTGACCGGCCGGCGCTCCCTGACCACACCTGACCAGGAGCGGGCAGGAGGGGCGGCCCGGGAGAGAGGGGGAGTCGCGAACTCGGGCCGCCCCACCTGCAAGTCCCGCCGCTTAGCGCGCACAGGCGGGGGGCGTCCCGTGCGAAC
This sequence comes from Pseudonocardiaceae bacterium, assembly GCA_036505275.1. GTDB lineage: Bacteria > Actinomycetota > Actinomycetes > Mycobacteriales > Pseudonocardiaceae > DASXTS01. Next base: position 1,996 of record DASXTS010000216.1, read on the forward strand.
CTGGCGGGGACCACGATCCGACGGGGGGAGGCGGATCGTGGTTGCACTCTCGCCTGATCAGGGAGTTCATGCCGACTGATCAGTGAGGGCAGCGATACGTTCCCAGTCACCCAAGCCGATCACAAGACCTTCGCGCTAGTCCATTCGAGTGATATTTGTGCCGGTATGTAGTTGGGTCGTCACGAATTCGATGGTTCTTGACCCCAGTAAGGCAGGACACAACGATGCAGCCCATGACCATCACCAGCGCCCTCGTCAGCCCATTGCCGGACGTCGACATCCCCGCGGTGTCGCTGACGGAGATGCTGTTCGGCGATCTCAGCGACGTCGACCCTGAGCACCCCGCCATGATCGAGGGGTTGAGCGGCCAGACGCTGCGCTACGGCGAGCTCGCCGGCATGGTATCCAGGTTCGCGGCCGCGCTGGCCGAGCGCGGCATCCGTAAGGGCGATTTGGTCGCGATCTTCAGCCCGAACAACCCGTATTTCGCTGTGGTGTTCCACGGGATCGTGGCCGCCGGCGCGGTGGCGACCACGATCAACTCGCTGTACACGCCGGACGAGATCGCACACCAACTGCGCGACTCGCGGGCCGTCATGCTGGTGACCGTCTCGCCATTCCTGGACAGGGCGCGGGCCGCGGTCGCCTCCGACGGAATCGACGTGCGATCGATCGTGGTCATGGACGGCACCTCGGACCGCGCCGGGGGTCACGAGTCGCTGGCCGACCTGTTGGCCACCACCGCGGAGCCGCCACGGGTGCAGTTCGACCCGGCCGTCGACCTCGCGGT
>DASXTS010000217.1:0-19677 GCA_036505275.1 Pseudonocardiaceae bacterium
CGGCCGCGCACGCCGTGGACACGGGCGCCGGGCACCGTGACGTGTCCACGGCGTGCGCGGCCGCCGGTGCGGCAAGCTGGACGTCGTGGGCACCGAGACGGCCGAGCCGGCCGATACCGCCGAGACCATGGCCGGGATCTCGCCCGGGATCGCCGGACTGCGGCAGCCGGCGCATCGGGTGAGCCGCCGGGCGATCGCCTGGTGGACGGTTCGGGCCCTGGTCGGCTGGCTGGTGCTCCTGCTGCCGGCGGTCGGCGCGGTGCTCGTGCTGCCCGAGCGGCCGGCCGGCGCGCTCGCGGCGCTGGGGGTGCTGGTGCTGCTGGCCGCGGCGCACACGGCCGTGATGCCGCGGTGGCGCTACCACGTGCACCGCTGGGAGGCCACCGACGATGCGGTGTACACCCAGGCCGGCTGGCTGAACCAGGAGTGGCGGGTGGCGCCGATGTCGCGCATCCAGACCGTGGACACCGAGCGCGGGCCCCTGCAGCAGGCGTTCGGGCTGGCCACGGTCACCGTGACGACGGCGTCCGCGGCCGGGCCACTACGCATCGAGGGTCTCGACGTGCGCCTGGCCGGCCAGCTTGTCGAGCAGCTCACCGCGACCACCCAGGCCATGCCCGGGGACGCCACGTGAGCCAGGACGCCGACGTGGCGGGCACCGGGGGCTGGCTGCGGCTCGATCCGAGGATGCTCGCCGTCGCACCGGTCCACGAGGTGGTCAGGTTCATCCCGCTCCTGATCGCCGCGGTGATCGCGGGCGGTCGCGGGGACCGCCAGTGGTGGCTGCTCAGCGCGTTGGGCGCGGTGGTCGGCCTCGGCGTGCTCCGCTGGGTCACCACCCGCTACCGGGTCACGCCGCAACGCCTGGAGTTGCGCAGCGGACTGCTGTTCCGGCAGCACCGCTCGGTGCCACGCGACCGGATCCGCACCGTGGACGTGACGGCCAGGCCGCTGCATCGCATGTTCCGACTCGGCGTCCTGCGCATCGGCACCGGCCAGCATGAACGCGGCAGGAACGGTGAGCTCACCCTGGACGCGGTGAGCATCGCGGAGGCGGAGCGGCTGCGCACCGCCCTGCTCGACCGCGGCACAGCGACTATCACGCCGACCAGCACAGCGCAGGCCCCGGCCGAGGAAGGCATCGAGCTGGCCAGGCTGTCCTGGTCCTGGCTGCGATTCGCGCCGTTGACCGTGCTCGCCGTCGGCTCGGTCGGCGTGCTCTTCGGCGGTGTCTGGCAGCTGCTGGACGAGGCCGGCGTCGACGTCACCGACATCGGTGTGGTTCGCGATGCCGTCGACTGGCTGACCGGCCGCCCGGTCGGCGTGGTGGTCGTCGCCACGGCCGCGGTGCTGCTCGCGACCGGTGCGATCGGCGCGGTCGTGCTGTACATCGAGGCCTGGTGGGGCTACCGCCTCACCCGCGAGCCCGACGGCACCCTTCGGGTCAGCCGCGGCCTGCTGACCAGGCGGTCGGTGTCGCTCGAGGAGCGGCGGCTGCGCGGCGTCGAGGTTTCCGAGCCGCTGCTGCTGCGCGCCGGCCGCGGCGCGCGGCTCTCCGCCCTTGCCACCGGCTCCGGTAGCGGTCAACGCGGCGCCGACCGCAGCGCCCTGCTGCCGCCCGCGCCGCGCGCCGTGGCGCACCAGGTGGCCGCTGCCGTACTCCACAGGCCAGCCACGGAGCCGCCGACGACCCGCCCGCTGCGCCGGCATCCGCCGGCCGCGCTGCGCCGCAGGCTGGTGCGCGCCGTGGTCCCCGCCGCCCTGCTAGTGCTCGGGCTCGCGACCGCAGCGGCGAACGGGGCGCTGCCCTCCTGGCCGGCGGTGATCGTGGCCGCGATACTGCTGCCGTCCGCCGTCCTCCTCGCCCTCGACCGCTACCGAAACCTCGGTCACGCCGTGGCCGGCGAGCACCTGCTGGTGCGCGGCGGCTCCCTGGTGCGCCGGACGGTCGCGCTGCGCCGATCGGGGATCATCGGCTGGCGGGTCTCCCGGTCGGTGTTTCAGCGGGCCGCCGGCGTGGCCAGCGCAACTGCCGTGACCGCGGCCGGCGCCGGGGCATATGAGGTGCGCGACTGCGATCTGACGGCCGCAGGCGGGCTCGTGAGCAGAAACCACTACTAGTGTCGCGTCGACGTACTCACGACCGCCAGGTGTGTACCGGCTCGTTGGTGTGCATGTGCTCGGCGTATCGGCGGGTCATCTCGCGCAGTGCGGTGCGCCGGTCGAGGTGCCGGTCGCGCTCCAGGGTCTGCACGGCTTCGACCTGCCAGGTCGCGCCGTTGCGGCCGGTCAGGCAGCGCTGCTCGATGATGCCGAGCAGCCGCTCGCGATCGTCCTGGTGCACGCCCCAGGCCTGCAGCCCCTGATGTGCCATCGGCAGCAGCCGGCGCAGCACGAGCTCCGTCGCCGGCACCTCGCCGAGCCCTGGCCAGTACAGCTTGGCCTCGATGCCGTGCCGCGCGGCCGTGTGGAAGTTCTCCTCCGCGGCCGAGAACGACATCTGCGACCAGATCGGCCGGTCCTGGTCGACCAGCGCCCGCACCAACCCCCAGAACAGCGCCCCGTTGGCCATGACGTCGGCCACCGTCGGGCCGGCCGGTAGCACCCGGTTCTCCACTCGCAGGTGCGGCCGGCCACGCACCACGTCGTAGATCGGCCGGTTCCACCGGTAGATGGTGCCGTTGTGCAGTCGCAGCTCGCCCAGCTCAGGGGTGTCCCCGCGTTCGAGCACCCTGACCGGATCCTCCTCGTCGCACAGCGGCAACAGCGCGGGGAAGAACCGCACGTTCTCCTCGAACAGGTCGAAGATGGACGTGATCCACCGCTCGCCGAACCACACCCGCGGCCGCACGCCCTGCGCCTTCAGCTCGTCCGGCCTGGTGTCGGTGGCCTGCTCGAACAGTGCGATCCTGGTCTCCGCCCAGAGCTGCTTGCCCCACAGGTAGGGCGAGTTGGCCCCGACTGCGATCTGCACGCCGGCAATGGCCTGGCTGGCGTTCCAGTATCTGCTGAACGTGTCCGGCGCGACCTGCAGGTGGCACTGCACGCTCGTGCACGCACTCTCTGGCGCCACCGAGTCGGCGTGGGTGAGCAACCGCTCCCCGCCGGAGATCGCGATCTCCAGGTCCTCGCCGCGGGCGGCGAAGATCTGCTCGTTCAGCAGGGCGTAGCGCGGGTTGGCCGAGAGCGTCTCGAGGTTCATGTGCCGCTGCTGCAGCGTCGGCAGAATGCCGATCATCACGATGTGCGAGCCGATGCCGTTGGCCTTCTCCTCGGCGGCGTTCAGGCTGGCCCGCACGTGCTTCTCGAAGGTCACCAGGCCGCCGGTGGACAGCTGCTGCGGCGGGATATTGATCTCGATGTTGAACTGGCCGAGCTCGGTCTGGAAGGCCGGGTCGGCGATCGCGTCGAGCACCTCGGCGTTCTTCATCGCCGGCTCGCCTTTGTCGTCGACCAGGTTCAGCTCGATCTCCAGCCCGGCCATCGGCCGCTCGAAGTCGAACCTGGACTCCGCCAGCATCCTCGCGAACGTGTCCAGGCAGCGCCGGACCTTCTGCCGGAACCGCTGCCGGTCCTCACGGGTGAATACGGTTGCCTCGACATCCTTGCCCATCGGGCGCTCCCACGGGTCACTCGTCGTGCGGGTCGTCCACCAATGTGCCGCGCAGCGGGATCGCCTCGGCTCGCGACTGGTCCTGTGCGTACACGGTGCCCTCCGCGACCGACTCGGCGACCGCGGCCATGATCGTGAAGGCGGTCTTGATCAGCGTGCCAGCGCTCTTCTGCCCGATGTCGCCGCGCTGTTCAACCAGGACGCTGGCGGCGCCCTGCAGGCCGTACGCATTGCGCGCGATGCCCCTCGGCAGCGTCCCGGGGTACTGGCTGACCTCGGCGAACCCGTAGTGCGCACGCATGCACCAAAGCCTGGCCCGCAACCGGCCGATCCGCCAGGCCAGACAGGGCGCTGTGCCGGTCGCGCCAAGGTGGCAGGGTCAACGGCTGCGACGGCGGGTGCCGAAGATCCCCCTGGTGATCTCCCGGCCGAGCGCGCTGGCCGCCGAGCGCAGGAACGAGCGGACCGCGGGGTTGCCGAGCACCTTCTCGGCCATGGACGGCTCGTCACGGGGCTCCGGCCGGGGCGGCTCGCCGGGCGGCGGCTCGGGACGCTGCGGCGGCGGGGGCGTTTGCTCGTGCTGGGTGGCGAGCCTGCGGCCGAGCATCTCGTAGGCCGACTCGCGGTCGATGGTCTGGCCGTACCTGGCGCGCAGGTCGGAGGACGCCGCGGCCTGCCTGATGGCCTCCGGGCCGATGCTGTCCATCAACGAGCGGGGTGCGCGCATCCTGGTCCAGGCCACCGGCGTGGGCGCGCCCCGCTCGGAGAGCACGGTGACCACGGCCTCGCCGGTACCCAGCGAGGTGAGCGCCTCCTCCAGGTCGTAGTGCGGCGTGGTCGGGTAGGTCTTCACCGTGGTGGCCAGCGCCTTCTGCTCGTTCGGCGTGAAGGCCCGCAACGCGTGCTGGATGCGCGCGCCCAGCTGGGAGAGCACGGCGTCCGGGATGTCGGTGGGCAGCTGGGTGCTGAAGAACACCCCGACGCCCTTGGAGCGGATGAGCTTGACGGTCTGCTCGATCTGCCGCAGGAACGCTCTGGATGCGTCGGCGAACAGCAGGTGCGCCTCGTCGAAGAAGAACACCAGCTTGGGCCTGTCCAGATCGCCCTCCTCGGGCAGCGTCTCGAACAGCTCGGCGAGCAGCCACATCAGAAAGGTGGAGAACAGCTGCGGCCGCGACATCAGCTCGCCCACCTCGAGCAGGCTGATCACGCCCCGGCCGTCGGCCACCCGCATGAGGTCGGCCGGGTCGAACTCCGGCTCGCCGAAGAACTCGTCGCCGCCCTGCGCCTCCAGGTTCACCAGCGCCCGCACGATCACCCCGGCCGTGGCCGGCGAGACGCCGCCGATGCCGCGCAGCTCGGCCCTGCCCTCGTCACTGGTCAGGTACTGGATGACGGCGCGCAGGTCCTTGGAGTCCAGCAGCGGCAGGCCCTTGCCGTCGGCCCAATGGAAGATCAGCCCAAGGGTGGACTCCTGGGTGTCGTTGAGGCCGAGCACCTTGGACAGCAGGATCGGACCGAAGCCGGTGATGGTGGCCCGCACCGGCACGCCAACACCCGTAGTGCCCAGCGACAGGAACTGGGCGCCGAACGCCGCCGGCTGCCAGTCGTCGCCGGTGTCGGCGGCCCGCTGGGTGATCCGGTCGTTGGCCTGGCCAGCGCGGGTGAGGCCGGAGAGGTCACCCTTGACGTCGGCCAGCAGGGTGGGCACGCCGGCCGCGCTGAGCTGCTCGGCGAGCAGCTGCAGGGTCTTGGTCTTACCGGTTCCGGTGGCCCCCGCGACCAGGCCGTGCCGGTTGACCATCGCCAGCGGGATCCGCACCCGCGCGGCCGGGTCCACCCGGCCGTCGACCAGCACTGTGCCGAGCTCCAGCGCAGCGCCCTCGGTGGCATAGCCCTTGGCGATCACCTGCGCGGCCCCGGCCGCCGGCTCGTCGTCGCTCACCGTGACCTCCTTGCGTGTGACCGGGCGCGAGCCTAGTGCCGCTCATCCGGCGGTGACGGTCCGGCGCGCTAGTGTCGCGGACGTGACCGACCGGCTCGTGTGGATCGACTGCGAGATGACCGGGCTCGACCTCGGCAAGGATGCGCTGATCGAGATCGCCGCCCTGATCACCGACGGTGAGTTGAACGTGCTCGGCCACGGGGTTGACCTGGTCATCCACGCCGACGACGAGCTGCTCGACTCGATGGCCGATGTGGTGCGCACCATGCACGCGCGCTCCGGGCTCACCGAGGCTGTCCGCCGATCCACCGTCACCGTTGCCGAGGCCGAGCGGGCCGTGCTCGACTACGTCAAGCGGTGGGTTCCCGAGCCGCGCACCGCGCCGCTGGCCGGCAACTCCATCGCCACGGACCGCGGCTTCATCGCCAGGGACATGCCCGAGCTCGACGCGCACCTGCACTACCGGATGGTCGATGTGTCGTCGGTCAAGGAACTGTGCCGCCGGTGGTACCCCCGCGTCTACTTCGCCCAGCCCGGCAAGGGGCTGTCGCATCGCGCGCTGGCCGACATCCGCGAGTCCATTCGCGAGCTGGCCTACTACCGGCGCACCGCGTTCGTGCCGCAGCCTGGTCCGAGCAGCGAGCAGGCCCAGGCGATGGCCGCCGAGATCCTCGCCGACACCTCCATCGGTGGCCCCGCCCCACAACCGCACTGACGCGGTGCGGCCGGCGTCACCGCGCGCGCTACCATTGCGCCCGTCGCCGCGGACAGTGGCGCGTGGTGGGTGTAGCTCAGCTGGTAGAGCACCGGGTTGTGGTCCCGGGTGTCGCGGGTTCAAGTCCCGTCACTCACCCAACGAAACGTCAGGTCAGGGGCATAATCGAGATGCTGGCCACCTGATCGCGGCCGGGTTCACCCTGGAGAAGACCCACCACGAGGTCGGCACCGCCGGTCAGGCCGAGATCAACTACAAGTACAGCACACTGTTGCACGCCACCGACGACCTGCAGCAGTACAAGGACACCGGAAGAACACCGCCTGGCAGGCGCCGGCCGCACCGGTATTCGATGCTGCCGCGCAGGGCCTCGAGGCCGAGCGCGACGTCCGGGCTTTCATTTCGTTGCCCCATATCCGATCTCTGTCCGGTAAGCGCGACCTTCGCCACCGAGCACGGCGCGGTGTCGCAAGCCACCGACCGTTCCGCGATCGGCTGGTCACACTCCGTGTTGTCGAGTGAGCTTCAGCCAAGGGCGACCACACGGGCCGTCAACCCGGGGAGTGCGCCGAACCGAGCGCGCTCATCGGTTGTGATGAGGGTCCGGCCGGTCGCTCGGGCCGTCGCGGCGATGATCAGATCGTGCGCCCCTCGCGGCTGCCCGAGCCGCTGGGTGTGCGCCAGCAGCTCAGCATGATGTCGTGCGACGGCTGGTCCGTAGTCCTCGACCGGAAGGGCGGCAAGCACCTCGTCGAGGAATGCGCGTTGCGCGGCCTGCCGTGCACGATCATCATCACGCAGCACACCGGCGAGGTAATCGGCGACGGCCACCGCTGGCAGCGCCACGTCATCCTCGTCGGGCACTGCGGCAAGATCCACCTGTCCACGAACAGCAGCAACGAGGACTCCGGTGTCCAGCATCAGCCTCGCCACGGATCACGATCCAGCTCGGTGGACGACGCTTCGCGGATGGCTGCGACGTTGTCGGCAAATTCCTGATCGAAGGCGCTGTTCCCGCGCCAGCGGCCGATAACCTCACGCAGCGCTCTACCGCTCGCCCGCGGTGCCGAGACAATCATCGCGACCCGTCGCCCGCTGCGGGTGACCACGATCGTCTCGCCGTGTTCAGCCTGATCCAGCACGGCCGAGAAGTTCCGCGATGCCTCCGAGGCGGTCATCTCACGCATACGTTTCAGACTACCTGAATCTGAAGTTCGGACAAGCCGCAGTAGGGCAAGACTGCGCGGGTGCTTACGGTGGATCGGGCGCGTGCCGGGGCGTTGGACGAGGCCGATCCGCGGCTTGGATTCACGACCGCTTCGTGCTCGGCGATTCCGACACGATCTACCTCGTCGGCAACTCGCTTGGCCCGACGGCGCTGGCGAGCAGGGAGCGGCTCCACGCGTTGATCGACGAAATGGGGCAACCGGCTGGTCGCCGGCTGGACGACTGACTTACCTGCCGGCGCGGGTCGATGACCGGCTCGGCGCGGTGGCGCTGGGCGGCGGCACCCAGCCGCCGAATCCATCACTCGTGCGCTCATCGAGCACCGGGTGATCGTCGACTTTGGCGGCCCCGGCAGCATCCGCCTCGTTATGGCCGCGCCGTACACCCGCTTCGTCGACGTCCACGACGACGCCCTGGCCCGGCGCGCACGCATGTCGAGTGGCAACCGGCAGCACTTGTGTCACATCATCCCCACTGGCACCAGATCTAGATTCCATCGGCCTGTCGAACGGGACATGTCGGTGCGGTTGGCTAGCTTCACCGCGTGCGACACGTGGTCACAGTCGACATCGATCCCGCCGGCCTGGTGAAGGTGGTCGGACCGGACGCCCACGCGCGGGGCCTGCAGTACCTGCGGCAGGGCGCTGTCGCGCATGCGCTGTGGAATCCCTCGGCGAGCGCCCTCGTCGGCACCGTGCACGGCAGGCACGGCAACGTCTACACGACGACGGCGCGCTTTTCGGTCGACGGGCTGGCTCGCCGGTTCGAGCAGGGCGAGTGCAGCTGCCCGGTCGGGTTCAACTGCAAGCACGTCGCGGCGCTGGTGCTGAGCGTGACCGGCCTCGAGCGTCCACATGACCTCGAGCGTCCACGAGACGGCTCGGCCCCCGTCAACGGCCCGAGGCCGTGGGAGCGGTCGCTGGCGTCGCTGCTGGAGTCCGAGCCGGTCGACGCAGCGAGCAGGACGGCCGGAGCTCCGTTGGCGATCGAACTCACGTTGTCCGTGGAGCCACGCCTGGCCCGAACCCGCCAGCCAGGCTTCGATCCGCCGCGCTTGCTGGCCCGGCTGGTGCGCCCGGGAAAGCACGGCTGGGTCGCCGGCGGCTTGAGTTGGACGCAGCTGGGCAACCTGCATTACTCAGGCGACTACCGCGTTTCGCATCTGCGGTTGCTGCAGGAGTTGCACGCCGTCTACAAGGCTGGCGACAGCCGGTTCCGCTATTCCTACTCCTACGGGGACGAGAAGACGATCGAGCTGTCCGCGTTCGAGTCCGGCCAGCTCTGGCCGCTGCTGGACGAGGCAGAGGCGATCGGCCTGCGCCTGGTTCACGCCCGGAAGGCGCTCGGCGCGCTGGACATATACGGCTGCGCCGAGCTGTGCCTAGACGTGACCGGCAGCGAGGGCACGCTCGCGATCACCTCCGTCATCGTGGTCGACGAGGCTCCCGCCGACGTTGTGCCGATCCTGTTCATCGGGACGCACGGACACGGCCTGGTGTACACCGACCGCGCGCACGCCATCCGCGGGGCGGATCGCGGCGACTGGCCGCTGCGGATCGCCAAGCTCGCCAGACCCGCACCGCAGCAGTTGCAGCGCTTGGCGCTGGACGGGCAGCGCCTGGATGTCCCGGCCGCCGACCACTCGCGTTTCCGCGACGAGTACTGCCCGCGCCTGCGGCGGATGGCCACGGTGATCTCCTCCGACGGATCCTTCACGCCACCGGCGATCCCCGATCCCACCCTGGTGCTGCGCGCCCGCTACGGCGCCGGCCACGACCTCGATCTCAGCTGGGAGTGGGCATACGACATCGGCGATTCGCGGCTACGCGCATCGCCGCATGATACCGACGACGTCGGATACCGGGACCTCGACGCCGAGCGCAGGATCGTGGCCGAACTCGACGCCGGGCTCGAGGAGTTCGGCTTGCTCCGCGTGGATGCCGAACAGCCACTGGCGGCTCCGGGAAGGCTGCGCGGCATCGACACCATGCGGTTCAGCACGGAGGTGCTACCGCTGCTCGACGGGCACCCCGGGGTGGCCGTCGAGGTCAGCGGTGAGCGCCCCGACTACCGCGAGGTCGGCGACTCGCTGCGGATCGGCGTCTCGACCGACCACGTGGCCGGCGAGACGGACTGGTTCGACCTCGGGGTCACCATCACCGTCGAGGGACGCCAGGTCCCGTTCACCGATGTATTCGTCGCACTGAGCACCGACGAGTCGCACCTGTTGCTCGCCGATGGCGCCTATTTCTCCCTCGAGAAGCCCGAACTGCAGGCGCTACGCCGGCTGATCGACGAGGCGCGTGCACTGCAGGACAAACCCGGCGACCCGTTGCGGATCAGCCGGTACCAGGCCGGACTGTGGGACGAACTCGCCGAACTCGGCGTCGTCGACCGGCAGGCCAAGGCATGGCAGCGGCAGGTCGGCGGCCTGCTGGCGCTGCACTCCATCGAGCCGGCGCCGCTGCCCGTGGCGCTCTCGGCCCGGCTGCGCCCCTATCAGGCCGACGGGTTCGGCTGGCTGGCATTCCTGTGGGAGTACCGGCTCGGCGGCATCCTCGCCGACGACATGGGGCTGGGCAAGACACTGCAGGCACTGGCGCTGATCTGCCACGCCAAGCAGGCCGACCCCGGCATCGCGCCGTTCCTCATCGTCGCACCCACGAGCGTCGTGGCGAACTGGGCGGCCGAGGCCGCTCGGTTCGCACCGGAGCTGACCGTGGTGCCGATCTTCGACACGCTACGCAGACGCGGCCAGGACCTCGACGAGATCATCGCCGGTGCGGACGTGGTGGTCACCTCCTACACGCTGTTCCGGCTCGACTTCGACGCCTACTCCGCGTCGGACTGGTCGGGGCTGCTGCTCGACGAGGCCCAGTTCGTCAAGAACCACCAGTCGAAGGCGTACCAGTGCGCCCGGCGACTGGTCGCGCCGTTCAAGCTCGCGATCACCGGCACGCCGATGGAGAACAACCTGATGGAGCTGTGGTCGCTGCTGTCGATCACCGCGCCGGGGCTGTTCCCGAATCCGGCCCGGTTCCGCGACTACTACGCCCGCCCGATCGAGAAGGGCGGCGACGGCGACCTGCTCGCCCAGCTACGGCGGCGGGTCAGGCCTCTCGTCAAGCGCCGCACCAAGGAACAGGTGGCCGCCGACCTGCCCGCGAAGCAGGAACAGGTCCTCGAGGTGGACCTGCACCCGCGGCACCGCACGATCTACCAGCGGCACCTGCAACGAGAGCGGCAGAAGGTCCTCGGCCTGATCGACGACATGCAGCGCAACCGGTTCACCATCCTGCGCTCGCTGACCCTGCTGCGGCAACTGAGCCTGCACGCCGGCCTCGTCGACGGCCAGCACCGCGACGTGCCCAGCACCAAGATCGACGCGCTGCTCGATCACCTGCAGGACGTGACCGGTGGCGGGCATCGGGCGCTGGTGTTCAGCCAGTTCACCGGCTTCCTCAACGAGGTGCGGGCACGCCTGGACACCGAGGGTGTCGACTACTGCTACCTCGACGGCAAGACGCGTGACCGGGCGACGTTGATCAAGCGGTTCGAGGACGGCTCGACCCCGGTGTTCCTGATCAGCCTCAAGGCCGGCGGGTTCGGACTGAACCTGACCGAGGCCGACTACTGCTTCCTGCTCGACCCCTGGTGGAATCCCGCGACCGAAGCGCAAGCCGTAGACCGGACCCACCGCATAGGGCAAACTCGCAACGTCATGGTGTACCGGCTCATTGCCAAGGACACCATCGAGGAGAAGGTGATGGCACTCAAGGCTCGAAAGGCCGAACTGTTCTCCAGTGTCATGGACGACGGAAACGCCTTCGGCGCCAGCCTCGACGCCGACGACATTCGCGGGCTATTCGCATAGAGCGTGGGTGATCATGGGCGGTGGCAGCCTGAAGGGGCACCTCAGGCCGTGTGGCCTGCCCAGCCGTTGATCCAGCGTGACCACCGAGCCGTCTACCAACTCGGCCAGTGCGACGTACGCAGCGTCGTAGGCCGTGACGCGGTCGCGCAGTTGCCATACTCGCTCGGCCAGCACCTAGTACGGCCACAGTCGCAGAGGCAGTGCGAGCAGGTTGGCGTGCGCGAGCGTGGCCGCGCTGGCGTCGATCTCTCCGGCACGTTGTTGGCGACGAAGGATGTTCGCGGTTTCGAACGCCAACAGCTGCGGTCCGGTCATTACTGCACCTGCGATCGCATCGGCAACCCAGTCACCCAACTGGCCACCGTCGGTCAGCAACGCCACGAGTGTGGAGGAATCAAGTACGACCATCGGCCCCGGCCAACTCGACGGGCAGTCGGGCGTCACCGTCGGACACCGCCCGGCAGACGAGCTCGAACTGCTCGGGTGCGATGACCTTCAAGGCCTTACGCGGGACGGTGGGCGTCTTCACACCCTTTTACGGGTGCAGGACGATCACCTGGTCGTTGAGTGCGGTGGTGAAGATCCCGCTCAGCAGGCTGCGGCAGCGGCTGGGCCCAGGGCGATTATGGATACCGGTGACGCTCCGGCGCGCACCGGGCCGGAATCGCGATCGGAAGGAGTGGATCACGTGGCGGGACGGGTCGAGGGCAAGGTCGCGCTGATCACCGGTGCGGCACGGGGCATGGGGCGGGCACACGCGGTGCGGCTCGCCCGGGAAGGCGCCGACATCATCGCGGTCGACGTGTGCGCGCCGCTGCCGAGCGTCGCCTACGACTCGGCGACTCCGGAGGATCTGGACGAGACCGTCCGGCAGGTCGAGAAGCTGGATCGGCGCATCGTCTCCGCGCAGCTGGACGTGCGGGATCTCGACATGCTGCGGTCGGCCGTCGACGGCGCGGTCGCCGATCTGGGACGACTCGACGTTGTCGTCGCCAACGCGGGCATCTGCATACCGCGGTCGTGGGACCAGGTCACCCCGCAGATCTTCGAGGACACCATCAGCACGAACGTGACCGGCGTGTGGAACACCGTGATGGTCGCCGCCCCGCATCTCGTTCGTGGCAGCGGCGGTTCGATCATCCTGATCAGCTCGGCCGCGGGACTGAAGGCACAGCCCTTCATGGTGCCCTACACCACCAGCAAGTTCGCCGTCCGCGGCATGGCCAAGGCGTTCGCCGCCGAACTGGCCCAGCACTTCATCCGCGTCAACAGCGTGCACCCGACCGGCGTGAACACCCCGATGGGCTCCGGCGACATGCAGGCCGTGCTCGGTGCGGCGATGGCAGGCGACCCGCGCCTCGGCGGCATGTTCGCCAACCTGCTGCCCATCGACGTCACCCAGCCCGAGGACGTCGCCGACACGGTGCTGTTCCTCGCGTCCGACGAGTCGAAATACATCACCGCGCACGAGATCGCCCCCGACGCCGGCGTCACCGAATACTGAGTACTGACGAATACTGAGTACTGGGACGACCGGCGACGCCGTGGCCGATGGTTCTAGCCTGACCTGTTATGCCAGCCATGTTCAGCCCGGCAACCGCCGCCTCGATCGCCCGCGCTCGGCGGCACACCGTTGGCGACCTCCTGCACCGCACTGCCCGCCGCCATCCGGACAAGCTCGCGGTCGTCGCGGGCGACCTGCGCGTCACGTATGCCGAGTTCGACAGCGCAGTCAACCGTGCCGCGCACGCGATCGCCGAGCGAGGGCTGGCCAAGGGCGACCGGCTTGCCCTGCTGGCGCGCAACAGCTGGCAGTACGCGGTCCTGGTGTTCGCGACCGCGAGGCTGGGTGTCGTGCTGGTGCCGGTGAACTTCATGCTGGGCGCCGAGGAGGTCGCATTCATCCTGCGGCACTCGGGGGCCCGCGGGATGGTCACCGAGGACGCGTTCGCCGAGACCGCGCAGAAGGCGCTGGCCACGGCGGGCGTCGAGGGTGGCATCCGAGGCTGGATCGGGCCATCCGGCGCGACGCCCCCCGGAGCGCCTTCCGGAGCGCCTTCCGGAGCGCCGTCCGGTGCGTCTGGGGGCTGGGAGAACGTCGACCGGTGGTGGCGCGACGGCCCGGCGGACGCGCCGGACGTGGAGATCGGCGACGACGACCCGCTGCGGCTGATGTACACCTCGGGCACCGAGTCGCGACCCAAAGGCGTGCTGCTGTCGAGCCGTTCGCTGATCGCCCAGTACGTGTCGTGTGTGATCGACGGCGGGATGAGCGCTGACGACGTCGAGGCGCACTCGCTGCCGATGTACCACTGCGCCCAGCTGGACTGCTTCTTCTCCGTCGATGTCTACCTCGGCGCGACCAGCATCATCCTGCCGGGGCCGGACCCGGCGACGCTGCTGGCCACGATCGAGCGGGAGCGGGTGACCAAGCTGTTCTGCCCGCCGACGGTGTGGATCTCGTTGCTGCACCACCCCGACTTCGGCGCCAGCGACCTGTCGAGCCTGCGCAAGGGCTACTACGGCGCCTCCCCGATGCCGGTGGAGGTACTGCGCGAGCTGCAGCAGCGCCTGCCGGACGTGGCGTTGTGGAACTTCTACGGCCAGACCGAGATGGCCCCACTGGCGACGATCCTGCGCCCGCACGAGCAGCTGCCGCGGGCCGGTAGCGCCGGCCGCGCCGCGGTCAACGTCGAGACCATGCTCGTCGACGACAACGGCAACCCGGTGCCGCCCGGCGAGATCGGCGAGATCGTGCACCGCAGCCCGCACGCCGCGCTCGGCTACTACCACGACGAGGACGCCACCGCCCAGGCGTTCCGCGGCGGATGGTTCCATTCGGGCGACCTCGGGATCATGACCGAAGACGGCTATCTGTCCGTGGTCGACCGCAAGAAAGACATGATCAAGACCGGCGGGGAGAACGTCGCAAGCCGCGAGGTCGAGGAGGCGATCTACGAGCTACCCGAGGTGGCCGAGGTCGCGGTGTTCGGGATCAGCCACCCGCACTGGATCGAGGCGGTCACGGCGGTGGTCGTCCGCAAACACGGCGCGACGCTGACCGCCGATCAGGTGGACGCCCACGCTCGCGAGCGCCTCGCCGGCTACAAGCGGCCCAAGTACGTCGTGTTCACCGACGCCCTGCCCAAGAACCCCAGCGGCAAGATCCTCAAGCGCGAACTACGCACCAGATACGCCGTGCTCGCACGACAGTCCTGACGCCAGTCACATTCCGGCCTCGAAAGGCGTCATAGCAGCAGACACACACGACTGCGTCCCATGTGGAGAAGCTATGACGTCATCCATCCTGCTCACCGGCGGCACGGGCACGCTGGGCCGCCTCGTCGCGCCGCTCCTGCGGGATGCCGGCCGTGACGTGCGGGTGCTCAGTCGGCGCAGCCATGACTCAGGGGACGGCATTGAGTTCGTGATCGGCGACCTGGCCACCGGCGATGGGATCGAAGCCGCGGCGAAAGGGGTCGAGACGATCGTGCACTGCGCCGGCAGCTCCAAGGGCGACGAGCACAAGGCCAGGAACCTGGTGCGGGCGGCAGTCGCGGCGGATGCACAGCATCTGGTGTTCATCTCTGTCGTCGGCGCCGACCGGATCCCGACAGTCAGCCCGGTTGACCGCGCCATGTTCGGCTACGTCGCGTCCAAGCGGGCCGCGGAGCTCGTTGTGGCCGATTCCGGGCTGCCGTGGACCACGCTGCGCGCCACCCAATTTCATGACCTGATGCTGACGGTGGCCGAGGCGCTGGCAAAGCTGCCGGTGATGCCCGTCCCGGCCGGCTTCCGGTTCCAACCGGTCGATGCCGGCGAGGTGGCGGCCCGGCTGGTCGAGCTCGCCCTCGGCCGGCCATCCGGCGTCGTGCCCGACATCGCCGGCCCACGCGTGTACGGGATCGATGAGCTGCTCCGCAGCTATCTGCGGGCCAGCCACCGGCGTCGGCTGATCCTCCCGGTCAGGCTCCCCGGCAAGGCGGCCCGCGCATTCCGCGCCGGCGCCAACCTCGCCCCCGACCAGGCCGTCGGCCACCGAACATGGGAGGACTTCCTGGCCCAGCGGTTGGCTCGGGTCGGGTAAGAACCCCACCGGATGGCGCCGCGTCCCTGCAGCTCACCATGATCACCGCAGGTGTTACGCGGACGGCCGGCTCAGGCCGGTGGGTACAGCCAGGTCGTGGCGGTGGTGTACCGGGCGAGATCGGCCTGGTCGAGGTGCATCGGCTTGTACTGCCAGGTGGCGTACAGCTGAAGCTGATCGGCGAAGTGCGGGCTTGCCGGGTCGCCGCTCTGGCCGGGTGCGACCACATTGCGGGCGGACAGGTGAACGCCGCTGCCGTGGTGGACGAGCTGGTTGTAGGTGCCGCGGTTCATCCAGATGGTGTCCGGCACCTGCGCCATCAGCGGCAGCGCCTCCCAAACGATGTGCGCCGCCGGCTGCAGCCAGCCGCTCATGCTCGGGCCGAACTGGGCGGTGAGCCGATCCAGCGCGGTCAGCAGCGCCGAAGTAACCGCGGCGTCGACGGAGGTGCCGCCCAGGTAGTCGTGGGCCAGCGGCAACGAGCCGGGCACCGCGCCGAGGAGGCGGGCGACCAGGTTGCCCAGCACGTTCGGGTCCCAGCCCGGCAGCTCGTCGCCGAACACCTGCTCGACCAGCGCGGGCCACCAGGTGTTGAAGACGGCCACCGCCGGGTCGTCGTAGCGGTCGTCGCCGTTCGCGTCGACCTGCAGCCAGTCCCAGCCGCGCAGCCGGTCCAGCACGGCGGGTAGCCGCGGGTCGGCGCCGGCGTCGACGTGCGCGAGCAGATCGTCGAGCAGCGTCGAGACGAACACGGTGTCGGCCGAGCCGGACGGGGTGTCGGTGGTGGTGCCGCCGATGCGGTTGAGCGCCTCAAGGGTGTCCAGCGTGGCCGTGCCGGGCTCGAGCCGGTTGAGCTGGTTGAACAGGGTGTTCACCCGGTGGGTCGGGCCCCAGTTCCAGAAGCCGGTGGTGGAGTTGGCCCAGCCGGCGGCCGGCTTGTTGTTCCAGTTGGCCAGCCAGCCCCGCGCCGGGTTGGCGACGTGCGGCTGCGCCGCGAACGGCAGGTAACCCTGCCACTCCGCGCCACCGGTGCCGTCGTGCGGCAGGAACGGGTTGTCCTCAGGGGCCCTGATCGGGATCCGGCCGATGTGCCAGTACGCGATGTTGCCGCCACGGTCGGCGTAGAAGACGTTGAAGTTGTACGCCGCCGCGGCCGCGGCAGCCCCGAATTCGGCGAGGTTGGTGGCCCGGCCGAGGGCGAGCCATGCGTCGTAGGTCTGCATCTCCAGGCCGCGCGGCGCGATCTTGATGGCGATCGCGGTGGCCAGCGGCGTCGGGGCCGACGGCAGCGCGGACAGCACCGGCCCGTGCCCGGTCTCGCACATCAGCTGCCCGCCGGTGACGAACTGCTCGGTGCGGCAGTCCATCGGCAGCCACTCACCGCGGAACAGGTACTGCGGCACGGCGGCGCCCGGCAGCAGCCGCACCGCCTCCACGTACAGGTCGGTGTTGTCGGTGCCGCCGCTGGTCAGCGTCCAGGCATGGTTGGCGGTGACGCCGATGGGCACCAGTGGCCAGCCGGCCAGCTCCATGCCGGTCACGTCGAACCCGCCGCCATGCAGGCCGATCTCGTGGTTGATCTGCGGTGTCGAGTAACCCATCTGCGGCCCGCCGAGCAGCAGGGCGTGCCCGTCAGCGCTCAGCCGCGGCCCGATAAGCACGGCGTTGGACGCCGGTTCGCGGCGCACGCCGTACTCGGCGAACACCCGCTCGGCCGCGGCCAGCGACTCGCGGGTGGCGCGGGCGGTCGCCGACACGTCGGTCGCGGCCAGCGCCGCCTGCCCAGCCGCCGCCTGCCCAGCCGCCGCCTGCACGGGCTGCGCCGTGGCCTCGTTCGGCACCGTGGTCGGCGCACTCGGGTCGTCCAGCCAGTGCGTGTCGGCGAACACCCGCTGCCCCTCAATGGCGCCAAGCCGTGTCACCAGGTCCTGCAGCTGCGCGAGGTTGTCCAACTCCTCGCCGCCGAACGTGCCGAAGAAGCTGCCGAAGTACGTGAACGTGGCGATCGAATCGTCCACCGTCCACGGCCGCGGCGGGCCCAACAGGGCATATGGCGCCGGCAGGGCCCCAGTCTGCTCGGCGTGCGCTATCCAGGCGTTCATCCCGTCCGCGAACGACTGCAGCACGGTGCGGGTCAGTGGCGAGGCCTGCGCGTACAGCGCCGCCCGCCGCGCCGGCGAGCCGAACAGCTGCCTGGCGAACACGTCACCCGGCAGCACCGACGGGCCGAACAGCTCCGACAGCGTGCCGGTCGCCAGCCTGCGGTGGATCTCCGCCTGCCACAGCCGGTCCTGCCCCTGCGCATAGCCAACGCCGTAGAACAGCGCCGCGGTACTGGACCCGAACACGTGCGGCACGCCGTACTCGTCCCGCACGATCCGCACCAACGCCAACCCCTGCCCGGCCGGTGCCGCCTGCACCGCCACGACCGGACCGGCGACCAGCAGCGGGACCAGCCCGACCGCCGCCAACATCATCCAAAGACGCCGAGCTGCACCCATCGTCGCCACATCCCTGTGTCGATCAGCCGCGGGATGCACGCTAGACCTCCCGGCCGCCCCCGTCGAGGATGTGGAATTTCCCCAGTAGGACCGGGACGATGTCACATCGTCCCGATTAGGGGCCGGCTACTTGTGGCCGCCAGCGAGCCACTGGGACCAGGGGATCTGCCAGTCGCCGAAGCCGTCGTAGGGCTGCAGCTGCGGGCCGCCGGAGTTGGTGACGACGACGACGTCGCCCTTCTTGGTCAGGTCGAAGAACCACTTCGCGTTGGCCGGCGACATGTTGATGCAGCCGTGGCTGACGTTGCGGCGGCCCTGGTCGCGGACCGACCACGGCGCGGAATGGGCGAACTCCCCGCTGTTGGAGATCCGCACCGCCCAGTCGACCTCGGTGCGGTAGCCGTTCGGTGAGTCCACGGGCACCCCGTAGCTGGACGAGTCCATGATCTTCTTGGGGTGCTTCTCGGTGACGACGTGCACGCCGTCGGCCGATGGATTGGTGGGCTTCCCCAGCGACACCGGCACGGTCCGCACTGCCGTGCCGTTGACCTCGACGGTCATCTGGTGCATCGCGCCGTCGGCGGTCGCGATGACAGCGTCACCGATGGTGAACGAGATGTGCCGGTCTTCCTGGCCATATATGCCGTTGCCCAGGTCCCGGCCGTAGATCATGATGTCGGTGACGACCTTGGTGCCGGGCGTCCAGTACCGCTGCGGGCGCCAGTGCACCTCCTTGTCGGAGAACCAGTAGAAGGCGCCGCTGACCGCGGGGGTGGCACGAACGGTGATCGACTGCTCGGCGCGCCGCTTGTTCTTGATCGGCTCGTCGAAGTAGATGGCGAGCGGCTGGCCGACGCCGACGACCTGCCCGTCCAGCGGGTTCATCGATGCGTAGGTCTTGGTGCGCGGCTTGACTGTGGTGAATGTGGAGTTGGCCGTGGCGGTGCTGCCGTCCGGCGCTGTGCCGGTCGCGGTCACCATGTAGGTCTTGCCGTAGCCGAGCGGCGCGGTCGATGACCAGGTCTGGCCGTCCGGGCTCAGTTTGCCCTGTACCAGCCTGCCGTCGGCGTTGCTCAGCGCAACCGTGGTCAGCGTGCCGCCGGCCGCTGCCACCGTCACGGGCTCGATCGGTGAGACGTCGGCCGCCTTGTCGGCCGGCGCCACCGCCAGCCGCACGACCGCCGGTTCCGCTGTGGCCGGCGAGGACGGCTCGGCCACGTGCCCGACCTGCGTGGTGACCCCACCGCTGGCCGACGCGGCCGGCGGTCCCGAGGTGCAACCGGCAGCCAGCACGGCCGCCAGGCCGAGCACCGCCAACAGGCCGGCCGCCCCGCCCCGACCCCGGCGTCGATCTGCGGCCGCCCTCGAAATCCGCATGACCCGCCCAACTCCTCCGCGCCAACCCGCCGCCATTGTGCCCGACGGCACCGACACCGCCCTCGCGTCAGTAGACGCCTGGCCGGTCGGCACGGTTGTCGTTGTGAGCGTGTCCAGGGTTACAGCTGCGCCACACCTCCGATTCGGGCCGGGCGGGTACCCTGTGCTACGGTTTCGCCGCGTTCGCGAGGCCCGGCATGACGGGCCACGCGCCGCTAGCTCAACTGGCAGAGCAGCTGGCTCTTAACCAGCGGGTTCGGGGTTCGAGTCCCTGGCGGCGCACAGAATCAGCAGGTCACAGCGTTCTCGTTGTGACCTGCTGATCTTCCCGAGCGATT
>DASXTS010000218.1:0-13609 GCA_036505275.1 Pseudonocardiaceae bacterium
CGTCCGACCGTCATGGCCGGGCACGGGGTGGCGATCGGCATGTCGGCCGCCGGCGGTGCCCCGGCCGGCGGGTACACGATGGCGCGGACCGGCAGTGGGCGAAGGGCCCGTTCGATGAGGGGATAGACGTCGTTCCAGTTCAGGCCGCCGTTGCCGCAGCCCAGAGCGGGCACCGCGATGCTGGCGACACCCAGTTCGTGGATCAGCCGAACGAGGTCGTCCAACCCGACCTCGATGTCCTGGAGCCGGGACTTGGACCGCCAGTGCTGCTTGGTGGGGAAGTTGATGACGTATCGGTGGGGTCCACGGCGGGTGCTGTCATACACGAACATGCGCCCGATCCGCACCTCGCCGATGTCGCAGGCGCGCTTGTATGCGGTGAAGTTCGCGGGGAATGCCTGCTTGAACTGCAGCGCCACGCCTTTGCCCATCACACCCATGGTGTTGACGGTGTTGACCAGGGCGTCCACCTGGGCGTGGAGCAAGTTGCCGTTGCCGAACTCGATCATCGTCACCTCCCACGTTCGGGTTAACGGTACTTCTCTCCGTTGTAATACCATCCACGCCGGACAATCACTTGTTGTGACGAGCCGGCGTCGTTGAGTATCTCCCGCACCGCCCTGCCTGTGGCCATGGTCCGGGCCACGACCTGGCCGATGAGTGCCCAGGGCACCTGCCGGTGGGCCAGGAACTCGGCCGCGCGACGGGTAGCCCGAGTCGGATCGTCGGCGGTGTCGCTCCACATGGTTGCCCCCTGCAACTGCCAGTCGACCTTGGTCTCCAGAAGTTCCAGATCGTCGAAGTACTCGGTGGTCGGAGACCGCAGTTGCCCTTGCTGGCGGGGCGGCGCTGGGTCGGGCCCTTTCTGCTTGTGATGGCACACTCATCGACGCATCGTGGACGGGATCGGACGGAGGATTCGCATGGCGGCCGAGGTGCGGCTGGACGTGGTCGAGGACGGTTCCGACGACGAACACCTCGAGGAGCTCGCGCTGTCGCTTCGGCGGGAGTTGCTGGCCCTTGACGTCGATTCGGTCGAGCCCGCCCCCACCGGCGAACCGGCACCGGAAGGCACCCGAAGTGGGCTGATCGCGGCCGCTGGAGCGTTGGTCGTGGCGCTGCCGCCGACTCTGGAGGCGATCACGGCCGTCGTTACGCTGGTGCGGGACTGGTTGCGCCGCGCCGGTCCACGGCACACGGTGCGGGTCGAGATCGGCGGGGATGTCCTGGAGCTGACCGGCGCGACGTCGGAGCAACAGGCACGGCTCGTCGAGAACTGGCTGGCGAGGCACGCTGCGAAATGAGCTGACGACAATGGACGGGTCGCGGTACGCGCTGGTCGTGGCGAACGACCAGTATGCCGACCCCGGCCTGCGCCGGCTGGTCGCGCCGGCTCAAGACGCCGCCGCGCTGGCCGAGGTGCTCGCGGACCCGTCGGTGGGCGGCTTCGAGGTACGCGTGCTGCGCAACGAGCCGGCCCAGTCGATCCGGCTCGCGGTCGAGGACTTCTTCGCCGACCGTGCTCCCCAGGACCTGCTGTTGCTGCACTTCTCCGGTCATGGGCTGAAGAACGCGGCCGGTGAGCTGTTCCTCGCCGTCGCCGACACCCGGCCGACGCGGCTGGCCTCCACCGCTGTCGCTGCCGACTTCGTGAACCGACAGATGGCCGACAGCAGGGCACAGCGGATCGCGCTGTTCCTGGATTGCTGCTACGGCGGCGCCTTCCCGCGCGGAATGGTGGTCCGGGCCGCTGGTGAGGCCCAGGTGGGGGACGCCTTCGCGCGTCAGAAGACCGTGGGCGGCGGTCGCGGCCGCGCGGTGGTGACCGCGTCCAGCGCCATGGAGTACGCGTTCGAGGGCGGGCAGCTGGCCACCGGCGCCAGACCCAGCCCTTCGGTCTTCACCAGTGCCGTAGTCGACGGGCTCAGCACCGGCGAAGCGGACCGCGACGGCGACGGCTGGGTCGGGCTCACCGAGCTGGTGAGCTACGTGACCGATCGCGTTCACCGGGTGACGCCGAACCAGAACCCGCAGATGTGGACCTTCGGGGCGCAGGGCGAGCTGCTGATCGCGCGCAGCCGGGTGCGGCGGATCACGCCGACGCCGTTGCCGCCGGAGCTGGTCGAGGCGATGGACAGCCCGCTGACCGCCACCCGCTTCGGGGTGGTCGACGACCTCCGGGAGCGGCTGCATGGCGCCGACCTCGGCCAGGCGTACGCCGCGTACCAGGCACTGCAGCGGCTTGCCGACGACGACAGCCGGAAGGTCAGCGAGGCGGCAAGGCGATGGATCGCATCGGCCGCTCCGCAGGTGTCGCCGGCGACGCTGGACCTGGGTTCGGTGGTGCTGGGCGGCACCGCGCGGGGCGAATTCCGGCTCGGCGGTCCGCCCCTCGCGTTGACGGCGACGGCGTCGGCAGCGGCACCGTGGATCCGGGTCGATCAGGCCGGTGCGGCCGTGCAGGTCACCGCCGAGCCGACCGAGGCCGGTGCGGCCGAGGGCACGGTCGTCCTCCAGGGTCCGGCCGGAGAGGGCTCCGTTCCGGTCCGGCTTGAGGTCGTCCCGGCCGAACCTCTCGCGGCCGAACCTCTCGCGGCCGAGCCGATGGTCGGGGCCGCATCCGTCGCCGCGCCGGAACCAATGTCCGTGGCCGCGGCCGAGCCGACTCCGACGGCGGCTGAGCCGACCCCGGCGGCCGCTGAGCCGACCCCGGCGGCCGCTGAGCCGACCCCGGCGGCCGTTGAGCCGATCCCGCTGGCCACGCCCGAGCGGGAACCGGCGCCAGAGCCGCTGGCCGAGCCGCGGCCGGTCGTGGCGGCGCCGGTGTCGGAACCGACCGGACGAGTACCCAGATGGTCGCCGGTTGCCCTGGCCATCGGCGCCATCATCCTCGTCGTCCTGAACTGGCCGGGAGCGGACGGCTCGCGCTACGCCTGGTTGGACACCGGGAGCGGCTGGAACATCTACCGCAGCCCGACCGACCCGTACATCGTCGCCGCGCTTGTCGCGCTCGTCGGTGCGCTGCTGACGCCAGTGCTCGGCCAGCGCGCGAGGTTCGCGTTGGGGGTCGTCGCCGGCGCGAGCGCCTTCCTCACCGCGGCCGGTGCGGTCTTTCTCGCTGGTCAGATCGCGGACGACCAGGCCATCCCATGGGCGGCGACCGCGGTGATCGCCGCCGGGATGGCCGGGACCGCATTCGCCGTGGCCAAACCGGACCTTCGCCAGGCACCGTCGGTGCGCTGGCCCCACGTCGTGCTGGTCGTCAGCGGTGTCCTGCTCCTGGTCGCCTCGTTGATCGTGACCGATGAGGGCACCTCGTTCCTCGCGGCCAGCAAGGGAGCGGCCGTGCTGGCGCCGCTGGCGGTCGGCACGTTGGCCTGGCTCGGTATTGCGTCCGCCAACTCGGCGACCAGGTCGCTGTTCGGCACGGCCGCGGGCACGGCCACCGTGCTCGGCGTGGTCGACAGCGTGCAGACGTTGGCCAACGACATCGTGTGGCCGGCCATCATCGGCCTGGTCGGGAACGCCCTGGTGCTGATCGTCGTGACCATGGCGGCGCGGCGTTCCGCACTCGACACCGACCAGGGGCCGGCCGAACAACAAGCCCACGTCGGCGCAATCTGGCGCGCCTGGGCCCCGCCGATCGGCCTGGCCACCTGCGCTTTGCTGCTGCTGTACGTGAACGGGCTGGCACTCAGCGAGCAGGAGAAGCTCTGGCACCAGCCGCAGGAGGTGATACGAGAGCCGTACGACGGCACGGTGTTCGCCGCGCTGGTCGCGGTCGTGGCGGCGTTGTTCACCCGCTCGGCTGGCCGCGTGGCGGCGTACGCACTGGGCGTGGTGGCCGGCGTCGCGACCCTGTTCATCACCGGCGCCGCGGTCGTCCTCGGTGGCGAGCTGGGCTACTACGGCACCGTCACGACGTGGCGCGCCTCGCTGGTCCTGGCCGCGGTGCTGCTCGCCGGCGTCGCCGTTGCATTGGGCCGCCGGCAGCCCCGGCCGCGATTCGGCCGGCCGAAGGTGCTGCCCACCGCGCTGCTCGGCGTCGGCCTCGTCGTGCTGGTCGGCATCCAGTTCGTGACCACCGACGGATCGACCCCAGCGGCCAGCTATGTCAAGTCGGTCCTGCTGCTGCCCGTGGTGCCGGCCGTCCTGGCCGCCCTCGTGCTGACGTTGACCGATTCGGACGCCAGACGGGCCGCGATCGGCGCCGCCGTCGCCTACTCGCTGCTGCTGGGCCTCGCCTCGCTCTATCCGATCTACGTCGACCTGTCGCGCGACTTCTTCGTCGGAATGCTGGCCGGCCATCTCGTCATGGTCGCCGCCGTGGCGGCCGACATGGCCGTCAGACGGCGCCGGACGCCGCCCCGGGCCGTGGCTGCCGAACGGTGAGCGTGCCCGAGGTGCATGGCGCTTACGGCGCGTATGGCGCTGCCCTCGACCGCGCGTCGGCGCATGCCCGCTCCTGGCTGGCGTCGCTTCCCGGCCGTGCGGTGCCGGCACGGTTGAACGCTGACCAGGTGCGGGAACTCCTGGGCGGTCCGCTGCCGGACGAGCCGTGCGAGCCCGCCGATGTGGTCGACCTGCTCGCCGGATCGATCGAGGGCGGCCTGACCGCAATGCCGTCGGGACGGTTCTTCGGCTGGGTCATCGGCGGCACCCTGCCGGCAGCGCTGGCCGCCGACTGGCTGGTCAGCGCCTGGGACCAGAACAGCCACCTGCGCTTCGCCGCGCCCGGCACGGTGGCCGTCGAGGAGGCCGCGGCGGGCTGGCTGCTCGAGCTGCTTGGCCTGCCGGCCGACGCCGACCTGGGTTTCGTCACCGGCGCCACCATGGCCAACTTCACCGGACTCGCGGCCGGCCGCCAGCAGGTCCTCGCCGACGTGGGATGGGATGTCGACAGGATGGGCCTGGCCGGCGCTCCGCGGGTGCGGGTCATCGTCGGTGCGCAGCGGCACGAGACCATTGATCTTGCTCTACGCTACCTCGGCCTCGGCGCGCCGGTGACGGTGCCCGCCGACGACCAGGGGCGGCTGCTCCTTGACGCCCTGGCGGAGGCGCTGTCGGCAACGGCCGGACCGGCCATCGTCTGCCTGCAGGCCGGGAATGTGCACTCCGGCGCCTGCGACCCGTTGGACGGGGCGATCACGCTGGCCCACGACCACGGCGCCTGGGTGCACATCGACGGTGCCTTCGGGCTGTGGGCGGCCGCCTCACCAAGCCTGCGGCACCTCGTCCAGGGCCACCGGGCCGCCGATTCCTGGGCAACCGACGCACACAAGACGCTCAACGTGCCCTACGACTGCGGCATCGCCGTGGTCGCCCGCCGTGCGGCCGTCCGCGCCGCCATGGGCGTGCGGGCCAGCTACCTCATGCACGCCGACGGAGAAGGCGATCCGCTGGACAAGGTCCCGGAAGTGTCGCGCCGGGCCCGCGGCGTGCCGGTGTGGGCGGCGCTGCGGTCCCTCGGCCGCACCGGCGTCGCCGACCTGATCGACCGGCTGGCCCGGCACGCCCGCGCCATTGCCGCCGCAGTGGCCACCGTCCCCGGCGCCGAAGTCCTCAATGACGTCGTGTTTACCCAGGTCTGCGCCACTTTCGGCGGCGACGAACGCACTCGGGAGGTGACCGCCCGCCTGCTGGCCGACGGCACCGCCTGGATGTCCGGCTCACGTTGGCAGGACCGCGACGTCCTGCGCATCTCGGTCAGCAACTGGTCCACCGACGACAACGATGTCGCCGCCTCGGTCGATGCCATCCGCCGTGCCGCAGCCAGCTCCTAGGCGCGGCGCCAGCGGAACGTCCCGTACTGGTTGGCCATCTCCATCGCTGTCGCCGGCGCGGTGTCGGGTCCGGCCAACGTCACCCGGTACGGGGCCCGGGTCCCGATCGTGGCCCAGCCGCAGAGCGCCCGCCAGATCCAGCCCTCCCCGCTCGAGCTGTGGTCGACGGAGCGCAGGTCGCTCGTCCAGTTGATCTCGGAGTTGCGCGCACCGCCGGGCACGCCCTCGATTCCGCCGGCCAGGGTCGTCTGGCCGCCGCATTTGATCGCGGGCTGCGGCAGGTTGTTCTCGCCGCGCTCGTCGATGTCCAACCGCCAGTCGACCTGCCCGGCGTCGGTGGCGGTCAACGTGCCTTTCGACACCTCGATGTAGAGCGTGGTTGGCCCGCCGGCCTCGGTCCACGACTGAAGTGTCCAGTTGCCGCGTAGCCGCTGCACGAACGGCAGCGGATGCGGGGGCGATGTTGAAGTCGTCTTGGTCGTACTGGTCGTCTTGGTTGTCGTGGTCGGCGGCGAATCGGCCGGCGGCTGCGTCGTGGTGACCGCCGGCGAGTCGGTGTTGCCCGATAGTGCCTGTTCGCCCCCGCCGATCAAGCCCTCGGTCAGCCAGAAGATGAGCACGCCGGAGAGCACCGCCGCGACGATTCCGCCGAGCCATTTGAGAAGCGACTTCATCCCGGCCTCCCGCCCGCATGATGCGCGCTTCGAATTCTGCTCGCCGGGCTCGACCTCCTCGATGCAACCTCGCCCTGAGCATCGTCGAGTTGGACCGGGCGCACCACCATGGCGCACGAAGTACGGTGCGCGGCATGCCCGCGAACGTCATGAGCTGGTACCGGCCGATGGCCGGGCGGAGCACCGGCGAGGAGCATCGCACGGCCACTCCGCTGGAGCTGTTCTTCGACCTGTGCTTCGTCGTGGCGGTGGCGCTGGCGGCCGAACGGTTGCATCACGCGGTCGCCGAGAACCACATCGGCCATGGCCTGGTCGGCTACCTCACCGTGTTCTTCGCGGTGTGGTGGGCGTGGATGAACTTCACCTGGTTCGCCTCGGCGTACGACACGGACGACGGCGTGTACCGGCTGACCACGCTGGTCCAGATCGCCGGGGTGCTGGTGCTGGCGGCCGGGGTGCCGCGCGCGTTCGACAACACCGACTTCACGGTGATCACCGCGGGCTACGTCCTGATGCGGCTGGCCATGGTGGGTCAGTGGCTGCGGGCCGCGCACGGGGATCCGGCGCGGCGGCCGTGCGCGCTGCGGTACGCCGCCGGTATCACCATCGTGCAGGCCGGCTGGGTGGCGCGGCTCGCGCTGCCGGCCGGGACGGCCATCCCCAGCTTTCTGGTGCTGGCCGCGGCCGAGCTCGCGGTGCCGCTGTGGGCCGAGCGAGCTCCCGCCACGCCGTGGCACCGGGAGCACATCGCCGAGCGCTTCGGGCTGTTCACGCTGATCGTCCTCGGCGAGTCGGTGCTGGCCGCGACCACCGCGGTGCAGTCGGCGCTGGACGGGGCTCGTGGGCACGGCACACGCGACCTGCTGTCGCTGGCCGGCGCCGGCGTGGTCGTCGTCTTCTCGATGTGGTGGCTGTACTTCGACACCCCGGCCCACGACCTGCTGACCAGCGTGCGGATGGCCTTCGCCTGGGGCTACGGTCACCTGGCGATCTTCGCGTCGGTCGCGGCCGTTGGGGCCGGGTTGCAGGTGAATGTGGACTACGCGCTGCACGTTGCGCATATCGGGCCGGCCACGGCGGGCGCGGCGATAGCCGTGCCGGTGGCGTTGTACCTGGTCAGCGTGTGGGTGCTGCAGGTGTGCCCGCACCAGCGGGGGTTGCTGGCCGCGGCGTTCCCGGTGGCTGCGGTGCTCGTGCTGGCCACCCCGTTCATGCCGGCCCCGGTGCACGCCACGGCGGCAGTGCTGGCCGTGCTGGTCGCCGTGACAACCGCCACCGCCAGCCACCGGGCCACCGCGCGTCGAAAGCCCGCCGCTGGCTAGCCAGTGTCGCGTGACACTAGGGACCCAAGTTCCGCCGATTGCGCAGCGGCAGCGGCATGGCGAACCAGAGGCCGAAGAAGACCACGCCGCCGACGACGCCGATGAGCTCGGCCCGCCAGCCGGGCACGGTCATTGTCGCGACCAGCAGCACGGTGCAGGTCATGGCGCCGGCGAGCAGCACGAGGCCGGCCACCGCGAACCGGTTGGCGGCGCGCAGGATCTCTATCCGGCGCCCGCGGCGGAAGAGCACCCGGTGCCATGCGGCAGGAGCGGTCAGCGCCGCGGTCGCGCCGGCGGCGAGCAGCACGGTGATCAGGTGCAGGTCACGGACGAACGCCGAGGCCCGCTCGAACACGGGCGTGAAGACCACGGTGAGCAGGAACGCGAACAGAATTTGAATGCCGGCCTGGGCCACCCGCAGCTCCTGGAGGAGCTCGCTGAAGTTGCGCTCGAGCCGGTCCGCTTCGGACTCCTCGCCGTCCTCGCCGTCCTCGCCGGCCATCAGGCCGCTGCCGGCGCCGGGGGCGCGAGCACCATCGGCCGGGCCGAGCGCACCCGCTCGTGCCAGCCAAGCGCCGTGACGGAGACCACCACCACGGCAAAGCCCAGCCACTGCGTCCAGGTCAGTCGCGCGCCGAGCAGCCCCACGCCCACCAACGCCGCGGTCACCGGGAAGGCCAGTTCGGCCAGTGTCGCCCGCGAGGCCGGCGTGGCCCGCAGGCCGATGTAGTACAGCGACAGCGCGAGCAGCCCAGGGATGAGCGCGAGCAGTACGAGGCCGGTTGCGTTGTCCCAGCCGACGGCCAGCCGGGCGTGGGTCAGCTGCAGGACCACGGCCGCTGCCGGGAGGCCGAAGACGAATCGCAGGACAGTGACGTCGCGCGGGGACATCGACACCGCCACCATTCGGCCGAGCACGGTGCCGCCCGCCCACAGCCCCGCGGCACCGAGCGCCAGCAGCGCCGCCTTGGCGGCCGCGACCTGCACCGACAACGGGTCGCGGAAGGCCAGCAGCCAGGCCCCTGCCAGCGCCGGCACGGCAAAGACGAAATACCCGGGCCGCAGCCGCTCCCGCAGCAGTAGGTACGCGGCGAGCACCGCGAACACCGGCTGCAGCTTCTGCAGCACCAGCGGAGTGATCGGCCCGCCGAGCCGGAACGCCGCGGTGAACAGTGCCGTCGCGACCGCGGAAGCGCCGACCCCGATCGCCACCAGCGCGGCCTGCTGGCGCCCGGTGGCCGCCACGAACGCCCGCAACGCGGACGGCACGAACGGCAGCAGCACCGCAACGATGATCACGTGCTCCCAGAACACCACGCTGGCCGCCGGCAACACGTCGGCCAGGGGCTTGCGAAGCAGCCCGTCGGTGCCCCACAGCGCGGCCGCGCAGGCCACCAGCCAGGTCCGGTCCGGAGCGCGGCGGGTCAGAGGTTCGGTCACAGCGCACGACACTAGCGGCCACCACGGATCGACCCGCAGGTCGCCGTGGTGACCAAGGAACTGAAACGATCACCCGTACGGCCCATATCTGCGCCGCCTCCGGCGTGCTCCTCTCCAGTTAGGTCCCGGTCGGGGGCACGTCGAAGGAGCGGGCCATGCCGAAGGCGATCTCCGTCCACGTCGGACTGAACCACGTCGACCACGGCGCCTACGGCGGCTGGGACGGCACTCTCGCCGGCTGCATCAACGATGCGCACGACCTGGCCGTCATCGCCACCAGCGAGGGCTTCCGCACCTCCATCCTGGTTGACCGCCAGGCCACGGCCGGCGCGGTGCTCTCGGCCGTCCGCGCCGCTGCCAGCCGGCTCACCGCCGGCGACGTGTTCCTGCTCACCTTCGCCGGGCACGGCGGGCAGATCGAGGACGTCGACGACGAGCTGGCCGAGCCGCACGGTTTCGATCAGACCTGGGCGTGCTGGGACCGCCAGCTGCTCGACGACGAGATGCATGCCGCGCTGGCCGAGTTCGCCCGTGACGTCCGTGTCATCGTCGTCGCCGACTCCTGTCACAGCGGCACGGTGACGAGGAACGCCATGTCGCCATCGCCGCCGGTGCGGACCCCGGACGGCGCCCGCCGAGCGAGGATGATCCCGGCCGCGGTCGCCCGCGGCGACGCGCTCCGCCGGCACGGCACGTACATCCGGGCCAGGCGCAACGCCCGTGCCGAGCTGCGCAGGGCCATGGCCAGGCTGCGCACCCTCAACCGCCGCGAGGCCGGCCTGCGCAAGCCGACCGCCTGCCTCGGCGCCAGGGTCGTGTTCCTGGCCGGCTGCCAAGACAACCAGGTCTCCTACGACGGCCCCGGCAACGGCGCCTTCACCGCCGCCCTGCTCGCCGTCTGGAATGGCGGCCGTTTCGACGGCACCTACGCCGACCTCGTCTCGGCCATCCGCGCCAGGATGACCTCCCAGACGCCGCAGTACCTGGCCGTCGGCCTCGGCGCTTCCGCCTGGGAGGCGACTCGTCCGTTCATCGTCGACATCACCGACGACCTCGAACCGATCGGCGTCCTGGACGCGACCGAGCTGCGCGCCACCCGCTGAGGCAAGCCGGCAGGACACAATGTGCCCCGTGCAGGTGGCTGCTCCGGCGTTGCGGATCGGGCCGTTCGCGGTGGCTCCGCCGGTCGTGCTTGCCCCGATGGCCGGCATCACGAATATCGCGTTCCGCAGGCTGTGCCGGGAGCAGGGCGCCGGGCTCTACGTCTGCGAGATGATCACCTCGAGGGCCCTGCTCGAACGCAATGCAGAGACCATGCACATGATCGCCTTCGACGCCGATGAGTACCCGCGGTCGCTGCAGCTGTACGGCGTCGATCCGGAGACGGTGGGCGCGGCCGTTCGGATGATCGCCGACGAAGGCCTGGCCGACCACGTCGACCTCAATTTCGGGTGCCCGGTGCCCAAGGTGACCCGACGCGGCGGCGGCGCTGCACTGCCGTACAAGCGTGCGCTGTTCGCCGATATCGTGGCCGCCGCCGTACGAGCCGCCGTACCCCACGGCATCCCGGTCACCGTCAAGTTCCGGATCGGCATCGATGACGAGCACACCACCTACCTGGACGCCGGCCGCCTCGCCGCCGATGCCGGTGTGGCCGCGGTGGCACTGCACGCCCGCACCGCCGCGCAGCGCTACTCGGGGCGGGCCGACTGGGCGGCCGTCGCGAAGCTGCGGGACGCGGTGCCGGCACACGTGCCGGTGCTCGGCAACGGCGACATCTTCGCCGCATCCGACGCGCTGCGGATGATCCGCGAGACCGGTTGCGACGGCG
The DNA here is from genome assembly GCA_036505275.1 of Pseudonocardiaceae bacterium. Classification (GTDB taxonomy): domain Bacteria; phylum Actinomycetota; class Actinomycetes; order Mycobacteriales; family Pseudonocardiaceae; genus DASXTS01. The sequence continues at coordinate 11,051 of DASXTS010000218.1, forward strand.
TGGTGATCGGCCGCGGCTGCCTCGGCCGGCCGTGGCTCTTCGGCGAGCTGGAGACCGCATTCCGGGGCCTGCCCGCGCCGCCGCCTCCGACCCTCGGCCGGATCGCCGGCATCCTGCGCCGGCACGCCGAGCTCATGCGCGACCACGTCGGGGAGTACCGGGCCAGCCGCGAGATCCGCAAGCACATCGCCTGGTACCTGCGCGGCTTCCCGGTGCCCGGTGGGCTGCGGCAGGCGCTGGCGCTGGTCTCCTCGCTGACCGAGCTGGACACCCTGCTCTTGCGGTTGCCGGCCGACATGCCCTATCCGCAGGAGGCGGAGGGCCCGCGCGGCCGGCAGGGCAGCCCCGGCCGCGTGGTGCTCCCGGCCGGCTGGCTGGACGACCCGGACGACCGCACTGTCCCGGCCGGTGCCGAACTCGCCCACTCCGGTGGCTGAACGGTGCGCGGCGGCGCTGCTCGCGGCGGCGCTGTCCACGGCGGCCTGCACTACCACCGTGATCGGGCGGCCGGTCGCCTTGCCCGTGCTGGACATGGACCGGTCGTTGATCGCGGACTACTTCGAGCGGAGCAACACCGCCGCGCGGGACGGAGCCGAGGCACAGGAACGGTTCCTGGCGAGCACCGAGCACCCCGATTTCGTCCGGCAATGCGACCTGGGCGGGCTGACCGTGATGCTCGAGCCGACCCTGAGTACCCTGCGGCCGGACGACGGTTGGCGACCGGCCGGCGCGCACCAGGCGCCCCGCGGCCGGCTCTACGCGGTGGCGGTGACCGTCACGGTGCGGCGCGGCGAGAGCACCCTCGGCACCCAGATCGGCTCCATGCATGTCGTGGTGCTTGACGCTACGGCGTACGGCTTCGCGCCGTGTCCCAGCTGAATCGTTCGCGCCGGCAAACAGCCATACCAGATCCTCGATCTTGGCAATCCCCGGAATTCGATCAAAAGTCCGCTTCTGACCTGCACGAATAGCGTTGTTTATGGCGACCCTTCGGCGTCCGGAGACGCGATAAATGCTCACCTGTTTGGAGCATCGGCGCAGTCGTCCCTTCGAGCGAATCGCAGATCGGCGTATCTGTGGCCATAAAGGAAAGGTCCATACCAGTCGACATTTCCACCAGTGGAGGTGAGCGCCGGTGACCGCACTGCGACCAGAGGACCGTCACCGCATCTCCGCGGCCGCGGCGCACGAGTCGATCGCGACGCGGTTGGCGGCCGCGGGTCAATGGCGCCAGGCGTACGAGCACCTGCGCACCGCGTTGGCGCTGTACCACGCCGAGTTCGACGCCCCGATCCGGGTGCCGGAGCAGCTGCGGCGCGAGGTCGACCGGCTGCGCCAGGAGCATGCCGAGGCCCGCGAGCAGAGCCTGCGCGACAGCCTCACCGACTCCTACAACCGCCGCTACCTCGACCAGCGACTGGTGGGGCTGCTCACCGACCGCACCGCCGAGCCGGACGGGCTCGCCGTTGCACTCATGGACCTGGATTGGTTCAAGCGCGTCAACGACAACTTCGGGCACCTGCTCGGCGACCGGGTGCTGCAACGAGTGGTCGAGCTGCTCTGCACCGAGCTGCCGGACGGCGCGTTCTGCGCCAGATATGGCGGCGAGGAGTTCGCGCTCGTCATGCCGGGCCTCGATGCCGATACCGCGATGGCAGTGTGCGAGGCGTCCAGGGCACGGATCGAGCGCCATCCGTGGGACGAGTTGGCCGCCGGCCTTCGGGTCACAGTCAGCTGTGGAGTGGCCCATGAGGGCCCGCGCACCGCGGGTATCGACGCCGCACATCAGCTTCGCTGCGCGGACATCCTGCTCTACGCGGCCAAGCAGTCGGGTCGCAATGCCGTGGCGTATCGCGTTGACGGGCAGGTGCGGCTGGCCGGGCAGGCTGCCGGCCGGCGGAGCATCGCCCAGCCCGCGGCGCCGGCGACCTTGCCGAGGGCGGCCGCCGGCGATTGAGCGCTGACCACCATGATGGCCGACGGTGCAACCGGCCGGCCGCGTAGTGCCTCGATCTGCTCGCGGGTCTGCGGCATCGGCCCCTCCACCGCGGATGCCGAGTGATCGTCTCCCGATCAGCCGCCAGTCGGGGCGCGGCGCCCCTCGTCGCACCGCGCCGCATAGCGGGCGCACCACCTTCTGGGGGTGGGTAGTGCGCCATTTGGATCGCCGTTACCATCGCGCAATCGAGGGGCACGGTTAGGTAACGGTTGCGGGGGCCGCAGGTTACGGTTGGAGGGAGGTCGAGTGCCCGACGGGCCCTATCGGGGCTCCGCTTTCGACGACCCCGACTGGTTCTCCGGCGCGCGGTGGGAGCACCCCGATCGTCCCAGCGGCCGCCATCACCTACCGCCTTCCCCCCAGCGGCTGGCCGCACCGCCGCCGCCTCCGATCCCCCAGCAGCAGACCCGCGGCCCGTACCCACCCGGACCCGGCACCCCTGACCACGACCGCAATGGCCACCACCCGGTCGCCTCACCGTCCCCCGCCGGCCGCCATTACGCCGCGCCACCACAACCGATCGACCCGCGGCACGGCGCCGGTCCACAACCGATCGACCC
>DASXTS010000219.1:0-8475 GCA_036505275.1 Pseudonocardiaceae bacterium
ATGGGACCTCCGATACGAGGTGTGACGATGATGTGGCCCGACTGGTGTACGGCGCGTGTCACTCGACGCACACCGAGCGGACCCTAAGTGACGCTTCGAGCGTGAACAAGGGCCTGGACAGAGGAGGTCACGGCGCCGGACCGCCTTGACCGGCAATCTTTCGCGTGGGGCGTCCTTCGACGTGTTGCCCCTTGAACTCCAGGTCGATTACGGTCCGCAGTTGATCGGCCACGCCTGCCACGAGGAGCCTGGGGATGTCCGCTGCCTTGACGCGAGTTGTTCGACGGCTCGGCGTCGCCGTTCTCGGCGCCGTGCTCGGCGCGGCGGCGTGCTCGGCGCCGTCCTGGGCGGCCGCCGCATCCGGCATCGATCGAGCTGTGGTCGACCCGAGTGTGGTCGGCGGCAAGCCGGCCGCCCGTGGCGAGCTCCCCTGGCTGGTGAGGTTGTCGGTGGGCTGCGGCGGCGTGCTGTACCGGCCGAACATCGTGCTGACCGCGGCGCACTGCGTTGGCGCGAGCGGCGCCAACACCGGCATCACGGCCGTGCTCGGGGCGGCCGATATGAAGGACCGGAGCCGGATCACCAGGCGATCCAACTACGTCTACCGGGCGCCCGGCTTCACCGCGGCCACCGCGGGCAAGGACTGGGCGCTGATCCGGCTCGCCACCCCGGTCCGCAGGCTGCCGACGCTGCGGATCGCAACCACCACCGCCGACGACGGTGGCACGTTCGGCGGCATGTTCACGGTGGCCGGCTGGGGCGCCACCGCCGAAGGCGGCGCACAGCAGGGGCGCCTGATGACCGCGCAGGTACCGTTCGTCCCCGACGCCGCGTGCCGGCAGTCCTACCCCGGCCTGGTCGCCTCCGAGATGATGTGCGCCGGCTACCCGGAGGGCGGCGTGGACGCATGCCAGGGCGACTCCGGTGGCCCGATGCTGCGCCGGGACGGAGACGGCTGGACCCAGGTCGGCATCGTGAGCTGGGGCGTTGGCTGTGCCCGGCCGAACTACCCCGGTGTCTACAGCGAGGTGAGCTCATTCGCCGCGGCGATATCCGCGGCGGCCGACGCGCTCGCCAGGCGTGATTTCGGGGGCGAGGTCACCCGGTAGGCGGTGGCCGGCTGCGACAGACTGGTGGCCGTGCACCCGTACCTGGACGGGCCACATCCACGGGCGTTCGCGCACCGCGGCTGGCACGTCGGCGAGCTGGCCGGCATGGAGAACTCGCTCGGCTCCTTCCGCCGCGCCGCCGACGAGGGCTACGTCTACCTGGAGACCGACGTGCACGCCACCGCCGACGGCGTGGTGGTCGTGCTGCACGACGAGACCCTGGAGCGCACCACCGACGGGCACGGCCCGGTCGCGGCGCAGCCCTGGTCGGCGGTCCGGCGCGCTCGGATCAACGGCGTGGAACCGCTTTGCCGGCTGGCGGACGTGCTCGAGGAACTCCCCCATGTCAAGATCAACATCGACGTCAAGGCCGACGCCGCGGTGGTGCCCGTGCTCGACGTGCTGCGGCGGACCGGGGCCTGGGATCGGGTCTGCCTGGCCTCCTTCTCGGAGCGGCGACTGGCCCGGCTGCGCGCCGCCGGCGGCGACCGGTTGTTGACCAGCCTCGGCACCCGCGGCGCGGCCGTGCTGCGGGTGCGCTCCTGGCTGCCCAGGCTGGCGCCAGCCCGGTGGCCCGCTCGGCCGGCCGCGCCTCGGCCAGCTGCGGGGCCGGCTGCGGGGCCAGCTGCGGGGCCGGCTGCTGGGCCGGTGGTGGAGACAGCCCCGGTCACTGCTCCTCGTGCCACTCCCCTGCTGCGCGGCCGGCTGGCCCAGGTGCCGCGGCGGCATGGCCCGGTGCGGGTCGTGGACCCCGCGCTGCTGCGCTTCGCCCACCGGCACGGCATCGAGGTGCACGTATGGACCGTGGACGCCGCCGAGGAGATGGTGGCCCTGCTCGACCTCGGCGTCGACGGGCTGGTCACCGACCGGCCGGACGTCTTGCGCGCGGTCCTACAGGCCCGCAACGCCTGGCCGGGTGAGCGATCGGCGTGAGCGGCCGGGTGACCCGCTACAGTCCGGCGGGTGAGCGAGTTGGACACCCCGGTCGCGTCGCTGTCCGGCCCGGCGCGGCGCCGCGAGCAGCGTGGCTGGGCGTTCTACGACTGGGCCAACTCGGTGTTCCCCACCTCGATCGTCACCGTGTTCCTCTCGCTCTACCTGACCTCGATCGCCGAGAAAGCCGCCAGCGCCGACACCGCACGCAACGGGCCGGCGCCATGCCCCGGCGGGGACACCCTGCGCGACTGCGACGTGTCCCTGCTCGGGCTGCAGTTCCCGGCCGGCTCGCTGTGGGGCTACCTGCTCTCGGTGGCCACCGTGGTGCAGGTGGTGGTGCTGCCGATCACCGGCGCGATCGCCGACCGCACCCAGAACAAGCGGCGGATGCTGGCCTACTTCGCTTTCGCCGGCGCTGCGTGCACGGCCGCGCTGGCGCTGGTGGCCGGCACCGACTGGAAGCTCGGCGTGCTGCTGTTCGTGCTGGCCAACGGCTGCTTCGGGGCCTCGGTGGTGATCTACTACGCGTTCCTGCCGGAGATCGCGACGCCGGACGAGCGCGACTCGCTCTCGGCTCGGGCCTGGGCGTTCGGCTACCTTGGCGGCGGCACGGCGCTGGCCCTGCAGCTGGCGCTGTTCCTGGCGCACGACGCGGTGGGCCTGTCCGAGGGCCAGGCGGTGCGGGTGTGCTTCCTCGCCTCGGGCCTGTGGTGGGCGGTGTTCACCCTCATCCCGCTGGCCAGCCTGCGCCGCCACCAGCCGCCGCACGGCGCCGAGCACGGCGCGTCGGTGCTCACCGCCGGCTTCCAGGAGCTGGCCGGCACACTGCGCCAGGCCCGCACGTTCCCGTTGACGCTGGGCTTCCTCGGCGCCTACCTGGTGTACACCGACGGCATCTCCACGGTGGCCAACGTCGCCGGCCAGTACGGCAAGCTCGAGCTGAAACTGCCGCAGCAGGTGCTGATCACCACGATCCTGCTGGTCCAGTTCGTCGCTTTCTTCGGCGGCGTGCTGCACGGCGCGCTCGCCCGCCGGCTGGGCGCCAAGCGGACCATCATGGCCAGCCTGGTGGTGTGGATCGCGGTGGTCGGCATGGCGTTCTTCGTCCGCGAGGGCGACCGGCTGCAGTTCTACGGCGTGGCCGTCGGCATCGGCATCGTGCTCGGCGGCACCAATGCGCTGTCCCGGTCGCTGTTCTCGCAGATGGTGCCGCCCGGCCGCGAGGCGCAGTACTTCTCGCTGTACGAGGTCGGCGAGCGGTCCACCTCGTGGCTCGGCCCACTGGTCTTCGCCGCGGTCGGCCAGGCCACCGGCTCGTTCCGGCTGGCGATCATCTCCCTGGTCGCGTTCTTCGTCGCCGGGTTCGTCCTCGTCGGCCTGGTCCCGGTGCGCCGGGCCATCCGCGCGGTCGGCAACCCGGAGCCGGCGGTCCTGTAGGCGTCCGAGAGAGCCACTTGGCCAGAGCACGACTCAACGACCCCACTATTCACCCGAACGAGTGATGTATGCGGGGTTACCGCCAGGGAACGCGTCACAAACACGTGCCGTGGGAATCCAAACAGAGCACCCTACGTTTTGACAAGTAAAACCTCACCGTCAGCGATCAACTGGCCGCGTCGGGAACCACCGAGCGGCCTCGTTCGTTGCACGACGTGAGCTCCGTCCCGGCGACGTTGCCGGGTCTTCAGAAAGGACACCGCCATGGCCGACCGCGTCCTGCGTGGTAGCCGGCTCGGCGCCACGAGCTACGAGACCGACCGGGACCACGATCTCGCGCCGCGCCGGTCGGTGCGTTACGAGTGCCCTAAGGGCCACGCGTTCGAGGTGCCCTTCGCCGACGATGCCGAGCCGCCCATCACGTGGGAGTGCCGGCTGCACGGCGTCGAGTCCAAGTTGATCGACGGTACCGAGCCGGAGCCCAAGAAGGCCAAGCCACCGCGCACGCACTGGGACATGCTGCTCGAGCGCCGCTCCGTGCTCGAGCTGGAGGAGCTGCTCACCGAGCGCCTCGAGGAGCTGAAGGGCCGCCGCAGCCGCAGCGCTTGACCGATCCACCGCCACGCCATGGCCGCCGGGCTCTCCCGCCCCGGCGGCCTTTTCTTCACGCCGCTGCGGGCGCCCCGATTGTGCGACCCATCTTGCTGCGAAGAACGGGCCCCGGGGCTCAGCTGCGGCTCGAGCCGGCGCCGGTGCGGTGACGGAGCTGACGGAGCTGGTTCCACCGGTGCCGCAGACCCCACTGGGTGACCCGCAGGAGCGCCTCGCGGACGATGGAGCCGCTCATCTTGGACTCCCCGATCGCCCGCTCGGTGAAGGTGATCGGCACCTCCACGACCCGGAAGCCGGCGAGCGTGGTGCGCCAGGCCAGATCGACCTGGAAGCAGTAGCCCTGGGAGGCGACGTTGTCCAGCGCCAGCTTCTCCAGCACTCGACGGCGGTAGGCGCGGTAGCCGCCGGTGATGTCCTTGATCCGAACCCCGAGCGCGAGCCGCGAGTACAGGTTGCCGCCGCGGGAGAGCCACTCGCGATGGCGGGGCCAGTTGACCACCCGCCCGCCCGGCACGTACCGCGAGCCGAGGACGAGGTCGGCCCCCTGCCCGACGACGCCGCTTGCGCCATCGGCGCCGCGCAACGCGTCGAGCAGCCGGGGCAGGGCCTCCGGCGGGTGCGAGCCGTCGGCGTCCATCTCGACGATCACGCCGTACTCCCGAGCCAGCGCCCACTCGAAGCCGGCGGTGTACGCGGCGCCGAGCCCGTTCTTGGCGCTTCGGTGCAGCACGTGCACCCGCTTGTCGCCGCCGGCCAGCTCGTCGGCCAGCACGCCGGTGCCGTCAGGGCTGTTGTCGTCGACGATCAGCACGTGCGCGTCGGGCACCGAAGCGTGTAGCCGCGCCACGATCGGTCCGAGGTTCTCCCGCTCGTTGTAGGTCGGGATCACCACCAGCACGGCGCCCAGCCGCTCGTCCGCCATTGTGTTCGGTCCTCCAGTCAGTCCGATCGGGCCCGCCGCTCGCGCCGGCGGCGCAGCACGACCGAGAGCAGTGCCGCCGCCGCGATCACCACCAGCAGCCATTCCGGTGCGGCGCCGACCCGGGTGGCCAGCGTAGTGGTCGTGCGCAGCGGCACGTCGGCCACCAGAGCATCCGCGGTGAACAGGTTCGTCCGCTGACGGATGACGCCGTCCGAGGCGATCACCGCGCTGACCCCGCTGGTGGCCGCGACCAGCACCGACCGGGAGTGCTCCACGGCGCGCACCCGGGACATGGCGAGCTGCTGGTAGGTCATCTCGGTGAAGCCGAACGTGGCGTTGTTCGTGGGTACGGCGAGCACCGTGCCGCCGGCCCGCACCGCGTCGCTGACCACGTTGTCGAAGGCGACCTCGTAACAGGTGGCGATCGCCACCGTGGTGCCGGCGACGTCGAGGACGCCGACCCGGTCGCCCGGCTGCAGCGGCCGCCGCACCCGGTCGACGTCGCTGCTGACCAATCGGGCGAGCCGGCGCAGCGGGATGTACTCGCCGAACGGCTGCACGTGCCGCTTGATGTACTGGGCGGTCGGGCCGGTGCCCGGCTGCCACAGCACCACGGCGTTGAACGGCCCGCCGTCGGGCGGCTCGAGGATGGCGCCGACCAGGATGGGCGCCGCGATGGCCTGGGCGGCCGCATCGACCGCCGCGCGCGCGTCCGCGTTGCGGATCGGGTCGATGTCCGCCGCGTTCTCCGGCCACAGCACGAGGTCCGGCTGCGGCGCGCGGCCGTCCCGCACGTCGGCGGCCAGCCGCTCGGTGGCTGCCCGGTGGTTGTCCAGCACCGCGCGCCGCTGGGCGTTGAAGTCCAGCCCGGCCTGCGGCACGTTGCCCTGCACCAGCGCGACGGTTAGCGTGCCGGCCTGCGCGGCGGTGTCCACCAGCGGTGCCGCGGCCAACCCCGTGATCACCGGTAGCGCGACCGCCAGCGCCGGCGCCAGCAGCCGCCGGCGCGAGGCCAGCGCGCGCCGAACCAGTTCGGCCAGCCCCAGCCCGCTCAGTATGACGGCGAAGGACAGCAGCGGCGCGCCGCCGAGCGCCGCGATCGGCAGGAACGGCCCGTCCGGCTGGCCGAAGGCCACCTTGCCCCACGGGAAACCACCGAACGGCAGCCTGGCACGGGCCGCCTCGCCGGCCACCCACAGCGCCGCGGCGAACACCGGCGCCGCCGTGGTCCGCGAGACGACCGCCATGCCGGCCGCGGCGGCGCCGCAGAACAGCGCCTCGCACCCGGCGAGCAGCAGCCACGGCGTGCGGCCGACGAAGCTGCCGGTCCACACCAGCAACGGCAGCAGGAACCCGAGGCCGAACAGGTAGCCGTAGCCGAAGCCGGCGCGGGCGCTGCGGCCCCGCAGCGCGGCACCGAGCAGCGCGAACGCCGGCAGGGCGAGCCACCACACGGTCCGTGGCGGGAACGAGGCGTAGAGCAACACGCCACCGAGCACCGAGCCAGCCGAGCGCGTGAGGACAGCCGCTCGGCGGTTTGTGCCGCGTCCGGCCCGATCGGCCGTAACGGCGGCGGGGCCCATGCCGACGAGGGTAAATGGTCGCGTCGGACTCCGATGGAGGCACGTATGGGCGCATGGGCCATCGGTCCGTTCGAGAACGACGACGCCGCCGACTGGGCAAGTGAGCTGGACGACGCCGAGCCGGCCGAGCGGCCCTCGGCGATCCGCGCGGCGCTGTCCGAGGCCGCCGACGAGCCGGACTACCTCAAGGTGGCGATTGCCGAGGTGGCGGTCGCCGCGGCGGCCGTGGTGGCCGCGGCGCAGCCCGCCGGCCCGCAGTTCGAGACCGGCTTCGCGCCGGTGTTCCTGAGCGACGGCGAGGTGACGGCCTTCCCGGACGACCTGGTGGCACTGGCCCTGCGCGCGCTCGACCGGGTGGTGGCCGACGAGTCCGAATGGTCGGAGCTGTGGGAGCAGTCGGGCGACCTCGACGCCGCCCTCGGCGCGCTGGCACCGATCCGCGAGGCCCTGGGCGGCTGAGTCGGCACTTGGTTCAGGCCAACGGCTGGGGTACCACGATGGTGCCGGTGGCGCGGGCCACCACCAGGGGCGGGTCGAGCACGTCGGCGGCGGACGGGCCTCGGGACGGCGCGGCCCGGCAGACGACCCTGGCCTCGAAGGCCACACCGCGGGAGCGCCGGCCGACGCGGGTCAGCGTGGCGGTGGCCTCGATGACGTCGCCGGCCTGCACCGGGGCGGTGAGCTCCACCGAGCTGTACCCGGCGAGCAGGCTCTCGTCGCCGTCGCAGCGGATGGCCAGCTCGGTGGCCACATCACCGAACAGCCCAAGGCAGTAGGCGCCGTCGACCAGGTTGCCGCCGTAGTGGGCGTGCGAGTACGGCACGTACCGCCGGTGCGTCACGCTGAAGCCCTCGACCAGTGCTGTCATGCTGCCTTCCTTCGAGCGGTCATGGCGTGCACCAGGTAGCTGGCCACCTCACGCGGCGTGGTGCCGCGGCCGAACACCCGGTCGACCCCGAGATCGGCGGCCATCAGCGGGTCGAAGCGCGGGCCGCCGGCCACCAGCAGCGGTCGCCGCTCCCCCATGGCCGCACGGAACGCCTGCGCCATCTCTCGGGTGTTCAGCAGGTGTGCGTCACGCTGGGTGACCACCTGAGAGACCAGCACGGCGTCCGCGTGCTCGTGCCTGGCCCGCTTCACCAGCTCCGGCACGGTCACCTGCGCCCCCATATTGATCACCTTGAGCTCGCGGTAGTACTCCAGGCCCCTCTCCCCCGCGAAGCCCTTCACGTTGAGGATCGCGTCGATGCCCACGGTGTGCGCGTCGGTGCCGATACAGGCGCCGACCACCACCAGCTTGCGCCGCAGCGCGCGCCGCACCTCGGCGTTCGCCTCCGCCGGCGAGAGCAGCGGGTACTCCCGCTGCACCACCCGCACGGCGTCCAGGTCGACCACGTGCCGGCACTGGCCGTACACCACGCAGAACGTGAATTCGTCGCCGATGGCGTGCGAGTGCACCACCATCGCGGGGTCGATCCCCATCTTGTTGGCCAGCTGCTGCGCGGCCCCCTCCGCCAGCGGCCCGTGCGGGATCGGCAAGGTGAACGACAGCTGCACCATGCCGTCGCCCCTGGTGTCCCCGTACGGGCGAACGACGCTCACGACGAAGCCTCCAGCTGCTCGGACGCCGGGTTGTAGTAGTCGTCGGCCTTGGGGATGACGCCGTCCGCGCCCTTGCCGCCGTCCGGGGGACGCTTCATCAGACCGAACGTGCCATCGGCAATGGCACTCAGCAGCCCGTCGTCAACGATGCGTTCGAGCAGGTCGACGGCCTCGCCAAGGACCTGGTGAGCGCGCTTGACGATGAAGCCGTCCGGGGCCGGGCGGAAGTCCTCGCGGAGGTTACCGGCGGCGCCCAGCACGTAGCGGACGTTGG
>DASXTS010000220.1:0-2304 GCA_036505275.1 Pseudonocardiaceae bacterium
TGCGGGTGCCCGGGGTGAAGCGGCCGTGCTTGTACGGGTTACGGTCCACCGTGTAGGCCACCAGGTCGGGACGGATCCCGCAGTGGTTGAGCAGGGTGTTGCCCTTGCCGGGAGCGCCGTAGCCGACCACGGTGCGGCCCCGCTCGGCCGCGACGACCAGGAAGCCGAGCAGCTCCCGGCGCACCCGCGCCACTCGCTGGCTGAACTCGGCGTACCCGGACAGCTCGTGCAGGCCGGCCGCCTTTTCCCTGGCCAACACGTCGGCCACCCGCGAGCTGGGCTGGGCCGCCACCTCGGCCGGCCGCGCCCATAGCCGGATCGACCCGCCATGGGTGGGCAGCAGCTCGACGTCGACCAGCGCCAGCCCGCCGCTGGCCAGCGCGCGCTGCGCGGAGGCAACGGAGTAGTACTGGAAGTGCTCGTGGTAGATCGTGTCGTACTGGTTGAGCTCGATCAGGGTGAGCAGGTGTTGCACCTCGATCGACACCCAGCCGTCGTCGGCCACCAGCGCGCGTAGCCCCTCGGTGAAGCCGACGACGTCGGGGATGTGCGCGTACACGTTGTTCGCCACCACGAGGTCGGCCGGGCCGTGCTTGGCGCGCACCGCGGCGCCGCTGTCCGGCCCCAGGAAGGCGGTGAGCGTCGGCACGCCTTTCTCCCGCGCTGCCTCGCCGACGTTGACCGACGGCTCGATGCCGAGGCAGCGGATGCCGCGTTCGACCACGTGTTGCAGCAGGTAGCCGTCGTTGCTGGCCACCTCGACCACGAACGATGTCGGCCAGAGGCCGAGCCGCTCGACGGCATCGCGCACGAAGTCGCCGGCATGCTCCACCCACGAGGTCGAGTACGAGGAGAAGTACGCGTACTCCGTGAAGGTGTCCTCCGGCGTGATCAGCGGCGGGATCTGCGCCAGCCAGCAGTCCGCGCACACCCGCAGGTGCAGCGGGTAGGTCATCTCCGGCTCGTCGAGTTGCTCGGCGGTGAGGAACCGCTCGCACGGCGGAGTCGAGCCGAGGTCGACGACGCTGACCAGGCTCGTCGAGCCGCACAACCGGCAGGCCGCGCGCATCAGTAGGCACCCCTGCCGCTGAGCACAGCGCGGAAGGTCTTCCAGAGGATCGTCAGGTCCAGCGCCAGCGACCAGTTCTCCACGTACCGCACGTCCAGCCGGATCGACTCGCTCCAGGACAGGTCGCTGCGGCCGCTGACCTGCCACAGGCCGGTCAGGCCCGGCTTGACCTTGAGCCGGCGCTGCATGTCGGCCGGGTAGACGGCCACCTCCTCCGGCAGCGGCGGCCGCGGCCCGACCAGCGACATGGTGCCGCTGAGCACGTTGAACAGCTGCGGCAGCTCGTCGAGCGAGTACCGGCGCAGGAACGCCCCCACCCGAGTGATCCGCGGGTCCCGGCGCATCTTGAACAGCGGCCCCGCGGCCTCGTTCTCCCTGGCCAGCTCGCGGCGCCGCTGGTCGGCGTCGATGACCATGGACCGGAACTTGATCATCGAGAAGGTCCGGCCCTCGCGGCCGACCCTGGTCTGCCGGAAGAACACCGGCCCGCCGTCCTGCGCCCGGATTGCCACAACGATGCCGAGCAGCAGCGGCGAGATCAGCAGCAGCCCGAGGGCTGCGGCCACCCGGTCCACCACGCTCTTGACCACCCACCGGAAGCCCTCGAATCGCGGCGCGGCGACCCGCAGCAGCGGCAGCCCGAACACCGGCGAGATGTGCAGCCGAGGGCCGGTGACCTCCATGAGCACCGGGGACACCACGACATCGGCCTCGGTGGTCTCCAACTGCCAGGCCAACTGCTGCAGCCGCTTCCTGGTCCACCGCGGGTCGGGCACCACGGCGACCACCCGGTAGCCGCCCTGCACCACCCGCCCGGCCAGGTCATCGAGATCACCGACCACCGGAACACCGGCCACGTCGCAGGCGCCGTCCTCACCGAGGCCGCCCGGCGTGCAGGCGGCCTCGATCCGCCAACCGTTGTGCTGCTCGCGGCGGGTCCTGGCGATCAGGTCGGCGACCTCCTCGACGCTGCCGGCGGCCAGCACCGGCAGCATGCACCGGCCGTTGATGCGCTGCCGGTGCAGCATCCGGCGCAGGACGTAGCGCACCGGCATGGTGACCACCAGCACCGCGGGCACCACCCCGAACACCCAGAGGCGCATGCGCGGCTCGTCGAGCGCCAGCGCAGCCAGCGCGACTGCGATGCCGGCGCCCAGTACGCCACGGCCGAGCCGCCGGAACTCCTCGGCGCCCTGGCCGAGCACCCGCGGCTCCCATGCCTTGCTGGCGGCCAG
>DASXTS010000221.1:0-6186 GCA_036505275.1 Pseudonocardiaceae bacterium
GCTGGACCACGTGCCGGTGCTGGCGATCACCGGCATGCAGGAGACGAGCGTGTTGGGCACGGGTTACCAACAGGAGGTCAACCTCGACCGGCTGTACGAGGACGTGTCCGAGTTCGACCAAGTTGTGATGAACCCCGCGCAAATGCCGTCGCTGGTCGACATCGCCGTCCGCACGTCCTACGCCCACCGCGGGGTCGCCCACCTGACCTTCCCCAACGACGTTCAGGTCGCTCCCGCCGACAAGAATCCCTACCAGTACGTGGCACCGGTCCGGCCGCCCGCGACAGCGCCGGTCTATCTCGCTCCCACGGTCCGCCCGACCGATTCCGACCTGCGCCGGGCGGCCGCGATCCTCAACGCCGGCAGCAAGGTCGCCATCCTCGCCGGCATCGGCGCCCGCGGCGCCGGCGCGATGGTCGAGCAGGCCGCCGACGTCCTGGGCGCGCCGATCATCAAGTCGCTGCTGGGCAAGATGGTCGTCCCCGACGACTCCCCATACACGACCGGCGGTCTCGGCCTGCTCGGCACGGCACCGAGCGAGGAACTCGTCGAGGACATCGACACCTTGCTCATGCTCGGCACGGACTTCCCATACACGAAGTTCCTGCCCGAGCCCGGCAAGGTGAAGGTTGTCCAGATCGAGATCGACCCGACCCGCGCCGGCACCCGCATCCCGACGGACGTGCCCCTGGTCGGTGACGTGGGCGCGACACTCGAAGCGCTGCTCCCGCTGCTGCAACGCAAGGACCACAAGCACCTGGAGACCTACCAGGACAAGACGCGAGACTGGAAGGACGCGATGGCGGCGCTCGAGTCGCCCGACCGCGACCCGATCGCCCCGCAGTACCTCGCCCACCAGCTCGACGTCCTCGCCGCCGACGACGCGGTCCTCACATGCGACTCCGGCACCATCGCCACCTGGGCCGCCCGGCACTGGCACATCCGCGGCCGGCGCGAGTTCTACCTGTCCGGCAACCTCGCCACCATGGCGCCCGGCCTGCCGTATGCCCTCGCCATCCAGCACGCCCACCCGGGGCGGCAGGTCATCGCCTACGTCGGCGACGGCGGCTTCGCCATGCTGATGGCCGAGTTCCACACCGCCACGCGCTACCAGTTGCCGATCAAGGTCGTGATCAACAACAACAACTCGCTCGGGCAGATACTCTGGGAGCAGATGGTGCTCGGCTACCCGGAGCACGGCGTCCGCTTCGGCGAACCGCTGCCGGACTACGCCGCCTGGGCCCGCGGCTGCGGTGGTTTCGGCGTGCACGTCGACAAGGCCGACCAGGTCGAAGGCGCCCTACGGGAGGCGTTCGCGTATCCCGGGCCGGCTCTGGTGGACGTGGCTGTCAACCCGGACGAGCCGCCGCTGCCCAGCAAGGTCAGCTACGACCAGGCGAAGAAGTTCGCCGCGGCGTGGCTGCGCGGCCAGCCGAACAAGGCGTCGATCGCCACCACCCTGTTCCGGGACAAGATCCAGCAGCTGAAGGGATGACCGATGGCGGTCATCTCGCTCCCTACCCCGACCGTCCGCCGCGCCGCCCCGGCAGGGGACTATTCAGCCCTCGAGGCCGCCCTGCGCAGGGCGATCCGGGGCGATGTGCGTTTCGACGCCGGCAGCCGGGCCACGTACTCCACCGATGCATCCAACTACCGGCAGGTGCCCATCGCGGTGATCTGCCCGGCCGACATCGACGACGCGGTGGAGGCGGTGCGGGTGTGCCGCGACCACGACGTGCCGGTGCTGTCCCGCGGCGGCGGCACCAGCCTCGGCGGAGAGTGCTGCAATGTCGCCGTCGTGCTCGACTGGTCGAAGCACGTCCACGGCGTCGAGTCCGTCGATGTCGACGCCCAGACGGCGATCATCCTGCCCGGAACCGTCCTGGACGACGCCAATGCGGTTCTGACCGAGCACGGCCTGGTCATCGGCCCGAAACCCGCGACCCACTCGCACTGCACCATCGGCGGCATGATCGGCAACAACTCCTGCGGCGCGACGGCACAATGGAGCGGCACCACCGCGGCCAACGTCGAACGCCTCGAGGTGCTGACCTACGACGGGGTGCGCATGTGGGTCGGTCCCACCTCCGACGAGGAGTTCGCGCGGATCCAGGCGGAGGGCGGCCGCAAGGCGGAGATCTACCATGCGCTACGGAACCTACGGGAGAAGTACCTGGAGCAGATCACCACCCGATTCCCGGACATCCCGCGCCGCATCTCCGGCTACAACCTGCCCGAACTCACCGACGACAACGGCTTCAACGTGGCCCGCGCCCTGGTCGGCACCGAGTCGACCTGCGTGACCGTGCTGCGCGCCGAGCTTCGTCTCCTGCGGCAGCCGAAGAAGCAGATCACCGTCGTACTGGGCTATCCCGACGTCGGCGCCGCCGGTGACGCCGCCCCGATAGTCGCCGCGCACTCGCCGATCCAGCTCGAGGGCCTCGACGACAAGATGCTGCGCTATGAGCGCGAGGAACGTCGACCCACCCACGTGCTCGACGCGCTGCCGGACGGCAACGCCTGGCTGATGGCGGAGCTCGGCGGCGACAGTGACGACGAGGTCCGGGCCAAGGCGCAACGGTTGGTCGATGACGTCGCCGACGGCAATGCCGTGATCCTTGACGACGACGAGCAGCGCGGCCGCCTGATCGCCGTTCGGGAGGCGGCGCTGGCCACCACCGCCCGAATCCCGAACGGCCGGACGCGTGGCCTGGCTGGGAGGACTCCGCCGTCGATCCTGAGCAGCTTGGCGACTACCTGCGCGCACTGAGTGACCTACTCGAGGAGTACGGCTACGGCGCGACCAGCCTCTATGGGCACTTCGGGCACGGCTGCGTGCACTGCAGCATCCCGTTCGACCTGACCAGTGCCCTGGGGATCGCCAGGTATCGCGACTTCGTCCAGCGTGCCGCCCGGCTCTGCGTCGCACACCGCGGGTCGTTGTCCGGTGAGCACGGTGACGGCCAGGCCCGCGGCGAGCTCCTCGGCATCATGTACGGCGACGAGATCATTCATGCGTTCGAGGAGTTCAAGGCAATCTTCGACCCGGGCAACCGGATGAACCCTGGCAAGGTCGTCCACCCCAACCCGCTGGACTCGGATCTACGCCTCGGCTCCGACTACGCCCCGGCCCAGCCGGCCACGCACTTCCGCTACCGCGACGACGACGGCGCCTTCTCCCGTGCCGCCCTGCGCTGCGCCGGCGTCGGGGAATGCCGTCGCTTGGAACCCGGCGGCGGGGTGATGTGCCCGAGCTACCAGGTGACCCGGGAAGAGGAACACTCCACCCGCGGTCGGGCGCGGATCCTGTTCGAGATGATCAACGGCGGCGTCATCACCGACGGCTGGCGCAAACGCCTCGCCGGCGTGGACCCGCAGCGCAACGTGCCGAAGTTCGCGCCCGCCCGGATCGACCGGTGGCTACGTAAGCGGCCACCCGCCGGAAGCGGGGAACGCGGCAAGGTGCTGCTGTTCCCCGACACGTTCACCACCGCGTTCGCCCCCGGCATCGCCGCCGCCGCGGTCGGTGTGCTCGAGGCCGCCGGATTCGAGGTCGTCGTCCCACCCAAGACCGTCTGCTGCGGCCTGACCTGGATCTCCACCGGCCAGCTCGACACCGCGAAACGGGTGCTGCGCCGCACCGTCGACACCGTGGCACCGTACATCAGAGAGGGCCTGCCGATGGTCGGCCTGGAACCGTCCTGCACGGCCGTGTTCCGCTCCGACCTCGGTGAACTGTTCGGCCGCAACCAGGACGCCGAGCGCCTCGCACGGCAGACGCACACCCTCGCCGAGCTCCTGGTCGGCCGGGCGCCCGACTTCCGGCCCCAGCTGCCCGGCAAGCCGGTCAAGGCGATCGTCCAGCGACACTGTCACCACCACGCCGTGCTCGGCTTCGGGCCCGACCAGAAGATCATGGACGCCGTTGGACTGCAGGCCGAGAGTCTGCGGTCGGGCTGCTGCGGCCTTGCCGGCAACTTCGGCATGACACCCGAGCACCGCGCCGTCTCCCTGGCCTGCGCCGAACAGGCCCTGCTGCCCGCGGTCCGAGACGCGGACCCCGCAACGGTGGTGCTCGCGGACGGCTTCTCCTGCCGCACCCAGATCGAAGAAGCCGACACCGGCCGCCGCGCCGTCCACCTCGCCGAGGTCCTCAACGCCGCCGTCCGGGGCACCCGGCTCGGCGAGCACCCTGAACGGCAACTGTCCCACCGGCCGGGCCACCGTGTCCGCTGAAGTCCGGTCCGTCGAGTGGAGCGCCTACCGCGTGCCGACCGATAGGCCGGAAGCTGACGGCACCTTCGCGTGGGACGCCACCACCATCGTCGTCGTCCACGTCCACGCCGCGGACGCGGTTGGACTGGGCTGGACGTATGCGCCGGCGGCGGCCGGGCACCTGATCGGCGAGATGCTCTCCGACGTGATCGTCGGACGGCCGGCGTTCGATGTGCCCGGTGCGAACGCCGCAATGAGCAGGGCCGTGCGCAACGCCGGCCGCGCCGGCGTCGCCGCCACCGCGATCTCCGCCGTCGACGTCGCCCTCTGGGACCTCAAGGCCCGAATGCTCGGCGTACGGCTGGCGCGGCTGCTCGGCGCCGCCCGAGACACGGTACCGATCTACGGCAGCGGAGGCTTCACCACGTACACCGACGATCAGCTTGCCGAGCAGCTCGCCGGCTGGGTCCACGACCAGGGCATTCCCCGCGTCAAAATCAAGATCGGTGAATCTTGGGGAACCGAGGAGGTCCGCGACCTTGCCCGGATCCGGCAGGCCCGCGCAGTCATCGGAGCCGACGCCGATCTCTACGTCGACGCCAACGGCGGCTACACCGCCGCCCAGGCGATCCGCCTTGCTCACGCGGCCACCGATCACAACGTCATCTGGTTCGAAGAACCGGTCTCCTCCGACGACATCGACGGGCTCGGCCGGGTCCGGGACGCCGTGAGCGCCGACGTCGCTGCCGGCGAGTACGGCTACGACCTGCCGTACTTCTCCCGCATGGTCGGCGCCGTGGACTGCCTGCAGGCCGACATCTCCCGCTGCGGCGGCATCACCGAATGGCAACGCGTCACGGCGCTCGCCGCGGGCCACAACGTCGATGTCTCCGGGCACTGCGCGCCGCAGCTGCACGTCGACGCCGCGCTCGCCACACCGAACCTGCGCCACCTCGAGTGGTTCCATGACCACACCCGTATCGAATCGATGCTGTTCGACGGCATCACACGGTCCGAATCCGGCGGGCTGCTGCACCCCGACATGTCCACCCCCGGGCACGGCCTCACCTTCAAAGCCGTGGACGCCGAGCGGTACCGGATCGCGTAGTGATCGGCACCCGCTGTCGCGCCGAACGTAGCCCGCTCACGCAGCCCGGCAAGGCCGTACCGGTCGCGCGCCGTCGTCCCGCACCGTCACCCGTACCCGGTGCGGTTCTCCGGTGACCGGACGACGGCCTCGGTCGCGTCGACCGCGTGCCGCCGGTACAGATGGACATCGGACCGGTCTTGCACGCCAATGACGTCATGGCCGGGAAGATGGACGCGCTGTACAACCGGGCCGCCGCCCGTGACGTCCTCGACATCGACGCCGCGATCACCAGCGGCCTACACCCTCGATCACCTTTGTCAACTGGCTCATGAGGCCGACGCCGGCTTCGACCGGCAGCTCTTCGCGGCGGTGCTCGGTCGCATCGACCGCCTCGACGACGAGGACTTCACCGAGTACAACGTCAGCCTGGAGCACGTGATCGCGCTGCGTCAGCGGGTCAAAGACTGGCGCACCAGCCTCGCGGCATGTTCTGGAAAGAATCAAGGTCGTGACCCGCGTCTCCGCTGGTCACGACCTTGATCTCGAAGCACGCCCGAAGGGACTCGAACCCCTAACCTTCTGATCCGCAGTCCGAACCGGACATATGCTCTCTACTCTCCGCAATTAGTCACTCCGGGCGTATCGCTTCACGACTGTTCGTGCTGTTCGGTGTTGGGTTGTTATGGCTGGTCAGCGGCTTGGAGCGGTCTCGGGGAGCCTGCCAATGAAGGTCAACGCTGGACGCCGGCCGGTGCGCGTGCCCGTTTGTAGGCGCTGTACACGTCGGGGTACCGAACATCCGAGCGCCGCGTCATGCTTGGCGGCCTCGACGAGCCGCAGGCCGTCGTGCAATGTCTTGATGTTCGACCACGGGAAGAACT
>DASXTS010000222.1:0-10329 GCA_036505275.1 Pseudonocardiaceae bacterium
GCGGGCGCCCGCGCCGCCGGTTCGGTATGGCGAGACCCCGGCTCGGACGGCTGCTGCGCCGGCGCGGTGCGGCGTGCCGCCGGCTCGGAGGGCCGCGGGGCCGGCTCGGTACGGCGCGTCGCGGGCTCGGTACGGCGCGTCGCCGGCTCGGACGGGCGCGGGGCCGGCTCGGACGGGCGCGGGGCCGGCTCGGCACGGCGGGTCACCGGCTCCTCAGTCTGTAGCGCCTGCTCGGCGAGCGCCGTCACGGCCCGCACGGTGCGCAGCGGCTTGCCGGCGGCCGGGTCGATGAGGTCGGCGGCCAACTCGTCGAGCACGGTGACCGTGCCGCCGTGCGCGCCGGGATGGAAGGTCCAGTGGGCGCGGTTGTCGGAGCGGCCGGCCGTCCAGCGAAGCTGGACGACCCACTTGCCGTCCTCGCCCTTCCAGGAGTCCCAGGTGACCGCGGTGTAGTCCTGGCCGCGCTGGCCGAAGGTATTGGCGACCACCTCACCCAGGGTGCGCACGTCCGGCCCGTCGTCGCGGATCGGGTGCGCCCGCTGGGCGAGGTCGGCGGTGCGGGAGCGTTCGAGCAGTACCGGGTAGGCGAACCGGTCGACCCGCTCCACCGGCATGCCGGCCGCCTCGGCGACCTGCTCGACGGATGCTCCTGCTCGGATTCTGGTCTGAATCTCACGGGGACGCATCTGGCTCTCCAGCTCGATCTCGATCTGGCCGAGGCGGGCAAGGTCGCCCCGTGCGGCGGCGCGCAGCCTGTCGTCTGCCCTCAACGAGAACCGCTCGGGATTGGCCTGGTCGCCCGATGCGTCGCCCGCCTCGGTCTCGCAGATGACGGCGCCGTCCTCCGCAAGCCCGATGACACGCAGCGCGCGCATGATGAGCGGCCCCTCCAAGTCTCCGGCTCCAGGTCGGCTCCAACTAGGTCTGCTCGTACGCGTGACACGGTAGGCCGGCGCGCCGGCTTGACGGTGCAGACTCGCCGCGCCCCCTCCGCCTTCGGTCGGAGATCTCTACCGGCTGGGGCCGCCGGCCGGTTCCAGCCGCTTCACGACCCAGTCGATGCAGGTGGTGAGGGCGGTCACATCGTCGGGCTCGACGGCGGGGAACATGCCGATGCGCAACTGGTTGCGGCCGAGTTTGCGATACGGCTCGGTGTCCACGATGCCGTTGGCGCGCAGCACCTTGGCGACGGCGGCGGCGTCGACCGACTCGTCGAAGTCGACGGTGCCCACGACGAGGGAGCGCTGCGCCGGGTCGCCGACGAACGGCCGGGCGTACGGCGAGCGCTCGGCCCACGAGTACAACCGCGACGAGGAGTCGGTGGTGCGCGCGACGCACCAGTCAAGGCCGCCGTGGTCGAGCATCCATCGCACCTGGTCGTCCAACAGGAACAGGGTGGCCAGCCCGGGGGTGTTGTAGGTCTGGTCCTTGCCGGCGTTGTCGACCGCGATGGCCAGCGAGAGGAATGCCGGTATCCACCGGTCGGACGCCGCGATCTCGGCCATCCGGTCCAGCGCGGCCGGCGAGAGCAGTGCCACCCAGAGCCCGCCGTCGCTGGCGAAGCTCTTCTGCGGCGCGAAGTAATAGACATCGAACTCCGCCGGGTCCACCGGCAGCCCGCCGGCCCCGGATGTGGCGTCGATCGCAACCAGCGCATCCGTGCCGCGCGCACCGCCAGGTCGGGTGACCGGCACCATGACCCCGGTCGACGTCTCGTTGTGCGCCCAGGCGATGACGTCGCAGGAGGGGTCGGCGGCCGATTCGGGCGCTGGCGCGGTGCCCGGCGCGGAGCTGATCACCACCGGGTCGTCGAGAAACGGCGCATCCTTCGTCACTGCGGCGAACTTCGCCGAGAACTCCCCGTAGGCCAGGTGCAGCGCCCGCCCGCGGACCAGCCCGAACGCCGCCACCTCCCAGAACGCGGTCGTTCCGCCGTTGCCGAACACCACCTGGTAGCCGTCCGGCAGCCGGAACAGCTCCGTCAGCCCATCGCGCAGCCGCCGCACCATCGACTTGACCGGAGCCTGCCGGTGCGACGTGCCCAGCAGCGCGGCGCCGCGGGTGGCGAGCGCGCGCACCGACTCAGGCCGCACCTTGGACGGACCGCAGCCGAAGCGCCCGTCGGACGGTTTGAGGTGGTCGGGAATCCGCAGGGTGGTGGCGTCCGCCGTGGCAGCCTCTGTGGTCACGGTGTCCCAGTGTGTCAGGAGCCGATGGGCGCCGGGTGAGTGATCTCGTCCCAGCCCTCCACCGCGGCCGGGCGGCGCGGGCTGGGTCCGATGTACTCCGCCGACGGGCGGACCAGCCGGCCGGTGCGCTTCTGCTCCATGATGTGTGCGCACCAGCCGCCGGTGCGGGCACACGTGAACATCGCCGGCATCATGTGCGGCGGCACGCCGGCGAAGTCCAGGATGACCGCGGCCCAGAACTCGACGTTGGTCTCGATGACCCGGTCCGGTCGGCGGTCCCGCAGTTCGGCGAGCGCGGCCTCCTCCAGCGCGAGCGCCACCTCGTAGCGTGGCGCGTTCAGCTCCTTGCAGGCGCGCCGCAGCACCCTGGCCCGCGGGTCCTCGGCCCGGTAGACCCGGTGGCCGAAGCCCATCAGCCGCCGCCCGGAGTCCAGGGTGGCGCGCACCACCGGCAGGGCATCGCCGCGCCGCTCCACCTCCTCCAGCATGGGCAGCACCCTGGCCGGCGCGCCGCCGTGCAGCGGGCCGCTCATCGCGCCGATCGCCCCGGACAGGCAGGCGGCCACGTCGGCGCCGGTGGAGGCGATCACCCGCGCGGTGAACGTCGAAGCGTTCAGGCCGTGTTCGGCGGCGGAGACCCAGTAGGCGTCCACCGCGCGCACGTGCGCCGGATCCGGCTCGCCGCGCCAGCGGGTCATGAACCGCTCGGTGATGGTGGCGCACAGGTCGATGCGTTTCTGTGGCACGGCCGGCTGGTGCAGCCCGCGGGCCGATTGCGCCACGTACGACAACGCCATCACAGACACCCGGGCGAGCTGCTCGCGCGCCTCGTCGTCGGAGACGTCCAGCAGCGGCTGGTAGCCCCAGATCGGCGCCAGCATCGCCAGCGCAGCCTGAACGTCGACCCGCACATCGCCGGAGTGCACCGGGATGGGGAACGGGTCGGCCGGCGGCAACCCCGGCCCGAACCGGCCGTCGACCAGCAACGCCCACACGTTGCCGAAGGTCACCCTCCCGACCAGGTCCTCGATGTCCACCCCGCGGTACCGCAACGCACCGCCGTCGCGGTCCGGTTCGGCGATCTCGGTCCGGAACGCCACCACGCCCTCCAGCCCCGGCCGAAAGCTGTCGGGCGCGGCTACAGCCGGCTCAGCCATCAATGCGACTCTCCTTTGAATCAGCGCCGCTGGCCGGGGCTGCCGGCAGCGTCGCACTGGCGGTTGTAGCAACAGTGCACGTCCGGGGCCTCGGCGGCAATTCGGCCTCCAGCTCAGTCGAAGTGGCATGAGTCACGCGAGCGTGGCCGGTTGGGACTGTCTGTGATCGCGGTCGAGGCTCTACGTTCATGCAATGGTGCTGTCGAACGATCCGCTGAGCGGCGTGCGGGTGGACTACTCGGCATCCGAGCTCGACGAGGCGGCGATGGCGCCGACCTGGTGGGAGCAGCTGTCGAGCTGGCTGGCCGACGCCGTGCGGGCCGACCTGCCCGAGCCGACGGCGATGGTGCTGGCCACCGCCGATCTGGAGGGCCGTCCGTCGTCCCGGGCCGTGCTGTGCAAGGCGATCGACGAGCGCGGCGTGGTGTTCTGCACCAACTACACCTCGAACAAGAGCCACGACATGTGGGCCACGAGGTACGCCAGTGCCACGTTCCCCTGGATCGCGCTGCACCGGCAGGCCCACGTGCAAGGCTCGGTGGAGCGGGTGTCGGCCGCGGAGACCGCGCTCTACTGGCGGGCCAGGCCGCGCGAGGCTCAGCTCGGCGCCTGGGCGTCCAACCAGTCGCGGGTGGTGCCGTCCCGGCAGGCGCTGGACAACGCTTACGAGGCGGCCCGCCGGCGCTATGCCGACGTGGAGCAGATTCCGGTGCCGCCGCACTGGGGCGGGGTGCTGATCCGGCCGGACTTCGCCGAGTTCTGGTGCGGCCGGGCCAGCCGGATGCACGACCGCATCCGGTACCGGGTCGACTCCGACCGGCAGTGGACCCTGGAACGCCTCGCACCGTAGCGGGTGCCTCGGCGGATGCTGCGGACGCTCGTCGGCAAGGACTAGCGTGGTCAGCACACTCGCACAGACAGCCCGCACAAGCGTGGGAGGTTCCGGATGCCTGACGCAACCGCCACCACCGAGGCGCCGAGCCGGCAGTCGACCGAGCCCGACACGGTGACGCTGCATCACGACGGGCGCCAGCTCGAGATGCCCGTGTCGCACGCCACCGAGGGCGCCAGCGGGATCGACGTCGGGAAGCTGCTGGCCACCACGGGCATGGTCACGTTGGACCCCGGGTTCGTGAACACGGCACCGTGCTCGTCCCAGATCACGTACATCGACGGCGACGCCGGCATCCTGCGCTACCGGGGCTACCCGATCGAGCAGCTCGCGGAGAAGTCGACCTTCATCGAGGTCAGCTACCTGCTGATCTACGGGCGCCTGCCGACAAGGGACGAGCTGAACGCGTTCACGGAGAAGATCAAGCGGCACACCCTGCTGCACGAGGACCTCAAGCGGTTCTTCGACGGCTTCCCGCGCGACGCGCACCCGATGCCGGTGCTGTCCTCAGCGGTGTCCGCGCTGTCCACCTTCTACCAGGACAGCCTCAACCCGTTCGACGCCAACCAGGTCGAGATCTCCACCATCCGGCTGCTGGCCAAGGTGCCGACGATCGCGGCGTATGCGTACAAGAAGTCGGTGGGTCAGCCCTTCCTGTACCCCGACAACACCCGCGGGCTGGTGCAGAACTTCCTGCGCATGACGTTCGGGCTGCCGGCCGAGCCGTACGACGTCGACCCGGAGGTGGTCAGGGCGCTGGACATGCTGTTCGTGCTGCACGCCGACCACGAGCAGAACTGTTCGACCTCCACCGTGCGCCTGGTCGGCTCCTCGGAGGCCAACCTGTTCGCGTCCATCTCGGCCGGCATCAACGCCCTGTTCGGCCCGCTGCACGGCGGCGCGAACCAGTCCGTGCTCGAGATGCTGGACCGGATCCGGAACCACGGCCAGGGCGACGTCGGCACCTTCGTCAAGAAGGTGAAGGACCGGGAGGAGGGCGCGAAGCTGATGGGTTTCGGCCATCGGGTCTACAAGAACTATGACCCGCGCGCGGCAATCGTCAAGCGAACCGCCGACGAGATCCTGGCCAAGATCGGCGGCGACGACGAGCTGCTGGGCATCGCCAAGCGACTGGAGGAAACCGCGCTGGCCGACGACTACTTCGTCGAGCGCAAGCTCTACCCGAACGTCGACTTCTACACGGGGCTGATCTACCGCGCCATGGGGTTCCCCACCAAGATGTTCACCGTCCTGTTCGCGCTCGGCCGGCTGCCCGGGTGGATTGCGCACTGGCGCGAGATGATCTCCGACCCGGCCACCAAGATCGGTCGACCGCGCCAGGTGTACACCGGCCCCACCGAGCGCGACTACGTCCCCATCGAAGCCCGCTGACAGACGGCTGCTCACGACTTATCCACAGGACCGCGCCAGCGGTCCTGTGGATAAGCTCCTGTGGATGGTTCGGACCGTGGTGTGGACCGAGCGCGGGCTCGACGTGGTGGACCAGACCGCGCTGCCCGAGGTGCGGCGGGTGCTGCTGTCCACCGTGGACGACGTGGTGTCGGCCATTGCCCGGTTGGTGGTGCGTGGCGCGCCGCAACTGGGCGTGGTGGGAGCGCTCGGCGTAGCGCTGGCCGCGCGGGCCAGGGCCCCGGGCTACGACCCGGCGGGCGTTCGGGCCGACGCGCAGCGCATCGCAACCGCCAGGCCGACCGCGGTCAACCTGCGGTGGGGCGTCGAGCAGGCGTTGCAGGCCGTGGACGGCGGCCCGGAGGCGGTGCTGGCGGCCGCCCTCGCCCTTCTCGACGCCGATGTCGCGGCCTGCGAGGCGCTGTCCCGGCGTGGCGCCGATCTGCTGGTCGAGCTGTGCGGCCGGCATCCGCTCACCCTCCACACGCACTGCAACGCCGGCGCCCTGGCCTGCGTGGACTGGGGCACCGCGCTCGGCATCGTGCGGGCGCTGCACGAGCGCGGCGCGGTCAAGCTGGTGGTGGTGGACGAGACCAGGCCGCTGCTGCAGGGGTCGCGGATCACCGCCACCGAACTGGCGACGCTCGGTGTCGAGCACCGGGTGGTGGTGGACGGCGCCGGCCCGTCGATCATCGCCAGCGGGCTGGTCGACGCCGTCGCGGTCGGTGCCGACCGGATAGCCGCCAACGGCGACGTGGTGAACAAGATCGGCACCTACCCGCTGGCGCTGGCCGCGGTTCGGGCCGGCGTGCCGTTCGTGGTCGCCGCGCCAGAGTCCACAGTGGACATGGCGACCGCGTCAGGCGCGGCCGTCACCGTAGAGCAGCGCGCGGCCGAGGAGGTCCTGGAGATCGCCGGCCGGCGCCTCGCCCCGGTCACCTCGGACGCCTGGAATCCCGCCTTCGACGTCACCCCGGCCGACCTGGTGACCGCGATCGTCACGGAGCGGCGGGTGTGGCGGCCTGGGCGGCCGGGCTGGAACAGGTCTGGGCGGCCGGGCTAGAACAGCACGACGCTGCGCAGCACGTCGCCGCGGTGCATGCGCTCGAAGGCGTGCTCGACGTCGTCCAGCCGGATCTCCTCCGAGACGAACCGGTCCAGCGGCAGCCGGCCCTGCAGGTGCAGGTCGATCAGCATGGGGAAATCCCTGCTGGGCAGGCAGCCGCCGTACCAGCTGGACTTGAGCGAGCCACCGCGGGCGAAGAAGTCCAGCAGCGGCATGTCCAGCCGCATGTCCGGGGTTGGCACGCCGACCAGCACCACGGTGCCGGCGAGGTCGCGGGCGTAGAACGCCTGCCGCCAGGTCTCCGGGCGGCCCACCGCGTCGATCACCACGTCGGCGCCGAAGCCGCCGGTGAGTTCGCGGACCCGCTCGACCACGTCCTCCGACCGCGCGTCGACCGTGTCGGTGGCGCCGAAGTCGCGGGCCCACCGCAGCTTCCGGTCGTCCACGTCCACCGCGATGATCTTGTTGGCGCCGGCCAGGTACGAGCCGGCGATCGCGGCGTCCCCGACACCGCCGCAGCCGATGACCGCCACCGAGTCGCCGCGGGTGACACCCCCGGTGTTGATCGCGGCACCGATGCCGGCCATGACCCCGCAGCCGAGCAGGCCGGCGATCTTCGGCGGCACCGCCGGATCCACCTTGGTGCACTGTCCACTGTGGACGAGCGTCTTGTCGACGAACGCCCCGATGCCGAGCGCGGGGGACAGCGGCGTGCCGTCGGCCAGCGTCATGGGTTGCGCCGCGTTGTGGGTGTTGAAGCAGTACCACGGCCGGCCGCGCAGGCACGCCCGGCAGGCGCCGCAGACCGCGCGCCAGTTCAGGATCACGAAGTCGCCCGGCTCGAGGCCGCTCACCCCGTCGCCGACCTGCTCAACCATGCCGGCCGCCTCGTGCCCGAGCAGGTACGGGTAGTCCTCGCCAATGCCGCCCTCGCGATAGTGCAGGTCCGTGTGGCACACGCCGCAGGCCTGCACCCGCACGACGGCCTCGCCAGGCCCGGCGTCGGGCACCACGACGTCGACCACCTCGACCGGCGCGCCCTTGGCTCGAGAGATCACGCCGTGGACCTGCTGAGGCATCTGCCCCGCCTCTCGTATGGGCAAGTCGGTCTTGAGCGAATCGTCGGTCTTGAGCGAATCGTTGTGGCGACGATGTGACATTTCCCCACTAGAGCCGTCACGATGTCACATCGTCGCCGGTGTCAACGGCGGAGGTCCACGAGCTCGAAGATCCGGAAGCGGTCGTGCGCCGGGCCCGCGCAGGTGAGTGGGCGGGAGACGGCCCGTGCCGCGGCGCGGACGGTCACCGTGACCGGCCGGCCGTCCGGCGCGGCGAGCAACACCCGCCACTCGGTGGGCGCGGTCTGGTCGATGCGCACCGCCGGGTAGCCGTCGATGGAGGTCTCGCCGCTGGCCAGCCTGGCGTGGTGCTGCGCGGCCTGCACCGGGGCCGGCAGGGAGGACCGGCCGCGCAGCCGCTCCAGATCCAGCGCGCCGGCCTGGTACTGCTTGGCCAGGTCGACGGCCTCGCGCGGGGTCACCTGGCCGTAGTAGATGCCGTGCGGCAGCATCACCAGGTTCGCCGCGAACCGGTCGCCGCCGACGTGGGTGCACTCCCAGGTGCGATGCGGGAACGCTCTGGCCAGCGCGTTGGCGACCGGCCGGCCGCGCAGGGCGCAGCAGGTGTCGTGCCGGCCGTGGGTGCACACCAGGTAGATCGGCTCGGCGGACGGCTCGCCGTGCCGGCCATGGTCGGCGATGACGTCGATGAGTTGGTTTTCGTCGGTGTAGGTGCCGCTGCGGATGCCCTCCCGGCCGGGCCGGGCGTCGGCCAGGTACCACCGGCCGGACTTGCGGTTGCGGTGCGCAGCACCCGGCCGCCGGATCAGCGCGACCCTGGCCCGGCTCGCCGTAGTCCACGCGGCCAGTGCGATGGCCGCCGACGGCTGCAGCTTCGACTCGGTGATCGCGTGCCGACCCCACGGCCCGGCGTGCTCGACCAGCAACCAGAGGTCGGCTGGGGGCGCGGTCGCCTCGAGTGGGTCGCCGGCGAGTTCGGCGGCCGTTGCGCAGCGGAATTTCCTCACTGAGGTGGGATTGTGCCGCCCGCGGCCGCCGCCGGTACCAGCACGCCCTCCCTGACGAGCCGCCTGACGAGCACGAGACGGCTGGGTTCGTCGAGCTCGGGCAGGCCGCCGACGACAACGGGCCGGCCGCTCAGCAGTTGCGCCAGCGGCGCAGCGACGCCGGGTGGAAACGTGATCGTGCGGTCGCCCAGTTCCAGCACGAGCTGGTCCGGAGTCGTCCGCAGCCGGTGCCCGAGACCGGCGCGCAGCCGCACCGTATCGCTGGCGCGCAGGTCGGCGAGGAACTGCGCGTGCGCCAGTGGCGGCACCGGTTCCGGTCGGCCGCCGCTCCACACCCGCTCGCGTATCCTCCGGGACACGGCCCCGGCCGGGCTGTTGGCGACGGCCTCGGCGACCGCGGCGCGCACCGTGTCGAGGTGCGGCGCGAGCTGGTCGGGGTCGGCGGCGTCGATACCCAGCGGCAGGCTGTGGCGCAGCTCCGGCTCGCCGGCCAGCGTCTCGGCCAGCTGTGCCAGCACGGCCTCGACCAGCGCGAACCTGGTCAACACATGGATGCCGACGGTGAGGTGCGCGGACACCTCGGCCTGCGCGATGCCCGAATGCAGCCAGCCGCGCGGCAGATACATCGCATCGCCCGGCTCCAGCACCGCATCGATCACCGGTGGCTCGGTCTTCGCTCGCTCGGCGACGGCGGCGCGGTGCCGGTCCCACGGCTGGCTGCGCAGCGGGCTCTCGTGCACCGGGCGGTGCACCATCCAGTGCTTGCGGCCGCTGAGCTGCAGCACGAACACGTCGTGCACGTCGTAATGCGCGCCGAACCCGCGCGCCGCCGCCGGCGTCAGGTACGCATTGGCCTGGCACGGATGGCCCAGCTCGGCGGACAGCCGGGCCACGAAGTCGATCACCGGCGGGTGGGTGCGGTGCAGGGCCTGCAGCACCACGGTGCAGCCGTCCGCGAAGAGGCGCGCCACCTGATCGTCGCGCACCTGGTCGGCTATCTCGGCGCCGACCCCGCCCGGCCCGGTGAACTGTCGCGAGTCCAGCACCTCGCCGTTTCGGGCAATGCGCACGAACGGCGTGCGCACCCCGCGCCGCGACAGCAGTTCGTCGGCGGCATCCAAGTCGAGCAGGTCGTCAAACGATGCAGGCAGGTCGGCCGCCCTCGACAGCAGCGGTTGCCGGCCCCAGCAGGTGTCGCCGAAGTCCCGCGCGCCCATGGCGATGCACCGGCCCAGCGCGATACCTACCTGGCGGCCTGCGGCCAGCCGCCCGGTGTCCAGCGTGCCCCTGGTCACGGCCGCTCATTCGGGGGGCGAGGTGCCGCCCGCGCCGCCGCCCACCGCCCCATGCTCCGAGCCACCGGCGCCTCGCCCTGGCGCCGGCTGTGCCCCTCGCCCGAGGTCGCCGTACGCGCCGCCATCTGCGCCGCGATTTGCACCGCCATCCGCGCCGCGATCTGCGCCACGGTCAGGCTCCGCCATCCGCGCCACCGTCGGCGCCACCGTCAGCCCCGCTGTCAGCGCCGCCGT
>DASXTS010000223.1:0-3311 GCA_036505275.1 Pseudonocardiaceae bacterium
GCGGTGTGCGGTGAGACGGTCTGGAGGAGGTGGAACAGGTGCAGCCGGATGGTCAGCACCCCCTCCTCGTGCAGCTCGGCCCCGTCGCTCAGGTCGATGTGGAAGCGCCGCCACAGCTGCGCCCAGGCCAGCACGTGCCGCTCCAGCAGGGCATCGAAGCTCGCCGCCTGCCGCAGCTCGGCGACGGCTGCCTCCCCCGGCTCCGACACGGCCCGATCGCGGCCGGTGTACAGCGCGACGACCTTCTCCACCGTCAGGTGCTGCCCGGCCGTCAGCTCGACCGTCAGGTCCCGGCTCACCCGGTCGGCCTCCCGGATCATCTCCGACGCCGGCGTGTGCTGGTGCCCGTCGTCGACAACCCGCGTGCGTGCCGCCACCGCGATCCGAATGTGCGACTGGTTGGTCTCGGCCACCAGCATCACCATGTCGTCGTCACGGGGCTCGGCGGCCACCGTCGTCAGGTGGCGGCCGGACAGCTTGCGGTACCGCTCGACGCCGGTGTTCTCCACGGCGCCGTCGATGCCCGAGCGCACCCGCAGCCGCCCGGACCAGTTCTCCGCGGTGATCGTGGTCTGCAGGCCGGCAAAGTGCGGCAGCTCCATGTGCACGAAACGCCGCTCGGTCAGCTGCGTGCACCGCCCGGCTGAGTCGCGAACCCGCAGCCGGCGGGTCAGCGTGCCGCGGCGCAGGTCCAACGTCTGGCGGTACTCCAGCACCTCGCAGCGGTCGAGGTCGAACCAGTCGCCGTCGTCCACAGCGAACGTCAGCACCAGCCAGTTCGGCAGGTTGACCAGACTCTCGTTCTCCACCGAATGGCCGGCCACCTCGTCCCGCAGCCGGTTGTAGCAGCCTGCGGCGTAGCTGCCGGGATTGTGCACATCGTCGGCCCGCGACTCCCGCGCGGCACCACGGGTGGCGAAATAGCCATTGCCCAGCGTGCACAGCGCCTCTCGCCGCCCCTCCTCGGCGGGGTGGTAGGCGTCATAGCCGAACTCCCACGCGGACGTCATGCGCTACCTCCTGCGGGCAGGCTGCGCCACCACGCCGCCTTCGCCACAGGGGCTTCGGGCCGGTCCGCCGGGGACGTTCTGCCCACGGGTCCTTCGGCACCCGACGCCATATCAGTTCAGCTGCTCCCCGGCTGGCCGCCACCACGGTGCCGCCGGAGCAGGCCGCCGCCGAGTTGCGCGAGGCGCTGGCCGGCCAGCCGTGAGGTCCTGAGAGGTCCCTTTCACGGCCACGTGCCAGCTGCGGTTCCACCGTCAGCACACGATCGGCCACCCGCACGCCCGCGAAGCCGGTGAGCATCGCCGGCCAGACGCCGCCCATCGTGGCGATGTACAGGCCGGCCGCGGTCGTGCCGGTCAGGTCGTACAGATCGAGCCGCACCGCCCGCCGCAGCATCGGCAGCGCCTCGTCCGAACGGCCGCCGCGCGCCAGCGGCGACGCAGTGATGGCCGGCGACAGCGACGAACCGTGCGCGGTCCGCGGACCGTAGAAGTCCAGGTTCGGCACCAGCTATTCCAGCGCCGAAAGCCAGCGTGGACAGCGCACCGTCTTCGACCTGCCGATGAGCTGGCCGTGCCGCACGTCGTCCCGACTGCTACCGCTCGTCCGCGTCGATCACCGGCGAGAC
Organism: Pseudonocardiaceae bacterium; assembly: GCA_036505275.1. Classification (GTDB taxonomy): domain Bacteria; phylum Actinomycetota; class Actinomycetes; order Mycobacteriales; family Pseudonocardiaceae; genus DASXTS01. The sequence continues at coordinate 1,637 of DASXTS010000223.1, forward strand.
GGATGAGGCCGTTAACGGCTGTGATCGCGGCAGGCATTATCGCCCCTGTTGAGGTCTGGCCCGACATCAAGGTTGATCGAGGCCCCGACGGCGGCCGAGGCCTCGGCCAGCGGGCCGTCGCTGGGTCCCGACATCGCAGGTTCTCCGACCAACGGCCCATGACGGGACTGCCTTGCGGACGTGCTCTCTAGGTCCAATGGTTCTTGCTCCCCCGTTGTCGATGGCACACGGTGATGCCGTGAACGGGCAGATCGGTGTCACTGAACCTGAGTCGGTGGACTGGCCGCAGGTGGTGGCCGCTGCGGTCACCGCGCCATCGCCGCACAACACCCAGCCGTGGCGGTTCGTGGCCCGAGGTCGCACGATCGAGCTGCACCTGGACCCCGGGCGGGTACTGGCGGTCGCCGACCCCGAGGGCCGGGAGGCCCGGTTGGCTTGCGGCGCGGCGCTGTTCAACCTGCGGCTGGCGCTGCGGGCCCGCGGTTTTGGCGTTGAGGTGCGACTGCTGCCGGACCGCGCGCAGCCCACGCTGCTGGCCACCGTGGCGCTCGCGGAACGCCGGCCGGCCACGCCGTTGGAGCAGGACCTGCACAGGGCGATCCCCCGCCGGCACAGCCATCGCCGACCTTTCGACCAGGCCCCGGTGCCGGCCGCGGTTCGCCGCATGATCGTCGAGGCAGCTGCCACCGAGGGCGCCGAGCTGCGCCTGGTCGATGATCCGCGCATCGCCGGCAGGCTCACCGCGCTTGTCCGGCAGGCCGATCGGATCCAGCAGCATGATCCGCGGTTCGCCGACGAGCTGGCCCACTGGACGTTCGACGCAGGCGACCGCCTCGACGGCGTGCCCGCCAGCGCCAGCGGGCCCCGACCGACGGCCGGCGGCACGATGGTGATCCGCGACTTCGCGCCGGACAGGGTTCGCTCGGAGCGGGAGTACGAGCAGGATCCGCTGTTCGGTGTGCTGACCAGCCACGGTGACACGCAGCTGGACCAGTTGCGAGCCGGCCTGGCGTTGCAGCGGGCGCTGCTGACCGCTACCGCGCATGGCGCGGCGGCCTCGATGATCTCCCAACCGACCGAGCTGCCGGACGTCAGAGCGGCGCTACGCGACGTACTCGGCGGCCCCGGCCACCCGCAGCTGATGCTGCGGCTCGGGATGGCCACGACGACGCCTGCCGCGCCGCGCCGCCCGGTGCACGAGGTGCTCGAGATCAGCGACATCTGATGCGACCTTCCACATCCGCGGCCGAGGACAGCCACGAGGCAGCGCTGGGTACGGCCGCCGAGCACGCGTCCGTCGCGGTGCCGATCGCCGCCGCCAGCCGATCGTGTCGCCGAGCATGCACCAGGAGCGGGCCGCGTATGCCGAAGGTGGTGTTCTCCTCCAGAATCAGCACGGTCGACTGGAACACCCGCCTGGTCACCGGCGACGCGGTCACCGAGATCACCCGGCTCAAGGCCGAGGATGGCGGCCCCATTGACATCGGCGGCGCCACACTCGCCGCAGCGGCGATGCGGGCCGGGCTGATCGACGAGTACGTGCTGGCCACCGCACCGGTCTTGGTGGGCAGCGGCACGCCGTTCTTTACGGCCCTGGACAACTGGGTGAACCTGACCCTGGTGGAGACCCGGACGTTTCCCGACGGCGTGGTCCTGACCAGGTACGAGACCAGGC
>DASXTS010000224.1:0-7759 GCA_036505275.1 Pseudonocardiaceae bacterium
ACCCTGGTCCGGACATCTCCGCGGCCGCGGTGGCCAGCGTGGCCGGCCTGCCGCCGACAAAGGTCCGGCCGCTCCTGGCCGAACTCGCTGGTGCGCACCTGATCACCGAGCACATCCCGGGCCGGTACACCTTTCACGACCTGCTCCGTGCATACGCCAACCAACTCGCCCACGACACCGACTCGGAGGATCAGCGCCGGTCGGCCATGGACCGGATCTTGGATCACTACGTGCACAGCGGCTTCAACGCCGACCAACTGCTAATTCCGCGACCTCCGATCGCCCTCAACCCATACGCAGTTGGGGTCTGTCGGCGCTCACCTAATTCCCGGTGCCTGCGCTCACGTAATTCCGCAGGTGGTGGGTCCCTGTTGATGTGTACTGGTTGCTCGTCCTGGTGTCCAGGCCGAGCGGTTCAGGTGCGTAGGCGGCGGTGTTCGGCGACCCGGCATCGGGTGGAGCAGTAGCGCCTGGGCTGGCCTCTGCGGCGGAGCGCGACGTGGACGGTGTTCGGGCAGAGGAAGCGGCGGCACGGTTGCAGCAGGCAGAGCGGGTGGTCCGGACAGGGCCGGCCGGTAACGATATTCACCGCGCCGTCATGTCGGCGGTGTCGTCGTCGGTGCGGGTTGCGCGGTGGAGCGTCCGGGCCGCTTGGTCGGCCTGTAACTGGGGCCGTTCATGAACACTTGGTGACTCGTGTTGATCAACCGGTCCAGCAACGACTCGGCCACGACCGGGTTCGGGAACAGTGGATACCAGTCGACCGGCGAGCGGTTGGCGGTGAGTACCAGACTGCGGCCGGCGGCGGCCCGGGCGGTGACCAGCTCGTAGAGGTCGTCGGCCTGGCCGGGGGTGTACTCACGCATCGCGAAGTCATCGAGGATGAGCACGGCGGGGCGGGTGAGTTCGGCCAGGCGCCGGTCGAAGCTGCGGTCGGCGTGCCCACCGGCCAGGGTGGCGAGGGCACGGCTGGTCTTGGCGAAGCGGACCTCGGCGCCGTGGCGGATGGCCAGGTGCCCGAGCGCCTGAGCGACATGGGACTTCCCGACCCCGACCGGCCCGTACAAGATCACGGACTCGCCGCCGGTGAGCCAGCGCAGCGCGGCCAGGTCGCGGATCTGCGCGGCCGGCAGTTTCGGGCTGGCGGCGAAGTTGAACTCCTCCAGGGTGGCCTGCTGCTCGAAGTGGGCGCGGCGCAGCCGCCGGGTCATCGCCATGTTCTCCCGGCGGGTGATCTCGTCGTGGCAGAGGACCTGCAGGAAGTCCAGGTGTCCGAGCTCGCCGGCGCGGGCCTGGACCAGGCGGGCGTCGAGGGTCTCCAGCATCCCGGACAGCTTCAACGCCCGCAGGCAGGAGTGCAGGGCCGGTTCGACGACACTCACGCCGACACCTCCTGGTCGCCGTTGTTGGTGGCTTCGTCGTCCGCGCCGCGATCGCTGAGGTCGTCCGTGCTGGGCGTGTCCTGGGCGGTGTTGGTCGTGGTGGGCAGCGGCACGACGAACAGCCGCTCGGGGCCGTGCAGGTGCGCCGCCGCACCGCCGTCGCCGGTCGCGGCCGGCGCCGGGTCGGCTTCGGCGCCGGCGGCCAGGATGCCCTTGATCGTGCGGTAGCTCGGATCGCCCACCGCGAGGGCCTTGCCGCAGGCAGCTTCCAGCCGGCCAGGGCCGTGCTTGTCGACCAGGCCGAGCACGCCCTGGGCGGCGCGCAGCCGGAACAGCGCGTTGACCGCGAGCAGATCGGCGATCACCGCCACGGTGTTCGGGCCGACCTCGCCGGCGCGGGTGCGGCACCAGGCCGGGGTGCGCATCTTGAACGCGATCTTCTCCGGCGGGTAGTGGCTGTAGTCGGTGACCTTGCCCCGCGGCGCGGCCGCGTGGGTGGCGATCAGCTCGCCCCGGCAGAACAGCTGCACCGTGGTGGCGGTGGCGCGGGCGTCGACGCGCTGCCCGATGAACCGCCACGGCGCCGAGTACAGCGTCTTGCCGACCCGCACGTGGATATCGGGGGCGACCGCCGGCCGGGACCAAGCGGCGAGCACGAACACGGTGCGCGGCAGCGGCTTGAGCGTCTCGGCCTCGACGGCCTCGAACACCGTCAGCGGGGCGGCGCCGTCCAACGGCCGGCACGCCCGGCGGCCGGCCACGTTGGCCGACCAGTCCAGCGCGGCGTGCTGCATCTGCTCCAGCGAACCGAACTCCCGACCGCGCCAGAACGAGTCCCGGCAGTACGGAACCGGCCGTTCGACGCGCGGCTTGTCACGAGGCTTTCGGGCTCTCGCCGGGTCGATGAGCACGTCGTAGTGGGCGGCCAGCTCGGCATAGGAACGATTCAGCTGCGGGTCGTACAGGTCGGCCTTGACCACCCCGGTCTTCAGGTTGTCCGGCACTAGCCTCGCCGGGCAGCCGCCGAAGAACCGGAACCCCTCCACATGGCACTCGGTCCAGGCCAGTTGGTCCATCCGCAGCACCGGGCGCAGGAACAGGTGCCGAGAGCAGGCCAACACCATCACAAACGCCCAGACCCGCCGCCGGCGCCCGCCGATCGGGTCGATCCAGGAACCCAGGTAGCCGTAGTCGATCTGGGCGTCCTGACCCGGTGGCGGGTCATCGCCGAGTACCGTCACCCGCGAGCGCAACGACCGCTCGGGCAAGTTCGCCGCGATCCACCGCTTCAGCGACGCGACGCTGGCCTGCAAATCCTTCTCATCGCGCAGCCGCTGCCAGATCGTCGCCTTGGTCACCCCGGCCTCGAGCTGCTCGACAATGTAGTCACGATGCACCGCGATCGCCGGCCAGGTCACCTGCCGCACCGCAGTGTCGGCCAACCACGGAAACCAGCCGCGCACCGGTTCGGCCCACTCCGCCTGCGACCGGCCGCTACCCGGCTCAAGCCCAGCTTCGATCGCCGGCGTCAAGTACTTCTTCACCGTCTTACGGTCCAGGCCCAGGCTGGTCGCGATCTCGCTCTGCGACCGGCCCGCGTCCCAGTGGACCAAGATCTCCGTCATGTCGACCACTTCGAAGGTTCTCCTCGCCATCAAGGCTCCCGTCTCGATCCGACGGGAGCAGGGTTGTCCTGCGAGGACCACACCAGCGGCGCCACGCTCGTCGTCCCGGTGGGGAATTACGTGAGCACAGCCCTGAGGAATTACGTGAGCGGCAAGCGGCTCAACCTGGGGAATTACGTGAGCGCTGACAATCACGCGTGTCTCACCCGGCGAGCAGCAACGGAGGAACCCGGCCACCGCGTCGGGCCGCGGTCATGCGCGTCCCCAGCAAACGACTGCAGAAGATCAACGCTTCGAATCAGAGCCCTGATCGACGGTTACCGAAAGACCGAGGTTAAGCAGAATACCGTCTCTGGATACGAAGGACCTGCCCTCCGTTGGTGCTGGAGGGCGGGACGGGTGGACCGGCCGGCGGGATTTCGGCCGTGAAGCTACTTGAAGGGGAAGTAGGCCGGCAGGTTGGTGGGCGCCCAGTCCTTGAACTTCTGCAGGTGGGTGTCGCTGGTTTTGGTGCCGTACTGCTGGATGGCGTCGACGTCAACCAGGTAGTGGTGGTCGCGGAAGTAGAAGATCAGGCCCTGGTGCTGGCCGCCGACGAGCTTGTCCCAGATGGTTACGCCGGACCGGGTGGTCGGCTTGACCGCGCCCTGCGAAGCCACCATCTGGTTGGCGTACGTGTCGGTGGCGTACTGCAGCGACAGGCTGAGACCGGCCGGCGGCGTGGCCTGGTTGGTGTAGCCGCAGTGGATGGAGTCGCCGGAGCCGCTGGTGAACGCGTCTCCTAGAACTCGGCCGATGACGGCGGCGGGCACGACGCAGGGCGATCCGGCTTCGCGGAGGCCGACGACCTCTCCAACGTTGTGGCAGAGGACCTGCACAACGCCCGGCGCGGGCGAGAACTTCGGGGGCGGCGGCGGACAGTCGCCGAGCTGGCTGAGGCTCGGAGCTGTAGTAGCACCCTCGGTGCCGGAGGCGCTCGCGGCGGTAGTGGGCTGGGCGGGAGGCGCTTGGTCGCTCGGACTGCCCGAGGAGCCACAGGCGACTGTTGGCAATGCCGCGAGTACGGTAATGCCGACAGCTACGAGAGCTTGACGGAGTCGCATCTACGATCCTTTCGGTTGGCGAGGCCAAGCTCGCTAACCTCGGCCCTTCCGTAAGGGCTGTCCGGTGGGCCGGGTCGGTAAAGGAGAGGTGCCTCCTGTTCCCGGAAGATCGGACTTGCTGAGGGTCCACCAATCCCGCCACGGAAGGCACCTGCCAGTGAAGGCTACCGGAATACGTCCGAGGATCGTGGTTACTGCGGATGGGCGTGGGGTGGTCGGCCATGCCGGTACCCGACTGCTCGCCGACGTCGCCGATGCCACTGGGTTGACACGCGGATTCAGCGAGGCCCTCGCGTGGCTGCGCATGCGCCGGTCGGGTCATGATCCGGGTCGGGTCGCGGTGGACCTGGCGGTGATGCTGGCCGACGGGGGTGTTGACGGCCTGACTTCCTGAGCGTCTCGGGGCGGCTGTCGGCTGCGTTGTTTGGCGACGCGCTGCTGGTTGGCGGGCTGGTCGTGCCGCGAGGATGGGCTGTCCCCTTGGAGTCGAGGGACCCCTCCCGCGCAGTTTGGCGGCTGAAGTCGGGAGGGGTCCGAGGCGGTGTGTCGCCGGTGGCCATCGTATGGCCCCTGTTCGGTGTCGGTCGACGCCTATGCGCTGGCCGGCCGCGGGGTGCGGGTGCCTCGGCCGGACTGCGCGGCGTGTGGTGCGGCGATGACGTTCTGGTCGGGCTACTGGCGGCACGTCCGCGCGGTGGGGGGCAGGTGTTCGAAGATCTTCGTGCCGAGGGCTCGTTGCGCGGGATGCGCGGTGACGCATGCGCTGCTGCCGGGGTTCGTGCTGGCCCACCGGGTGGACGAGGTGGCGACGGTCGGCACCGTGCTGGAGCTGGTGATCGACGGCCCGGGCGGGGTGCGGCCGGCGGCGGAGCGGGTTGGGGTGCCGCACACGACCGCGCGCGGCTGGCTGCGCCGGTTGGGCGGGCGGGCGACGCGCCTGGCGGTGGGGTTCGCGGCGCTGGTCGTGGAGTTGGGCGGGGACCCGGTCAGCCCCGGTGCGGATGTCCGGCGGTGGGCGCTGGCCGCGATCCGCGCCGCGTTCCGGGCGGCCACGGCGCTGCCGGGATGGGCGGCGCTGGGCCGGTGGCGGTTCGTGTGCTGCGTGAGCGGCGGGCGGCTGCTGGCCGCCAACACAGCCTGGCCCTACCTCGTGGTCGGCAAACGTCGTTTCCTGCCTCCAGTCCCGGCAGCCGACCGGAGAGACGGAGGACGAGATGGACCGTGAGCAGCAAGAACAGGTGGCGTTGCACCGGTGGGCGGTGATCGCCGAGGCGGCCAAACGGGCGGTTGAGCCCGGCCGAGCGGGGGGCGGCGGTGCGAGCGGCCGCGGCCCGCACTCATACCCACCCCGACGGGTCGCCGCGGCGGTATTCGCGGGGCACGATCGACCGCTGGCTGCGGGCCTGGCGCGGCGGCGGCTTGGCGGCGCTGCAGCCCTCGCCGCGCTCGGACACCGGCGCGGTGCGCGCCCACCCGGAGCTGGCGGCCGAGGCGGCCGCGCTGCGCCTGGAGCTGCCGACCCGCTCGGCCGCGCAGATCGCGTCGATCCTGTTGCACCGGCACGGGGTGCGAGTCGCCGAGCGGACGGTGCGGGCCCAGCTGCGCCGCCGTGGTCTGCACCGCGAAGCGTTGCGGGCCGAGCCGAAGGTGTTCGGCCGTTACCAGGCCGAGCGGCCCAACGAACGCTGGATCACCGACGTGCTCATCGGCCCGTGGGTGCCGTGGCCCCGGGTGGATGCCTCGGTGCGGGCCCGGCTGTTCTTGATCGTGGACGACCACTCCCGGCTGCTGGTCGATGGGCGGTTCTTCGCCCACGAGAACGCCCGGGCCTGCCAGCAACTGCTGCGCCGGGCCATCACCCGCCGTGGTGTCCCCGACGTGTTGTATGCCGATAACGGGCCCCGTTCGCCAACGCCTGGCTGGCGCGCACCTGCGCGGTGCTCGGCGTGCGCCTGGTCCACTCCAAGCCGTACTCGCCGCAAGGCCGCGGCAAACAGGAGCGGCTCAACCGCTACATCCGTGAGGCGTTCCTGGCCGAGGCCACCCATCAGGGCATCGAGGGCCTGGATGCGCTCAACGACCTGTTCGCCGCCTGGGCCGAGCAGGTCTGCAACCGCCGCCTGCACGCCGAGACCGGGCAGGCGCCGATCGACCGGTTCGAGCAGACCGGCCCGCACCGCGCCGCCGATCCCGACCGGCTGCGGGAGGCGTTCCGCTGGTCGCTGACCCGCCGGGTGACCCGCACCGCCACCGTGGCGTTGGAGGGCAACGCCTACGGCGTGGACCCGGCGCTGGTCGGGCGGCGGGTCCGAAACCACCGCCGCCCGGCTCTGCTGAGCCGGGCGGCGGTGGTGCTGATGATGATGCGGACTCAGTGTGCCGCGAGGGATTTCTTCTTCGGCTCGGGGGAGGGCGTTGCGGCCGGCTCGTCCTTGAGGATGTCGCCGCCGTGCTCCAGCTCCTGCTCGGTCTGGCAGTAGCCGGTCGTGAGTTCTGCCTGCAGCGTCTCCTCGTCGACTGCCTTCTCCCATTTGGAGACGACGATGCTGGCCACGATGTTGCTCATTACGCTGGTCAGGGCCCGGGCCTCGGACATGAACCGGTCGATGCCGACGATCAGCGCGACTCCGGCCACCGGCAGTGTCGGGAACACCGCGAGGGTGGCGACCAGGGCGACGAACCCGCTGCCGGTCACGCCGGCGGCGCCCTTCGAGGTGAGCAGCATCAGACCGATCATCGCGACGATCTGCCATGGCGAGAGAACGATGTCGCAGGCCTGGGCGATGAACAGGGAGGCGAGGGTCAGGTAGATGGCGGTGCCGTCCAGGTTGAACGAGTAGCCGGTGGGCAGCACGAGGCCGACCACGCCGCGCCGGCAACCGAGCCGCTCCAGCTTCATCAGCAGCCGGGGCAGCACCGGCTCGCTCGAGGAGGTGCCCAGTACGACCAGCAGCTCTTCACGGAAGTAGCGCAGCACCCGCCACAGACTCAGCCCGTGCATCCGGGCCAGCAGGCCGAGTACGACGATCACGAAGAAGCCGCAGGCCAGGTAGAAGGTGGCGATCAGCAGGCCGAGCGAGCCGATGGACTTGATCCCGTATTTGCCCACGGTGAAGGCCATCGCGCCGAACGCGCCGATGGGGGCCAGCCGCATCAGGTAGCCGAACACCGCGAACAGCATGTGCGAGAAGCTGTTGATCCCGTTCAGCACGGCCCGGCCGGCCGGCCCGATCTTGCTCAGCCCGAAGCCGCACAGAACGGCCAGGAACAGCACCGGCAGCACGTGGCCTTCGGTGAAGGCGCTGAAGAAGGTGTCCGGGACGATGTGCAGGATGAACTCGCCGACGCTGTTCGGCGGGGCTTCCTTGGTCGCCTTGGCCGCCACCGCGGGGTCGAGGTGGGTCGGGTCGATGTGCATGCCCTGGCCGGGGCGCATGATCATCACGGTGGCCAGCCCGATCAGCAGGGCGAGCAGGGTCAGGACGTAGAACAGTCCCAACGACTTCCCGAGCGTCTTGCCGATCTTCTTGGTGTCGGTGAGCGAGGTGATGCCGGTGACGATCGTGCAGAACACGATCGGCGCGATCATCATCTTGACGACCTTGACGAACAGGTCGCCGAGCACCTTGAGGCTGGCTCCGAAGTCCGG
>DASXTS010000225.1:0-6183 GCA_036505275.1 Pseudonocardiaceae bacterium
GACCGAACCGGCGAACACGCGCGACCGAACCGCCCAACTCGGGCGACCGAACCGGCGAACACGCGCGACCGAACCGCCCAACTCGGGCGACCCAACCGGCGAACACGCCCGGGGCCGTGCAGGTACGGCGTGTGGTGGTTAGTCGGGGGGTTGCTGGGGGCGGCCGGCGAGCTCGCGGTCAGTGTCAGGGGCTGCGGACTCGAGCTCGGACTCCGACGGCTGTACGGCGCGGGCGCGCTCGAGGGCCGTGGTCTCCTCGGACGGGTCGGGCCGCAGCAGTGAGCCGGCGACGGGGTGTCCGGCCGACCCGAGCTTGTTCATCCGCTTGGGTACGGATGCACCCTGGTACTCCAGCGGGATGGCGTGCCCGTGCGCATCTAGGCCGCCCAACGGCTGGTGCAGCTCGATGAACTCGCCGTGCGGCAGACGCCTGATGATGCCGGTCTCCACGCCGTGCGCGAGCACCTCGCGGTCGCCGCGCTGCAGGCCGAGGCAGATCCGGTAGCTCACCCAGTAGACCAGCGGTGGGAAGGCCAGCACCGCGACGCGGCCGATCCAGGTCATGGCGTTCAGCGAGATGTCGAACTTGAAGGCCAGGATGTCGTTGAAGCCCGCGATCATCACCACGACGATGAACGCCATGAACATGGCGCCGAGGCTGGTGCGCACCGGCACGTCGCGCGGCCGCTGCAGCAGATTGTGCATGGCGTGGTCCTTGGTGGCCCTGCGCTCGATCATCGGGTACAGCGCGGCCACCGTGAAGACGATGCCCATGCCGAGCACCAGCGGGAAGAAGATCGCCGGCACCAGGTAGTTGCCGAGGTAGAGCTCCCAGGCCGGCCAGAGCCGGCCCATGCCGTCGGTCCACGCCATGTAGAAGTCGGGCTGCGAGCCGGCCGAGACGTGAGCCGGGTTGTACGGCCCGAAGTTCCAGATCGGGTTGATCTGGAACAGCCCGGCCATCAGCAGGGTCACCCCGGCCACGGTCGCGAAGAACGCGCCGCCCTTCACCGCGAAGTGCGGCAGCATCCGCACGCCGACGACGTTGTTCTCGGTGCGGCCCGGCCCGGGGAACTGGGTGTGCTTCTGGTAGTAGAACAGGCCGAAATGCACCGCGACCAGCGCGAGGATGATGCCGGGCAGCAGCAGGATGTGGATCGAGTACAGCCGCGGGATCATCTCCGGCCCTGGGAACTCGATGCCGAACACCATCGCGTGGATCCAGGTGCCGACCACGGGGATAGAGAGCGTGATTCCCGAACCGATCCGAAGGCCGGTGCCGGAGAGCAGGTCGTCGGCCAGCGAGTAGCCAGTGAAACCCTCGAACATGCCGAGCACGAACAGGCCGATGCCGATCAGCCAGTTCGTCTCGCGGGGCTTACGGAACGCACCTGTGGAGAAGGTGCGCATCATGTGCACGATCATCGCGGCCATGAACAGCAGCGCGGCCCAGTGGTGCACCTGCCGCACGAACAGGCCGCCGCGAACCTCGAAGGAGATTTCCAGGGCCGACTCGTAGGCCCGCGACATGCTCACGCCGCGCAGGTTCTCGAACACGCCCTGGTACTCGACCTCCTGCATGGACGGGTCGAAAAACAGCGCGAGGTAGGTGCCGGAGAGCAGCAGGATGACGAAGCTCCACAGCGCGATCTCGCCGAGCATGAACGACCAATGCGTGGGATACACCTTGTTGAGCTGGCGGCGAAGAACTGCGGCGACCCGGAACCGGACGTCGAGCTCGTACGCCGCCTCGCCGACGCGCTGCGTCACACCGGTGGTCTTGGTCGGTGTCGTCATCCCGCTCATGACTTGCGCTCCCAGAATCCGGGCCCGACCGGCTCGCCGAAGTCTCTCTTCGCAATGAAGTATCCCTCGTCGTCGACGTCCAGGGGCAGCTGCGGCAGCGGCCTGGTTGCCGGCCCGAAGATAGGCTTGCCGTAGTGCGTCGCGTCGAACTGGGACTGGTGGCAGGGGCAGAGGATCCGGTTGGTCTGCTGCTCGAACAGCGACGTCGGGCAACCGAGGTGGGTGCACACCTTGGAGTACGCCCAGTAGTCGCCGTAGTTGAAGTTCTCGAAGCCCTTGCGCATCACGGTCGGGGTGCCCGGCCGCAGCCTGATCAGCATCACCGGGCTGTCCGAGCGGCGCAGGCCGGCGTGCAGCGCCTCGGGGTCCTCCCGGTCGGTCTCCCGGAACGGGAACACCGTCTCCATGGCGCCGGCGTCCAGGTCCTCCGGCCGCACCAGGGCGACGTCCAGCGGCTCGCCGGTGTCGCGGCGCAGGTAGACCTTCTCGCCGGGCTTGGTCGGCGCCCAGCCGGTGACCCACAGCGGCGACTTGTCGCCGTCCCGCCACGGGTTCTGGACCAGACCGCCGACCGCGAGGACGCCGACGCCGAGGCCCAAGGCGCCGGCGCCGAAGCCGGCCGCGCGGACGATCACCTTGCGCCGGCCGATGCCGCTGTCCTCGGCGGCCTGCGTCACCTCGGCGACCGTGGTGATCCGGTGGATCTCGTCGGACGGACCGTCGTGGCGCCGCTGCACCGCGATCTCCTCCGGTAGGAACCGCTTGGAGTACGCGAAAGCGCCGATGCCCACCGCGAACACCGCAATGCCGAGGGTCAGCCCGAGCAGCGGCGTGTACCACAGGTAGATCGTGTGCTCGGACGAGCCCGGCGGCGCGTACCGCCACGGCCAGAACAGGAACACCCCGAGGAACGCGAGGCCGGCCAGCCCAGCGAGCGCGAACCAGGCGGCCACAGCGCGCTCGGCGCGGCGCTCGGCCCTGGTGCCCTTCACCGGCCAGCGGTCGGCCCGGTGGACGACCTCGACGTCGTCGAGCTGCAGGCCTAGCTTCTCGAGCTCCTCGCGGCTCAGCTCGGACGGGTCCCGGCCGGCAAGCAGGTCGTCATGGGCCGGCACGTGGGTGGTCATGCCTTCGCTCCGATCCACATCGTGACGCCGATCAGCACGGCGATGCCGAACAGGAACGTGGCCAGCGCCTCCGAGATGGGGCCGAAGCCGCCGAGGGCGTACCCGCCCGGGTTGTTCTTCTGCCCGGTCACCGACTTGACGTAGGCGACGATGTCCTTCTTCTCTTCGGGGCTGAGCTGCCGGTCGGAGAACTTCGGCATATTCTGCGGCCCGGAGAGCATGGCCGTGTAGATCTGCTCCTCGGTCGCCTCTTCCAGGTCCGGGGCGTACTTGCCGGAGGACAGCGCCCCGCCGCGGCCGGTGAAGTTGTGGCACGAGGCGCAGTTCAGCCGGAAGAGCTGGCCCCCGCGGGCCGGGTCGTCGCCGCGCAGCGCGGCCCCGCGCTCCTTCGGCACCTCCGGGCCGCCGCCGTTGGCCTGCACGAAGGCACCCAGCGCATCGGCCGCCTCCTCCGCGGACAGGTCCTCGCCGAGCGGGCTCCTGAACTCCTTGATCGGCTTGCGCTCCTCCTGCGCCTGCTGGCGCGCCGCCGGCATCCGGCCGGTGGACACCTGGAAGTAGACGGCCGCCTCGCCGACCCCGATCAGGCTCGGCCCGCGGTCCTGCACGCCCTGCAGGTTCGCCCCGTGGCAGCTGATGCAGTGGTTGTTGTACAGCTGCTCGCCCTGGCGCACCAGCGACGGCTGATCCTGGGCCACCGCGGTCTGCGGCTGCGGCGCCGCCGCGGCGTACAGCCCGCCGGAGGCCATCAGGGCGACGCCGAGGGCCAGCAGCCCGGACACCCGCCTGCGCAGCTTGCCGCGATAGCGGGTGCGCTGCCGGGTGCGCTGCCGGGTGCGCTGTCGGGTGCGCTGCCGAATGCCCTGCCCGGGGGTCGGAGTGGTCATCTTCGCGGCAACCTCGTCCTTAGCGGAGTCAGCGGAGGGGAGTCAGCGGAGGATGTAGATGCAGAAGAACAGGCCGATCCAGACCACGTCGACGAAGTGCCAGTAGTACGACACCACGATGGCCGCGGTGGCCTGCGCCGGCGTGAACTTGGACAGCTTGGTACGCACAATCAGGAAGACGAACGCGATCAGCCCACCTGTGACATGCATGGCGTGGAATCCGGTCGTCATGTAGAACACCGTGCCGTAGGCCGACGCCGAGATCGTGGTGCCCTCTTGGACGAGGCTGCGGTACTCGTTGACCTGGCCGAGCACGAACAGGGTGCCCATCACCAGCGAGATCAGGTACCAGCGGCGCAGCCCGAAGACGTCGCCCTGCTCGGCCTTGAACACGCCCCACTGGCAGGTGAACGAGGAGGCGATCAGGATCGCGGTGACGACCGCCGCGTACGGCCGGTTCAGTTCGACGTCCTCCGGCGGCGGCCAGGCGCCCTCGTTGTGCGCCCGGACCGTGAAGAACATTGCGAACAGTCCGGCGAAGAACATCAGCTCGCTGGACAGCCAGACGATTGTCCCGACGCTGACCATGTTCGGCCGGTTCAGGGAGTGCACGCGCTGCGCGATCGGCGGCCCTGCCGCGCTGGTCGTGGTCACGAGCAGCATTATTGCCTGACGATGTTCAGTTGGCCCTATCAGGGTCGCCGCGCCGTATCGGCGCGTCACCCCGTTGTCGCCGGGCGCCGATAACATCTGCCGGGTGAGCACACCGAGCACGACGGTCCTGGTGTTCAGCCACCGGCCCGAGGTCCGTGAGGCGATCATCAACGCGGTGGGCCGCCGGCCGGCCTCTGACCTGCCGCGAGTGCGATACGTGGAGGCCGGGACCATTGCCGATGTGCTGGCCGAGGTGGACGCCGGCGAGATCGACCTGGCCATTCTGGACGGCGAGGCGCAGCCCACCGGTGGCATGGGACTGTCGAGGCAGCTCAAGAACGAGATCAGGAACTGCCCCCCGATCATCGTCGCGGTGCGCCGCAAGGACGACCGGTGGCTGGCGACCTGGTCGCAGGCCGACGCGGTGCTGGTGCACCCGCTCGACCCGCTGGGCGCGGCGGAGACAGTGGCCGAGGTGATGCGCTCCCACCAGCTGCCGGTCGACGTCGGATGAGCGCACCGGTGTCCGCCCCCGCGCCAGCACCCCGGTCAGCACCCGCCACCAGCTGGCCGGCCGTGCTCACCCAGCTCATCGCCGGCAAGGACCTCCAGCCGGCCGAGGCGGCCTGGGCCATGGAACAGGTGATGACCGGTACCGCGACGCCGGCTCAGATCGCCGCGTTTTTGGTCGCGCTGCGGGCGAAGGGGGAGCGGCCGGCGGAGATTGCCGGGCTGGCCGCAACCATGCTGGCGCACGCGCGCCGGGTCAGTGTGGACATCCGGGCGGTCGACCTGGTCGGCACCGGTGGCGACCGGGCGCACACGGTGAACATCTCCACGATGTCCGCGGTGGTCACCGCGGCGGCCGGAGTGCCGGTGATCAAACACGGCAACCGGGCCGCGTCCTCCCGGTGCGGTGCGGCCGACCTGCTCGAGGAGCTCGGGGTGGCGATCGACCTGCCGCCCGACGGGGTGGTCAGGTGCGTGCATGAGCTGGGCATCGCCTTCTGCTTCGCGCCGGTGTTCCACCCGGCCATGCGGCACGCGGGCGTGACGCGGCGCGAGCTCGGCATCCCGACGGCGTTCAACTTCCTCGGGCCGTTGACGAACCCGGCCCAGCCGGCGGCGGCGCTGGTCGGCTGCGCGGAGCTGCGGATGGCGCCGGTGCTGGCCGACGTGTTCGCCGAGCGCGACGTCACCGTGCTCGTGGTGCGTGGCGACGACGGGCTGGACGAGATCACCACCGCCGACACGACCACGGTGTGGGCGGTCTCCGGTGGCGTGGTGCGCCGGCTGACCTTGGACCCGGCCGAGCTCGGGGTGGCCCGGTCGGCCCGCGACGACCTGCGCGGAGGTGAACCCGCGCTGAACGCCGAGATCGCCGGCCGGCTCTTCGCCGGCGAGCCCGGCCCGGTCCGGGACGCGGTGCTCCTCAACGCGGCCGCGGCCATCGCCGCCCACCGCGGTCTGAGCGAGGACCTGATCGCCGACGTTCGCGACGCCATGGTGGCTGCGGCGGAGGCCATCGACTCCGGCGCGGCCACCGACCTGCTGGCTCGCTGGGTGGTACGCAGCAAGGAGCTGTCCGCGGCCGGCTGACCTGCGACGAGTCGGGCGTCACGCCTGCGGTGGGTCGTCCTCCATGCCGATGGCGAATGTGGCCTCGGTGTCCCGGCGGGCGTAGGAGCGGAAGGCGATGTGGGTGTCGG
>DASXTS010000226.1:0-7497 GCA_036505275.1 Pseudonocardiaceae bacterium
GTGCCGGGCGTCCCGGTCCGGCTCGGCGTACACCGCGACGCTGGCCAGCCCGGCGTCGCGGCAGGCCCGCACCACCCGAACCGCGATCTCGCCCCGGTTGGCGATGAGGACCTTACGCAGCGGCACGCCGGCACCTCCTCCATTCGGATGACAGTCTAGGGCCGCTGGCGCGGCCCTCCGTGAGTGCTCAATGGTGCTACCGCACCATTGAGCACTCACGACTTGTCCACAGGGTGGTCACGCTCACACCGAGGTCGGCGAGCAGGCGGCGGGTCAGCGGCAGGCTGATGCCGATCACACTGGACGGGTCGCCGTCCACGCCGTCGACGAACCAGCCGCCGAGGCCATCCAGGGTGAACGCGCCGGCCACCGACAGCGGTTCGCCGGTGCCGATGTAGGCGTCCAGCTCGGCGGCGTCCGGCGTGCCGAACCGGATGGTGGTGCTGGCCACACCTTCTGCGGTGCACCGGCTCGCGCCGTCGACGAGCCGTACGGCGGCGTGTCCGGTGAGCAGCTCGCCGGTGCCGCCGGCCATCCGCTGCCACCGGCGGCGGGCCGCCTCGGCGGTGCCCGGCTTGCCGACCAGCTCGCCGTCGATCAGCAGCATGGAGTCGCAGCCGACCACCACCGCGTCGGGGTGGGTGCCCGCAACCGTGGCCGCCACGTCCGAGGCCTTCGCCGCGGCCAGTGCCACCACCACCTCGTCGTGGTCCGGATTGACCAGGCCGGCGACCACCGCGTCCTCGTCCACCCCGGACACCACCACGTGCGGCTCGACGCCGGCGGCGCGCAGCACCGCCCGCCTGGCCGGTGAGGCCGACGCGAGCACGAACACCGTGGACACCCTCGGCACCCTATGCGGCGATCACCCGGCCTGGTCCCGGCGGCCTCGCCCCGGCCGGTGCGGCTCGCCGCCCACAGCGCGGCGACCAGGCAACCGACCAGGTTCGCCAGCAGGTCCCAGCCGGTGTTCTCGTATCCGCCGACCCTGGTGCCGGCCACCGCCTGGCTGATCAGAAACTCCACCAGCTCGTTCAGCGCCCCGAGGCCGCAGCCGCCCAGCACCACCACCGGGATGGCGGCCGGCCCCCCGAAGGCTCCTGGAGCGGACCGCCGCGCCGCCTGCCAGCACGCCAGCCCGGCGAACCCGAAACCGATCGCGTGCACCACGTGGTCGAACCGCACCACGGGCAGCAACCACACCTCGTACAGCACCCGGTCCCCGCCAACCGGCACCAGCCCACCGCACATGTGCAGCAGCCCCCACGCTGCCAGCCCCCACAACACTCCGCGGCCGAATCGCACCCGCAGGTCGGCCAGGATCCCCAGGGCGAAGAGCACGGCCATGAACGCCGCGTAGACCGGCGTCGACGCGTTACCCGTCGCGGCCCCGACCCCGAGCAGCAGGGCGTAGTACCCCAGCCCGAACGCGGCGAGCGCCCGGTGTGCAAACACCCACCCGGTCACGCGAACGGATTGCGCACGGTCAGCGACCCGAACTTCCGCCCGTCCTGTAGATCCTCGGACACCAGAAAGGCGGCGCTCGCCCGGAGCGCCGCTTCCACGATCAGAGCGTCCCAGAACGAGACCGAGTGCTCCTCCTCGAGGCGGCTGGCGGACATGATCATCTGTGCGTCGGTCGGGATGACCCGCCACCGGGCATAAGACGCGAGTGCCCGACGCGCCTCGGCTCGGGACATCGCCAGCTTGTAGACCTTGGTTGCATTGAAGTAGAACTCCTGCAGGACCTGCGTGCTCACGACCCCACTCTGCGAGTCCCACAAGCGTCCGACGAGCTCCTTCGCGATCTTGTAGCGCGAGTCCGGTTTGTTGTCGTGGGCATAGAGCAGGACGTTCGTGTCGACAAACGTCATGACCGGCGGAAGTGTCATCTGCCGTACCTGTTCAGACGTTCGGCGTATGCATCCTCACGGCGCCATTTCCACTCGCCGCGGTCGACCGCCTCGTCGAGCAGCTCCAAGGCCGCCTTGCGGGCCCGCTCGTACGCCGCGTCCTCCCCGGCGAGCTGCGACAGATAAGCCGAGACCAGACCGCTCACCGAGGTGCCACGACGAGCGGCGACTGCCTTGATCTCCTTGATGATGTCCTCGTCCAGCTGGATGGTGAGGTTGCGCTTCATGAGACACAGTATTTCACGTACAACTTGTTATGCTAAGCAGCTTTACCGGCGCGTCATACCGGATGCCCGCCAGGCGCCGGGGCGGGGGTGTAGTGCCTCGCGCATCAGCGCCGACCGGTCGGCCCAGGCGGAGCGCCGCGGCATCGTCGGCAGCTCATCCGAGCCGGCGCGTGCCGCCGCGGCAAGCACCACGGAGGTGAGCGCAGCCAACTCGGCCTCGCTCGGCGTGCCCCGCACCACCCGCAGCAGCGGCCGCTCGCCCGCACCCGTGCTCACAGCGTCGCTCATAGTGGGATGTTCCCGTGCTTCTTGGGCGGCAGGGTCTGCCGTTTCTCGCGCAGCATCCACAGCGCCCTTGCCACGTACGACCGCGTGTACGACGGCGGGATCACCGAGTCCACATAGCCGCGCTCGGCCGCGATGTAAGGGTTCGCCAGGGTGTCCTCGTACTCGGTGACCAGCTCGGCGCGCCGCGCGTCCGGGTCGTCCGCCGCGGCCAGCTCTCGCCGGTACAGCACGTTCACCGCGCCCTGCGCGCCCATCACCGCGATCTGCGCGGTCGGCCAGGCCAGGTTGATGTCGGCCCGCAGGTGCTTGGACCCCATCACGTCGTACGCCCCGCCGTACGCCTTGCGTGTGATCACGGTGACCTTGGGCACGGTGGCCTCGGCATAGGCGTAGATCAGCTTGGCGCCCCGGCGGATGATCCCGCCGTACTCCTGGTCCACCCCCGGCAGGAAGCCCGGCACGTCCACAAACGTCAGCACCGGCACGTTGAACGCGTCGCAGGTGCGGACGAATCTCGCCGCCTTCTCCGACGCCGCGATGTCGAGGCAGCCGGCGTACTGGGTGGGCTGGTTGGCCACCACGCCGACCGGGTGCCCGGACACCCGGCCGAAGCCGACCACGATGTTCGGCCCGTACAGCCCATGCACCTCGAGGAACTCGCCGTCGTCCAGCACGCGTGTGATGACCTCGTGCATGTCGTACGGCTGGTTCGCCGAGTCCGGAATCAGGCCGTCGAGCTCGCGATCGGCGTCGGTCAGCTCGTCGGCGACCGGCCCGGTCGGGGCCACACCGGTGCCGAAGTCCGGCGGATCGGACAGGTTGTTGCTCGGCAGGTAGGACAGCAGCGCCTTGACGTAGGAGAACGCGTCCTCCTCGTCGGCGGCCAGGTAGTGCGCGTTGCCGGATCGGGTGTTGTGCGTGCGTGCCCCGCCCAGCTCCTCGAACCCGACGTCCTCCCCGGTCACCGTCTTGATCACGTCCGGCCCGGTGATGAACATGTGCGAGGTCTTGTCCACCATCACGGTGAAGTCGGTGATCGCCGGCGAGTACACCGCCCCGCCGGCGCACGGCCCCGTGATCAGCGATATCTGGGGTATCACCCCCGACGCAATGGTATTGCGGTAGAAGATCTCGCCGTACAACCCGAGCGCGACCACACCCTCCTGCACCCGCGCGCCGCCGCCGTCGTTGATCCCGATGATCGGGCACCCGATCTTCAGCGCCAGGTCCATCACCTTGACGATCTTCTCGCCGTACACCTCGCCCAGCGAGCCGCCGAATACCGTGAAGTCCTGGCTGAACAGGCACACCTGCCGGCCGTCGATCGTGCCGTAACCGGTGACCACCCCGTCGCCGTACGGGCGGTTGCGCTCCATGCCGAAGCTCGACGACCGGTGCCTGGCCAGCTCGTCCAACTCGATGAACGAGCCGGGGTCCAGCAACATGTCGATCCGCTCGCGGGCGGTCTTCTTGCCCTTCGCGTGCTGCTTTTCCACCGCCCTGGCCGAGCCGGCGTGCACCGCCTCGTCGTTGCGCTGGTACAGGTCCGCCAGCTTGCCAGCGGTGGTGTGAATGTCCGGCCGCTCGGCCGGCGTGCTGCCGACCGGCTGGGTGGCGCTGCTCATGCCGTCGAGCCTAATGAGACCTGCTCTGGTGCACAGCCGGCCGGTTGAACTGCTCCGACCGCTCGGGATCGGCGTAGCGTCCTGCGCCGTGTGGACCGACCTTGACCGGCCGCCGCTGCGGGTCGAGTCCCTGCGGCGCGGGCTGCTGGCTCCCAACGGCGAGTACGCGGCGATCGACGTGGTCGCCGAGACCGGCTCGACGAACACGGACCTGACGGCGGCGGCCCGCGCCGGCGCACCGGACCGGACCGTGCTGGTGGCCGAGCACCAGAGAGCGGGCCGGGGTCGGGCCGCCAGGACGTGGGTGTCGCCCCCGCGGGCCGGGCTGAGCATGTCCGTGCTGCTGCGGCCGGAGGGGGTGCCGAGCCACCGGCTCGGCTGGTTGCCGCTGGTCGCCGGGGTGGCGCTGGTCGACGCGGTGCGCTTGGTCGCCGAGGTGGACGCCGTGCTCAAGTGGCCCAACGACCTGCTGGTCGGGCCGCGGCGGCGCAAGTGCGCCGGCATTCTGGCCGAGGTCGTCGGCGGTCCCGCGGTCATCGTCGGCATCGGCCTCAATGTCACGGTGACCGAGGAGGAGCTGCCGCCGGACGCCGGCGCGACCTCGCTGGCCCTGGAGCACGCCGCGTGCACCGACCGGGACACGCTGCTGCGCGCCGTGCTGCGCGAGCTGTCCACGGCGGAACGGCGATGGCGCGAGCACGGCGGCGACCCGGAGGCCAGTGGTCTGCGCGCGGCGTACCGCAGCCGCAGTGGCACGCTCGGCCAGCGGGTGCGCGTCGAGCTGCCGGCCGGCGCCGTGCTGGCTGGCGACGCGCTGGACGTCGACGAGGACGGCCGCCTCGTCGTCCGCGCCGACGATGGCACCGAGCACGCCGTATCGGCCGGCACCGTGGTGCACGTGCGTCCTGACCCCGAACCGTCGGTGTGACGCAGTACCGTGGCCAGCACCGCGAGCTTGGAGGACGACCGTGGCCTACCCCGACGAGTTGCTGTCCGCCAATGAGCGCGTTGTGATCCACAAGCACCCGCACTGGAAGATGCTGGTGCTGCCCGTGCTGGTGTTGCTGGTGACCGTGGGTATCGCCGCCTACCTGGCGTCGCTGGTGTCCGACCAGAGTTGGCATGTCATCGCCTGGGTCGTGCTCGCCGGGCTCGCCGCCATTGCGGTCATCTGGTTCACCGTGGTGCCGCTGATCCGCTGGCGAACCACCCACTTCGTCGTCACCACCCAGCGGGTGCTGGTGCGCGAGGGCGTGCTCTCCCGCAGCGGCATCGACATCCCGCTGACCAGGGTGAACAGCGTCCAGTTCCGGCACTCGTTCGTCCAGCGGCTGCTCGGCTGCGGCACGCTGGTGATCGAGTCCGCGTCCGACGAGCCGCTGGAGTTCGACGACATCCCCCAGGTCGAGCGGGTGCACTCGCTGCTCTACCGGGAGCTGCACGACGATGACGAGCCGATCCGGCGTTAGGCGGCTCGCGGTGGGGTTGCCGTCCGTGCATCCGGCCGCCGGGCTGCCGGCCGCGGTCACCATCTGGGAGGTCGGAGCCCGCGACGGCCTGCAGAACGAGTCCAGCATCGTGCCGGTGGATGTCAAGGTGGAGTTCCTCGACCGGCTCGCCGACGCCGGCCTGACCACGCTGGAGGCGACCAGCTTCGTGCACCCCAAGTGGGTGCCGCAGCTCGCCGACGCGGCCGAACTGCTGGCCGCGCTGAGCCGGCGGGACGGCGTGCGCTACCCGGTGCTGGTGCCCAACGAGCGCGGCCTCGACCGGGCGCTGGCCGCCGGCGTAACCGATATCGCCATCTTCGCCTCGGCCACCGAGACGTTCGCCGAGCGCAACCTCAACTCATCGTTGGATGCGCAGTTCGCGCTGTTCGGGCCGGTGGTGGCGCGGGCGCTGGCCGAGGGGGTGGCGGTGCGCGGGTACCTGTCCATGTGCTTCGGGGACCCGTGGGAGGGCGAGGTGGCTCCGGCCACGGTGGCGGCGGTCGGCCGGCGGCTGCTTGACCTCGGCTGCTGGCAGCTGTCCCTCGGGGACACCATCGGGGTGGCCACCCCGGGGCAGGTGCACGCCGTGCTGGACGCGTTCGCGGCGGTCGGCGTCGGCCCGGAGCGGCTGGCCGTGCACTTCCACGACACGTACGGCCAGGCGCTGGCCAACACGCTGGCGGCGCTGCACCGCGGGGTGACCACGGTCGACTCCTCGGCCGGCGGCCTGGGCGGCTGCCCGTACGCCGAGTCGGCGACCGGAAACCTGGCGACGGAGGACCTGGTGTGGATGCTCGACGGGCTGGGCATCCGGCACGGTGCCGACCTCGATGCGCTGGTCGAGACGAGCGCGTGGATGGCGCACCGGCTCGGCCGGCCGTCGCCGTCCAGGGTGGTCAGGGCGCTGTCCCATGCCTGACCAGGCGGCCGCGCTCGACCTGCGCACCATGCCGCTGACCGGCGGGACCTTCCCGCTGCTGGAGCGGTTGTTCGGGCCCAAAGGGGCCGGTGGTCGGCTGCGAGGTGGTCGAGCGCCGCGGTACCCGCCGCTCGCTGGTCCGCCGGACCGTCGGCAGGATCCTCATCGTCCGGGATGGTGCACCGTTAGCCCGGCCACCCGCGCCGCCTCGATCATCCGCCTGTCGTAGGTCACGAGGCCTCGCAAGATCGGACCGACCCGCTGAGCCGTCGCCACATGCAACGCGTTCAGGCTGCGTAACGACTCGGGCTCGAGGTCAGCCGCCGATCGTGCAAGATCCTCGTCCAGATCGATGATCGAAATCTCGTCCAGCAGCCGGACCGCCTCCTCAACGGCCGCGGTCCCATGCCGGCGAACCGCACGGATCACCTCGGTGTGCGCGATGATCGACGAAGCGAGGACGGGTTCGCCGGCCTGCGCGAGCCACGCGTCGAGATCATTGCTCTGCGGTTCGTCGACGATCAGCTTTACCAAGGCCGAGGTGTCGCAGTAAAGGACCACCAGGTCAGAACCTGTCTTCGCGCTGTTGATCGAGTATTTCGCTCGGCAGCGGAACTCCCGGCTTAGGGGAGACTCG
Organism: Pseudonocardiaceae bacterium; assembly: GCA_036505275.1. Lineage (GTDB taxonomy): Bacteria > Actinomycetota > Actinomycetes > Mycobacteriales > Pseudonocardiaceae > DASXTS01. The sequence continues at coordinate 7,100 of DASXTS010000226.1, forward strand.
AGCCCGTCCGGGCCGCCAAGGACGTTTGGCCGGGCGGAGCACCCCGGAGGCGATCAACTCCGCGAGTGCCCGCCGTTCCTCGGGGATAGGCACCAACATGGCGACCGGCGTACCGCGCTCGGTCACCTCGATCGTCTCGCCATGCCGAGCTCGTTCCAGATATGTGGACAGTTGCTCGCGTAGCTCGCGAACGCCAACCTGCTCGACCATGTACTCAATAGTACAAGTTCAGTGTCCACATGCGTACGCTGCTACGGCGTGAAGAAGCCGGTCACGGTGTACGCATTGCCGCTGACCGCGCCGGTGTAGGTGCAGGTCACCAGGTCGAGGCCGAGGCCGTTGACGCCCCGCTCGATCCGCCCGGTCTGGCCGTCCGGCGTGACGTAGTCCAGCGACTT
>DASXTS010000227.1:0-9893 GCA_036505275.1 Pseudonocardiaceae bacterium
TACCGCAGGTGTTGGGTGGTGATGCGCAGCTTGTCCGGATCGTGGGTGCTGGCCACGTCCACCAAGGTTTGCTCGGAGGCGGCGACCTGCTCGGTGCCGACCTGCCGGGCGGTGCGGGCGATCACCGCGACATGGGCTTGCGAGATCCGCCCGGCGGCGAAGGCCTGATCCACCACGGGCAGTGAGCGCACCTGCCGGGCGATGCCGACCAGTTGGGAGGCGTCGCGTGGGTGCATCCGCAGCTCGTACCGTAGCCAGGTTTGGGTGGAGCGGTACGCGTCGAGTTCGTAGCCTTGGGCGGTGTCGAATTCGCCGACGCAGTGGATGAGTTCGGCTTGCAGTTGAGCGATCTGCTGATGTAGCTCGCGCATTCGCTCGCCGAGCTGCCGAACTCCGCCGGTCATGCTGCTAATGCTACAGCGGTGCACCGACAGTCTCGGGTTGTGCGCCGTGTGTGGGAGTACTTGCGTTGGAAACTGTGGCCGGCGGTGGCGAGAGGCGCACGCTGCTAGGTGCTGCCGCGTCGACGCCCTCCACGGGCGTCAACTTGCCACCGGATGAAAGAACCACGTGAGTAGGGCGCGTCCCCGGCTCAACGTCCCCGACCAAACCCCGGAAACCGCCGGTCAAACACCGAGACCGGAACCCCACTCCCGTCCCAAGCCAATCTTTGAACGCAAGCTTGCGGGCTCGACGTGCTCAGCCGTGGCGTGGCGACGGATTGATGAGGGGATCCCGGGTGGCGGTCCAAGGTGATCGCCGGAACTGTCGAGTCAGATTGCATCGCCTGCAACGCCAGCCGACAGTCACGGCGATCAAGGGCCGCGGGCAGGCCGGTCAGCGATCGGCGCCACGGCTCCGGACCGGGCTCAGGACCTGCCGCTGCCGCGACAGCGGCCGCCACCCCCTTCGCCAAACTCCTGGTCACTCAACCAGCCAGCCTGCCTCTCGTCCTGGACGTGGCACCGGCCACGAAAGAACCTCAAGCGCGACACGCGAACTACCGGAGCAAGTGAGGATGTCCGAGACGATGTGCTACGGCAACGTCTGATGTGAACCGGTCATGTTCCGTCCGGGTCGTCCTGGCCATGGTCACTGGCGGGACACTGTGTCGGGCTGCGAGGGGTGGTGACGATGCAGAAGGAGTCCGTGCTGCAGGTCCTGGTCCTGCTGGGCATCTCCGTGGTGGTCCTGGTGCCGCTCGCGCGCCGGCTGGGCGTCGCCGCGCCGGTGGTGCTGCTGGTTGGTGGTGTCCCGCTGGCTTTTGTGCCGTGGCTGGCGCATGTGCGGCTGCCGTCGGAGGTCGTGCTGCTGATCTTCCTGCCGATGCTGCTGTACTGGGAGTGTTTCAACACCTCGCTGCGCGAGATCAGGGCGAACCTGCGCGTGGTCATGCTGAATTCGGTCTTTCTCGTGCTGGCCACCGCCGGCGCTGTCGCGGTGGCAGCGCACGCGATGGGGCTGAGTTGGCCGGTGGCCTGGGTGTTGGGTGCGGTGGTCGCCCCGACGGATGCCACCGCGGTGGCCGCCGTCGTTCGTCGGATGCCGCGCAGGCAGATCACGATCTTGCGGGCGGAGAGCCTGATCAACGACGGCACTGCGCTGGTGCTGTTCGCGATCGCGGTGGAGGTGGCCAGCCGCGGCGAGCCGTTCGGCTGGCCGCAGGCGATCGGCGCGTTCGTGTTGTCCTACCTCGGCGGGGCCACGGCGGGGTTGGTGGTGGCGTGGCTGACGGTCCGCGCCCGGGCGCTCATGCGTGATCCGCTGCTGGAGAACATGGTCAACGTGCTCGCGCCGTTTGCCGCGTTCCTGCTCGCCGAACAGATCCACGCCTCGGGCGTGCTCGCCGTGGTGGTGTGCGGCCTGGCCCTGAGCCAGATCAACCCGAGAGTGATGCCGGCCAGGACCAGGGTGCCGATTCGCGCGTTCCTGCAGCTCACCGCGTTCATGCTGAACGGTGCGCTGTTCGTGCTGATCGGGCTGCAGCTGCGCGGCGCGGTCGAGGACCTGGTGTCCTACTCGCTGGCGGCCGCGGTCGCCCAGGCGCTGCTGATCAGCGCTGTGGTGATCGGCACGCGGCTGCTGTGGAGCTACACCACGCCGTACGTGGTCAGGGCGGTCGACCGGCGACCACAGCAGCGCCTGCGTCGGATCGGCGCCCGGCAACGGCTGCCGGTGGCGTGGGCCGGCTTCCGAGGTGGCGTGTCGCTGGCCGCTGCGCTCGCCGTGCCAGCCGCCATGCCCGGGCGCGACCTGATCGTCATCGTGACTTTCGGGGTGATCCTGGTGACCACTGTGGTCCAGGGCCTGACGCTGCCCGCCGTGCTGCGCTGGAGCCGGCTGCCCGAGGACGGCAGCGAGCTGGACGAACAGCGGATGGCCGAGCGCGCCATGGCCGAGGCCGCGCTGGCGGCGCTGCCGACGGAGGCCGCCCGGCTCGGGGTGTCCGACGAGGTTGTCGAGCGTATGCAGAGCGAGCTCGAGCAACGCCTGGCCGAGCTCGACAGCGCTGACACGTCGGCCCGTGGAGCCAGCTCGCTGGAACCGGAGGACCGCTCCCCGCGCATCCAACAAAAGCTGCTGCACAAGGCACTGCTTGCCGAGAAACGGGCCACGCTGGTGCGGCTGCGGGACACCCGGCTCATCGACGACATCGTGCTGCGCCGCTTGCAGGCCCGCCTCGACGCGGAGGAAATGCGATACGCAGCATGGAAGACCGAGTCGGACTGACCGGCTACTCGCCAGTCCATGGTCAATCCCAGCGGGCGGATCTGGGTTTGACTTGCCAACCTAGCTATGTCAGGCTGCGTTCGTGAGACGAACTGAGGGTGCCGTCGTCGGTGCTGTTCTTGGTGCGGTCGCGCTGGCCCCGTTCGTGGTGTTCGCTGCCTTCCCACTGCCCATCCCGGCGCTGCCGGCGATCAGCCGTGACCTCGGCGTCGGCATCGGGGACCTGCAGCTACTGGTCAGCGGCTATGCGCTCGGGCTGGGCGCGCTGCTGCTCACGGGTGGGGTTCTTGCGGACCGCTACGGCGCGTCGCGGGTGTGGATCGGTTCGATGCTCGGCTACACGGCGCTGTCTGCGGTGTGCGCGCTCGCCGGCTCGGCGCCGCTGCTGGTGGGGGCGCGGATCGGTCAGGGCGCGGCCGGCGCCGGGCTGCTGGCCAGCTCGCTGGCCCTGGTGGCGACGGGATTGCCGCCGCGCCGGCGTCCCTCGGCGATGGCCGTGTGGGGTGCCGCCATCGGCGCGGGCCTCGCGGTCGGCCCGCTCGGCGGCGGGCTGTCGTTGGAAACCGGGCGCTGGCGGCCGGCGTTCGTCGCGCTTGCCGTGGTCGCCGGCCTGGCGGCCGCCGCGGGTGCCGTGCTGCTGCCCGCCGGGGCGCCAACCCGCCGGTCGCGGTTCGACGTGCTGGGCGCGGTCACCCTGGCCGGCGGGCTGGGCGCGCTGATCCTGGCGATCAGCTGGGCCGGCGCCGGCCGGTGGACGTCGACCCGGGTGCTGGCCGGACTGGGTACCGCCGCGGTCCTGCTCACGGCTTTCGCGATCAGCCAGCGGAGCCGGCAGCGACGGCCGATGCGCGCCGATCCCCTGGTAGACCTGCGCATCCTGGGCAACCGCGGCTATCTCGGCGGCCTTGTCGCCGGGCTGGCGCTGGCGCTGTCCGCGCTGTCGATGATGGTGCTGCTCGGCCCCTACGTGCAGGTGGTGCTGGGTGCGTCTGCCCTGGACGTTGCGGTGTGGTACCTGCCGTTCTCCGGGCTGGCGTTCCTGGTGGCGCTGCAGGCCGCGAGACTGGGCACCGTGGTCTCCCTGCGTGGCCGGCTGGTCGGCGGCCTGCTGCTGTGCGCGCTCGGGCTGCTGGCGCTGCTGCCGATCAGCCCCGGCTGGTCCTGGCCCGCGCTGCTGCCGGGCATGATCCTGCTCGGCCTTGGCGTGGGGCTGGCCAACCCGGCGCTCGGTGCCGCGGCCGTCGGTGGGATACCGGCGCACCGCAGCGGAATGGCCGCCGGCGCGGCGAACACCGCCCGGCAGTTCGGCAACGCGCTGGGCATCATGGCGCTCGGCGCGGTGCTGCAGGCCGCGGCCTTCGGCTCGGCCCGTGCCGGTGTCGCCGCTGCCGCCGGTGGCACCGAGACCCCCGGCCTGCTCGACCGGCTCGCCGCCGGCGACCTGCCGAGCGCGCTGGCCACCGGCGCGGACCCGGCCACCGTCGTACAGCTATACGGCGCGGCGCAGACCCACGGCATCCGGCTGACCATCGCCGTCGCCGCCGGCCTCGCGCTGCTCGGCGCCGCTGGCACCGCCATCCTCACCCGACCCGGCCGCGCGGCTCCCCTGCCGCGCACGGCCCGACCCCTCGTCAGGAGCACGCCATGACCGCCACCACGCCCGACCTGAAGGACCTGAAGTTCCTCAACCTCGCACCCGGGGACTTCGCGCGCTCGCTCGGGCTGCGCATCACCGAGGCCACCGGCACGCTGGTCCGTGGCGAGCTGGACGCCACCGCGGAACATCACACTCCGTGGGGGATCGTGCACGGCGGCGTCTACAGCACCGCCATCGAGTCCGCCACCAGCATCGGGGCCAGCATCGCGGTGCACGACCAGGGTCGCTTCGCCGTCGGCCTGGACAACCTGACCGACTTCGTTCGCGCACACCGCACCGGACGGCTGCACCTCCTCGCCCAGGCCGTGCACCAGGGACGGACCGGCCAGCTCTGGACCGCCGAAATCACCAACGACGACGGCAAGACGGTTGCCCGCGGTCGGGTCCGCCTGCAGAACGTCGACCTCCCGAACTGATCCAGCCCGACCCGACATTCCGTTATCACCGGACACGCGTGGTGTGAGGATGAACGGGTGGACACGGCTGCGGACGCGCTGGCCGAGGTGCTGGCGGCGGCCGGTGCAATGGACAACGCGCGGTGCCTCGCCGTGCTGGGGCAGGCCTTGATCAGGTCCGGCGTGGTGGGACACCCCGGGCCCGTCGACACGTCGCACACGATCCACTTAAATCGCCTCGTGCGGCCCCGCCCGGCAAGCCGTCCACCGATCGCCACCGACCTTTGGAGCCGTCGTGACCGTCACCGACCCGACCTTCTACCGCACCCCCCGTGAGGCCGCCGCCGCCCCGGCGGAGAAACTTGCCTACGTCGTGGCCTTCGACCGTGCCGGGCTGCGCCCTGACGCCCTGACGGTGCTCGACGCCGATCCGTCCTCAGCCAGCTACGGCACGATCGTGGGCTGGGCCGACCTGCCCACCAGGGGCGACGAGCTGCACCATTTCGGCTGGAACGCCTGCTCGTCTGCGCTGCTGCACGGCCACCATCACGGCGGCCACGACCATGGGGTCGAGGGTTTGCAGCGGCGGTACCTGCTGCTTCCCGGGCTGCGCAGCTCCAACATCCATGTCTACGACACCCAGCCGGACCCGGCCAACCCCACGTTCGTCAAGACGATCACCGCCGACGAGCTTGGTCGACAGGCGGGCTACTCCCGCCCGCACACGTTGCACTGTGGTCCGGACGGCATCTTCGTGTCCTGCCTGGGCGGGGCGAACGGCAACGACGGGCCGGGCGGGATTGCGCTGCTCGACCACAGCACGTTCGAGGTGCTGCGGGCCTGGGAGACCGAGCGGGGACCGCAGTACCTGGCCTACGACGCCTGGTGGCACCTGCAGCACAACACCCTGATCACCAGCGAGTGGGGTACCCCGTCCATGATCGAGGGCGGGATCAACCCTGAGTTGCTGCTCGGCAACAAGTACGGCCACCAGCTGCACTTCTGGGACCTGGCCAAGGGCGTGCACCAGCAGGCGATCGACCTTGGCGCCGAGCACCAGATGGTGCTCGAACTGCGCCCGGCGCACGACCCCGAAGCGAGCTGGGGCTTCGTCGGCGTGGTCGTCTCCACGGCCGACCTGTCCGCATCGGTCTGGCGCTGGTTCCGCGACGGCGACCGATGGGCCGCCGACAAGGTCATCACGATCCCGGCGGAGCCGGCCGACGAGGACGACCTGCCGCCGGCGCTCAAGCCGTTCAAGGCCGTACCGCCGCTGGTCAGCGACATCAACCTCTCGGTAGACGACAAGCGGTTGTACGTCTCCTGCTGGGGCACCGGTGAGCTCAAGCAGTACGACGTGTCCGATCCGGCGGCACCGAAAGAGGTCGGATCGGTGCATCTGGGTGGCATCGTGCGCCGGGCCGCGCATCCGGCCGCGCCCGACGAGCGGCTGGCCGGTGGCCCGCAGATGGTGGAGGTCAGCCGGGACGGGCGGCGGGTGTACGTGACGAACTCGCTGTACGGGTCGTGGGACGACCAGTTCTTTCCGGCGGGCGTGGGCGCCTGGGCGGCCAAGTTGGACGCCGACCCGGACGGTGGCCTGAGCGTCGACGAGCGGTTCTTCCCGCACGGCGAAGACTTCCGGGGCCTGCGCGTCCACCAGGTGCGGCTGCAAGGCGGCGACGCGTCCTCCGACTCGTACTGCTACCGCTCATAGTCATCGCTCATAGTCATCGCTCATAGTCATAGTGCTGGACCGGAGGAGCCCGGCAACCGGCGGGTGCGGATTGTCCTCGCCCTCCCCGAGCCTCCCGAGGTAGTCGCGCGGCGGCGACCCGGCGCGGTATCGCTACTGGAACTGCCTGAGGAAACGGACGGTGGCGGGCAGGGCGGTCTGCGCGGCGCCGCGAAGCCGGCATTCGAGCGCGAACCAGCCGTCATAGGAGATTTCGTGCAGCGCGCCGAAAGCGGTGCTGAAGTCAAGGTGACCGGTGCCCGGTTGGAGGCGGTTGGAGTCGTCGACGTGGACGTGCGCAATCGAGGGGCCAGCGTTGGTGATGGCCTTGGCCAGGTTGTCCTCTTCGATGTTCATGTGAAACAGGTCCGCGCACACCCGGATCGACTCATGACCGAACTCGCGGCGCACCTCGGCCCCCAGCTCGATCGCCTGGTCCAGCCGGTTGATCATGTAATCCTCGTACCGGTTGATTGGTTCGATGGCCAGCCATACACCTTCACGCGCGGCGTGTTCGCCCAGCTCCGCCAGGGCCTCCAGCAGCACGCGATGATCGTCGGCTGGCCCACGGGGTGGGGTGAACGGCGGCAGCCGCAGGCTGAACATCCCCCAGCTGGCCGGGGTGAGCACCCCCTCGCCGCCGAGCTCGGCGATGACACTGAGCTGCGAGCGTAACTGGGCGACGGCATCGCGCCGCAGCTCCGGGTCGAAGTCGCCGATGAAGTGGTCGGTCTCCGGGCACACCGTACGCATCACCACGCCGGCGCGGGCCGCGGCGCGCAGCTGCGGCAGCCGGGCGGCGAAGTGGCCGTCGCCGCGGGCACGCAGCTCGATGCCGTCGAAACCGGCTTCGCGCGCGAAATCGAACTTGGCCTCAAGACTCTCGCCCGGTAGCAACTGCTCCTGACAGGAAAGCTTCATTCCAGTGGACCTCTCGCAGTAAAACTCGCAGTGAAAAGATGTACGGCTCGCCCATCGCGAGGTCGATGACCTTGAAACAGCCTAGGCGGAAGGAGGGTCGCGGTTGCCCCGAACGCTCGTACTGGACGCCCCGCGTCGGTTGCGGCTGTCCGAGCAGCCGTCCCGCGCGCTGCGGCCGGGTGAGATCCGGCTGCACGCCCGGCTCAGCGGCATCAGCCACGGGACCGAGCTGAACCTCTACCGTGGCACCTCGGCGTTCGCCGACAAGGTCTTCGACCGTGGGCTGCGCACGTTCGTCGCGCCGCCGGCAGGCAGTGCGTCCACCTACCCGGTGTCGCTGGGCTACGAGATGGTCAGCGAGGTCGTCGAGGTCGGGTCCGATGCCAGTGCCGTCAAGGTCGGCGACCTGGTGCACACCGGCACGCCGCACCAGGAGGAGACCGTGCTCGACGTGGCGACCTCGCTGCAGGCGACCTATCCGCTGGTGGTGCTGCCGACCGTCGATGGGCTGGAGCGGGCGCTCTTCGTCAGCCTGGCCGCCGTGGCGCTGCAGGCCGTGCACGATGCGGAGCTCAAGTTGGGTGATTCGGTGAGCGTGCACGGGCTGGGCGCCATCGGGCTGCTGGCGGTGCAGATGTGCCTGCTGGAGGGGATCCAGACCGTCATCGGCGTCGACCCGCAGCCGGATCGGCGCGGTCTGGCCGCGGGCTTCGGCGCCACCGAGGTCCTGGACCCCGGCAATGATCGTCCGCTCGGCCTGCTGATCCGCGATCTGAACGAGGGCCGCGGGGTGGACGTCGCCATCGAGGTGTCCGGGTCGGACCGGGGGCTGCAGGGCGCGCTGGCCGCGGCCGGCCTGGGCGGCACCGTGGTTGCGGCGGGCTTCTACCAGGGTGGCGCGGCCAACCTGCGGCTCGGTGAGGAGTTCCACCACAACCGGCTGTCGCTGATCGCCTCGGTCGGCGCCTGGGGCGCGCCGCACCGCCACGCGCCGCTCTGGGACCGGCGACGGGTACTGGCCACCGCCATCCGGCTGCTCTACACCGACCGGGTGTCCGTCGACGGGATGCTGGACCGCCGATACCCGTTCGACGACGCGCTCGCCGCGTACCAGTGGCTCGACCAGCACCCGCAGGGTGCCGTGAAGATCGCCCTCGATTACCGGGACCACCGGCCGTGAACCATCCGGCGACCGGGACGAGCCGAACCTAGGCGCTGATGGCAGGGTGATCAAAATACGGGACCAGGGGGACGGTGTAGCACACGACTTCGCCATCGCGCTCGGCATGCAGGTTTGGCCCGGACAGCGACTCGATCATTGCGCGGGCGGCACGGTTCACGATGAGAACGTCGGCCCGTAGCGCCGTCAGGCCGGCCGCGGCGGCCCGCTCCAGCACTGCGCGCGCCAGCGTGGGCCCGAGGCCTCGATGCTGCCAGGCGTCGACGACGAGCACCCCCAGGTCCGCGACGTTCGGGTCGGTCCCGCCGCGTGCGTATTCGGCCCAGCCGATCACGCGACCCCGGTGGATGGCCAGCACGGCGTCCCATCGTCGCTGGCTCCAGGCCGCCGCGAGCTGCCGCAGATACACCTTCGGCAGTCGGCTGTAGCCCCCGTGGAATCGGGAGTACAGGCTCCGGAGCGAGAACTCGTCGCCGATCTCGGCCAGTAATACTTCATCCCCGGTCCGCCAGGGCCGGATCTGGACCGGGTCCGTGGTCGCGGTGCCGATCACGACGGTGAGGCCCTCGTTCATGACGCCCTCCTGGGTCCGGTTCGCGGATTCAGGCTAACCTCTCTAGGTCTGGATTTCCAACCCAGAAGCGCTACTCTGTTGGGGTGGATTGGGCGCGATATGACACCCGGACCTGTTCCGTGGCCCGCACGGTCGAGGTTCTCGGGGACCAGTGGACCGTCCTGGTGCTGCGGGACGTCTTCAACGGCATCAGGCGCTTCGATGACCTGAAGAGCCATCTGGGCATCGCACGGGACGTGCTGACCAAACGACTGGCCGCCCTGGTGAACCACGGCGTGCTGGAGCGGGTGCCGTACCGGGAGCCGGGCTCACGGACGCGTCATGAGTACCGGTTGACCCCGGCCGGCCGCGACCTCCGGCCGGTTCTGCTGGCACTCCTCGAGTGGGGAGACCGCTACCGGGCGGAGGCGATCGGGCCACCGGTCACCGTGGTGCACGACGAGTGCGGTGCGCAGGTCCACGTCACCGTCGAATGCGAGCAGGGGCACCCCATCGAACCTCGTACCCGGCTACGCCTCCAGCCGGGTCCGGGGGCGCGACCGATCGGCCGGCCAGCCGTCACCGCGGCCCGAGCGGCAACCTGAGCAGCTGCCACCTGCTCGGCCCGCTGCCGGGCCATGGCGCTGATCAGCGCCGACTCTGGCAGACTCGTCGGCATGGCTGACCCCAACATCCGCGCCGTCATCGAGGACGGACCGCGT
>DASXTS010000228.1:0-6469 GCA_036505275.1 Pseudonocardiaceae bacterium
AGACACGTGTGTCCGCACGTAGAGACACGTGTGTCCGCGCGTCCGGACATGGGTCTTGGGCGGTCGTGTCGGGCGGTGCGGCCCATAACCGCGGCCCCGATGACCTGATGGAATGGTTCTGGCCCCCGGCCCGCGCGTCGCAGCCCACTGCCAGGCTGTCAACGTGGTTCCACCGGGGGGCCGGAGAACGCGCCGTGGCACCCTGGTCCGGGTGCGGGTGCCGCTGAAGGTCATCGCCGCCGTCACCGCGGCCGTGGCGACCGTGGCCACGGCGGGCTGCTCAGCAACGGCGTCCGCCCCGGAAACCGCAACCGCCACCGGCGAGCCGCAGCGGCTGCGAGTGCGGGTGCTGGAGGTGCGGCCGCACGACCGTTCGGCGTTCACTCAGGGTTTTGAGCTGGCCGACGGCGTGCTGTACGAGGGAACCGGGCTGGTGGGTGGCTCCGCGATCCTGGCAACCGATCCGGCGTCCGGAGAGGTGCGGCAGCGGGTCGTCCTGCCGAACCCGCTGTTCGGCGAGGGCATCACGGTGGTAGGTCAGCGCATCTGGCAGCTCACCTGGCGTGACGGCAGGGCAATCGAGCGGGACAGGGCCACCCTCGCCGAGTTGCGGCGCGTGCCATACGCCGGCGAGGGGTGGGGGCTGTGCTACGACGGTGACCGGTTGGTCATGAGCGACGGCACCGACCGGCTGCAGTTCCGCTCGCCGGACACTTTCGGGTCCGTCGGCGGGGTGCGGGTGCGGCTGGCCGGCGGCACGGTCGACCGGCTCAACGAGCTGGAGTGCGCCGCCGGTGCGGTCTGGGCAAATGTCTGGCAGACCGATCGCATTCTCCGGATCGACCCTGCGACGGGAACGGTGACCGGCGTCGTGGATGCGGGCGGACTGCTTACCGCCACCGAACGCGCCAGCGCTGACGTCCTCAACGGCATCGCTGCAGTGCCAGGCGGCAACGAATTCCTGATTACCGGCAAGCGCTGGCCGCACACCTTCCGGGTACGGTTCGAGCCGGCCTGAGACTCGTCTGACCCGGAGTTGCCGAGCTTGTCGGCCACGGTGGGCCCGTCCGCCGTCGGGCTGGCAATCGTGATCATCCGAGATGACCATAACGACTAAATGCCGACTATCCCGTCGGTCATTGCCATTCCGCAAATACGACAATAGCGCGGCGTTGATGGTCTGGATGGTTGGCTTCGCGACCCGATCGGCTATTCAACGTTTGAATACCCGTTCGTACGCGGGATCACCAGCCGGACGCGCCTGTCGTCCATCACACCGATCAGCCGCCCGGTGCGGCAGGATTGAGCTGTGTCCTGGTCGGCAACCCCAGATGACCGCTCCGGCGGCCGCCGCAAACGCGGTCGGCGCGAGCCGCGCTGGGTCACCGACCGGGCCCGCGAGATTGCGGACGCACCACCGGTGCCGCGTCGGCGCCCCGGTGAGCCGGGACGCGACTCCGGCTCCCGGTACGACCAGCACTGGGACGACGGCCACGAACCCCGGCGCGACGAGCCCGAACCCCGATACGGCGACCATCAGCGCCGGTACGGCGACGGCTCGGGGTACGCAGACGAGCCACCGCACGGGGAAGGCCGGCGGTACGGCGCTCGTGACCGTGGTTGGGAGGAACCGCCACGTCGACGTGGGTTGCCGCCCGCCAACCCAGGCAACCACAACGATGCCCGCGGCCGGGGCGACCACGGAGGACCACAACCATGGCAGGTCGATCGCGACCAGTGGCCACGGCGGCAGCCCAACCGACCAGAAGACCGCAGCCACATCCGACCGGAAGACCGCAGCCACATCCGACCTGAAGACCGCGGCCACAACCCACCGGAAGACCGCGGCCACAACCCACAGGAAGGCCGCGGCCACAACCCACCGCAAGACCGTAGTCGCGACGACGGCGGCGCCGAGCGAGGCCATCCCGACGACCGCACCGTTGGCCCGCGGAAGCTGACGGTGACCAGGGTCGCGGCCTGGCGCAGCCGCCAGCTCACGCAGTCGGGCATCGCGGCATTCCGCCGGGCCGCGACCGCGGATGGCGCCGACCGCTCGGGGCTGACGGCGCTCACCTTCCCCGTCATGGCGAGCAATGCCGCCGACGCCGCGCTCGCCGTGGCGCTGGCGAACACGCTGTTCTTCTCGGCCGCCACCGCGGAGAGCAAGACCAAGGTCGCGCTCTACCTGCTGATCACGGTGGCGCCCTTCGCGCTGCTGGCGCCCGTGATCGGTCCCCTGCTGGACCGGCTGCAGCGGGGCCGGCGGGTCGCGCTGTCGGTCAGCTTTGTTGGCCGCGCTCTGCTGGCCCTCGTCCTGGCGCAGCACTTCGACGACTGGCTGCTGTACCCGGCTGCGCTCGGCTTCATGGTGCTAACTCGCAGCTTCGGCCTGCTCAAGGCCGCGGTCACGCCGCGGGTGCTGCCCCCAGGGATGACACTGACCAAAACGAACTCCCGGCTCGCCGTCTTCGGGCTTGCCGCGGGTGGCGTGGTCGGCTCGATCGCCGTTGGCTTTGTCTGGGCGTTGGGATCGGCGGGCGCTTTGTGGTTCACCGCGACGGTCTGCCTGGTCGGCGCCTGGCTGTGTCTACGGATCCCGGCATGGGTCGAGGTCACGGAGGGCGAGGTGCCCGCCTCCCTGCTCGACCACGGAGACGAGCAGCAGCGGTCCGGTCGCCGTCGGGAACCGCTGAGCCAGCACGTCGTCGTGGCGCTGTGGGGCAACGGCACGATCCGCATCCTGACCGGATTCCTCACGCTGTTCGTCGCGTTCGTGGTCAAGGCGCAGACCGAGCACTCACCGTGGAAGCAGCTCGTGCTGGTCGGCATGGTCGGAGCGGCGGCCGGCGCCGGCAATGTCGCCGGCAACGCGCTCGGCGCGCGGCAGCACTTCGGCAAGCCCGACCAGGTCATCCTGACCTGCGTCGGCATCGTGCTGAGCGCGGCGGTGCTGGCCGCGCTGATGGGCGACATCGCCACCGCGGTCATCGTCGGCCTGGTCGGCTCGACGTGCAGCTCGCTGGCCAAGGTCTGCCAGGACGCCGTTGTCCAGCAGGACATGTCCGAGGAGTCACGAGCGTCCGCGTTCGGCCGGGCCGAGACGATCCTGCAGCTGTCCTGGACCTTCGGCGGCGCGCTCGGCGTGCTGCTGCCGCCGGTCTACTGGCTGGGCTTCACGGTCGTCTCGGCGTTGTTGCTGCTCGGCACGGTGCAGACCGCCATGGCACACCACGGCCGGTCGCTGATCCCGCCGCTCAGCGCGCTCCGGCAGCGCCACGTACGGCCGCGCGGCCGCCGGCAACGCGGAACCCGCCGAAGCAACGGCCCGAGCAGCGGGCAGACCGACCGGAAGGACGGAAACCACGCCGGCGATCAACCCGGTCAGCCGCCGCAGTGGGAGCGTCCGTGAGGCCGCCAGCCATCCTGGCCGTCCTGGTCGCGCTCACCACCCTCACCGCCGCTTGCACGGGCCGCGACGACACCCCGCCGCGGGTCACCTTCTCCGCCGCCGGCAACACCGCCGTCGCTGGCCCGACCCAACTCTGTGACGTGCAGGTGCAGAACTGCACGGCCGACCCCAAGGCCGCGGTCGTGCTGCGGGTGCCGCGCGGTCAGCCCCTGGAGATCTCGGTGCCAAAAGCCATCGGTGAGACGCCGTGGCTGGTCGTCTTCGGCTACCGGACCGGCAGCGGCGAGAAGGTCAGCGCGCGCAGCGACGTGTTTGCCAGCAATGAGCGGCACGCGTACACCCTCGTCCTGCCGGACGCCGACGCCCAGCTCGAGACGGCCGAGGTGCAGCAGCTCGGGGGCACGCTCATCCAGGGCCGGGACGGCATCGACTTCCCGACCCGCGGCACCTGGGTGCTTTCCGTGGACGACCGCTAGAGACCCGCTGGTCCGCGGACCAGCCGTCAGCCGGGGTCGAGCTCGTGGGCCACCGCGCGCACGACGTCGGCGACGCGCTTGACGTTGCGCCGGTCCGGGTAGCGGCCCCGCCGGAGGTCGGGCTGCACCTTGGCCTCCAGCAGCTTGATCATGTCCTCGATCAGCCCGTGCAGCTCCTCGGCCGGCCGCCGCTGAGCCTCGGCCACCGACGGCGGCGGGTCGACCAGCCGGACCGACAGCGCCTGCGGCCCGCGACGGCCCTCCGCGACGCCGAACTCCACCCGCTGGCCGGCCTTGAGCGCCGTGGTCCCGTGCGGCAGCGCGGAGGAACGGACGTACACGTCCTCGCCGCCGTCCTGGGTCACGAAGCCGAAGCCCTTGTCCGCGTCGTACCACTTGACCTTGCCGCTCGGCACTACCCTCACCGCTTTCTCGCTTACAGCCCGTGCCGGGCGTGCACCATGTCGCGTCTGGCACGATGAACGCGCCCCGAGCTGGCCCGAGACGCGTGCCATCAGCCTACGCGTTATGGCTACAGTGCCGCCATGCGACAGCGTTCCCAGCGCGACCAGGTCCTTACCGCGGCCATGCTGCTGTTCGCCACCGGCCTGCTGGCCCTGGCCGTCACGTTCGGGCTGTTCGCCTCCGGCCATCGGCGGCTCCCGATGTGGCTGAGCCTGTCAAGCCTCCTGCTCCCCGTCGGCCTGGCGGTCGGCGTCATCAGGACCCGCCGCCAGGCCCGGCTGTCCCAGCGCCCCGAACAGCACCCAGACGACTAACTCCGGCTCCGGCTCGCCCCTGTCCACGGCCGTGGCTCAGGCGTGCGTGACGCGGGCCGCCTCCTCGAGGTGGAGGAGTTCGACGGCGCGCTGCCGCATCTCGACCTTGCGGATCTTGCCGGTGACGGTCATCGGAAATTCGTCAACGACGTGGACGTATCGCGGGATCTTGTAGTGGGCCAGCTTGCCTTCGCAGAACTCGTGCAGTGCCCCGGCTGTCAGCTCGGCGGCCTCGGGGCGCAGCCGCACCCAGGCCATCAGCTCCTCGCCGTAACGGACGTCCGGCACGCCGATGATCTGCGCGTCCACGATGTCGGGGTGGGTGTAGAGGAACTCCTCGATCTCCCGCGGATAGATGTTCTCGCCGCCGCGGATGACCATGTCCTTGATCCGCCCGGTGATGTTGAGATAGCCCTCCTCGTCCATGACGGCCAGGTCGCCGGTATGCACCCAGCGGGCAGCATCGATGGCCTCCGCCGTCTTGTCCGGCTGCTGCCAGTAGCCGAGCATCACGCTGTAGCCGCGGGTGCACAGCTCGCCCGGCTCGCCACGCGGCACGGTCAGCCCGGTGGCCGGTTCAATGATCTTGATCTCGACGTGCGGGTGCACCCGGCCGACCGTGGAGACCCGCCGGTCCAGGGTGTCGTCGGCCCGGGTCTGGGTGGACACCGGCGAGGTCTCGGTCATGCCGTAGCAAATCGTCACCTCGGCCATGCCCATCCGATCGACGACCTGCTTCATCACCTCGACCGGGCACGGCGAGCCGGCCATGATCCCGGTCCGCAGCGAGCTCAGGTCGTGTGAGGAGAAGTCGGCGACGGCCAGCTCGGCGATGAACATGGTCGGCACGCCGTAGAGCGAGGTGCACCGCTCCTGGGCAACGGCGCGCAGCGCGGCGGCCGGCTCGAAACCGGGCGACGGGTACACCACGCAGGCGCCGTGCGAGGTCGAGGCGAGGTTGCCCATCACCATGCCGAAGCAGTGGTAGAGCGGCACCGGCACGCAGATCCGGTCCTGCTCGGTGTAGCCGCAGAGTTCGCCGACGAAGTAGCCGTTGTTCAGGATGTTGTGGTGCGACAGCGTCGCACCCTTGGGGAAGCCGGTGGTGCCCGAGGTGTACTGGATGTTGATCGGGTCGTCGGCCGACAGCTCTCGTTGCCGGCGCGCGAGCTCTGCCGGGTCGCCGGCGGCGCCGGCCGCCATCAGCTCCCGCCAGTCCCGGCCGTCGAGCAGCACGACCCGCTCCAGCGCGGCGCACGCCGGGCGCACCTGCTGGATCATCGCGGCGTAGTCCGAGGTCTTGAACGATGACGCGGCGACCAGCATCCGCACCCCGGCCTGGTTCAGCACATACTCCAGCTCATGGGTCCGGTACGCCGGATTGATGTTCACCAGGATCGCGCCGAGTTTCGCCGTGGCGTACTGCGTGATCATCCACTCGGCGCAGTTCGGCGCCCAGATGCCCACCCGGTCGCCCTTGTCGATGCCGGCCGCGGCCATCCCGAGCGCCAGGGTGTCCACCTCACGCCGCAGTTGCGCGTACGTCCAGCGCCGGCCGGTGGCCATCTCGACCAGAGCGTCCCGGTCACCGAAGGCCTCCGACGTCCGGTCGAAGTTGTCTCCGATGGTGTCGCCGAGCAGCGGCGCGTCGGAGGTTCCCGATGAGTACGAGGGCAGCGCGGTCATGCGTTCATCGTGCTCCGGATGGGCCGCCTTGGCGACGCCCTGATCCACCCGCGCCGCGGCACGGCTGAGCGCGCGGCGGCCAACCGCGCGAGCCGTGACGCGTCCTTCAGGAGAAG
>DASXTS010000229.1:0-8022 GCA_036505275.1 Pseudonocardiaceae bacterium
AGGGGCTTTCCGGACATCTTCCAGCACCCGTCCGCCGGGCGCAGCGAGCTGGACCCGCGGCGGGTCGCCGTGCGCTGGCGTGCGGGTGCCGACGAGGCCGCCAAGCGAGCGTTGATCGAGGAACTCGGCCTGCAGCCCGCCACGCTCGGCGAGTCCGAGCGGCGGCCGCTGCCATCCATCAACCGCACCGACGGGCTGTGGTGGGTGCAGCGTGCCGACACGTCGCCTCTCGACGAAGAGACGATCGACCGGCTGGAAGCCAGCGACCTGGTCGAGTGGGCCGCACCGAGCTACCGAGGCTCGCCTCGGGAGGCAGCCGCCGGTACCCCGGTACCGGCGGACGTCACGGTCTTTGCGGTGAACCCGACGCGACTGTACGTGCGCAGCCAGGCGGTCGAGGCGATAGGTGGGCTCGAAGCCGCCCGGCTCGCGCCGGATCCCGATCGCAGCAGCCGGCTGCCCGGCTACCAGTCGGTGCGGGTGCGGGCCGGTACGTCGATCAGCGCGGCGCAGGCGCTGTCCGAGTCCCTCGGCGCGCGCGACGCTGCCACCGCGAGCGCGGTGCGGTTGGAGACCATCCCGTTCGTATCGCCGACCGCGTGTGGGCCGAAGGCCGGGTCTGCGCTGCGCGACTGCAGCCCACCGGCCGGCGAGTTCACCCCGGACGACCCGCGGTTCGGGCTGCAGTGGGGTCTGCAGCGCATCGAGGTCCCGCGCGCTTGGCAGATCGTGCGCGGCGACCCGTCGGTCGTCGTCGCCGTCATCGACCAGGGCGTCGAGCTGGCACACCCGGACCTCGATCTGTACCCCCAGTCGTGGAACGCCTCCACCGACACCCCGGACGGCAGCCCGACCGGCAACCACGGCACCGCATGCGCCGGCATCATCGGCGCCCGGCTGGACAACGCGCTCGGCGTGGCCGGCGTCGCCGGCGGATCGAAGATCATGGCCATCGCGACCGCCACCTGGGCGGACGTCGACATCGCCGAAGGACTGTACTTCGCCGCCGACAACGGCGCGCGGGTCGTGTCGATGAGCTTCGGCGTCTACGGTGGGTGGGATTTCGACCTCATCCGGGACGCGCTGCAGTACGCCCACGACAAGGGACTGCTGCTGGTCGCCGCGTCACACAACTTCAACCTGCCGCTCGCCACCTTCCCGGCCAGCGACGGCCGCACGGTGTGCGTGGGCGGTTCGAACCGCAGCGACGAGCGCAAGCGCATCGGCGATGCCTCGGCGGAGCCGGGATGGGGCGCCAACTACGGCCCGGACCTCGACGTGGTCGCGCCGTGCCTGGAGATCCCCACCACCGACCGGCTGGGCGTCGCCGGGTACGACCCCGGCGACTACGTCAACGACTTCAACGGGACGTCGGCCGCCACCCCGCACGTCGCCGGGCTCGGCGCGCTGCTGTTCAGCCTGCGGCCCGACTTCGACGGCGTCGCGGTGCGTAACCTGATCGAGAGCACCTGCGACAAGATCTCGCCCGCGCTCTACAGCTACGGCAACGTGGCCACCAAGCCGTCCGGCACGTGGAACGAGGAGGTCGGCTACGGCCGGGTGAACGCCGAGCGCGCGCTGCTGGCCGCGTGCGCGGCCGGCGGAGGCGAGGCCGAGTGCGAGGACTGCGGCGGCTGCGGCGGCCGGTGCGAGGAGCCGACGCCGCCGCAGTGCCGCGGCCCACGTCCGGTGCCGTGGCTGCCGTTCGACCGCTGCCAGTACTTCTACGAGTCCCGCGTGTTCGGCCTTGACCGGCTCGACCAGGGCCGGCTGGAGATCCGCGTGACCTACGAGCACTGCCTGCGGCTGCTGGGCCGCCAGCAGGGACCGCTGCTGTACACGACGACCCTGCTGCCGGGCGAGACTTTCAGCATCTACGAGTTCGACCGGTATCGCCGGGTGCGGGCCGCCGAGGAGCGGATGTCGGTGCACACCTCGTTCCGGCAGACGATGAGCGCGCTGTCCCAGACCCGCCGGTTCGCGTCGCAGTCGGCGTACGTCGAGAGCCTCGTGGACATCCGTACACACGCCGACACGTCGGTCTCGGCCGGCGGTGGGCTGGCCGGGTTCTTCGGCGCACCGCAGGTGCGTGGCGAGTTCGGGGTGGCGACCGAGACCTCGCTTGCCAGCGGGGCGTCGGTGCGGACCGTGGCCGAGCAGTTCACCCAGAACGCAATCACCGCCGCGCAGTCGACAGAGGCCGAACGGTCGACGGTCATCTCCACGTTCGAGGACGCCGAGCACAGGGAGGCCACCCGGCGGACCTTCCGCAACGACAACCACTGCCATGCGGTCACCTACTTCGTGCGGCGAGTCATGGAGGTGTACGAGGCGTCCAGCCGCGTCGAGTCGATCGAGTGGCGCATCGGCGACACGCCGTGGCGCTCGATCGACGACCTGTCCGAGGAGGCGGAGCGGCTCGTCAGGCGGTACTGCGACGTGCTGCCGAAGCGACACTCCGAGGCCCGCGATCGGCGCCAGATCACGCTGCCGACCGACGGCACCCTCTACGAGGCGGAGCTCGCGTACTGCTCGTCCTGCGAGTCCACTCGGGAGGCGCGGGAGCGCATCGAGCTGGAGGAGGCCCGGCTGCGCAGCCGGCGAGCCTGCATCGAGACCGAACAACTCGCCGCGGACCTGCGTGCTGGTCGGAGGTCGACAGGCGACCACGCAACCAGCGGCTGACCGTACTACCGGCGGCACCGCGGTCGCTGCCGCCGGTAGTAGCTCCTTCAGGGGTCGCCCATCACGGCGCCTGCGGCTTCCACCCGTCCGGCAGCGGACCTAGGTTGATCGCAGGCCTGGGGACGGCATGGGCGGTGATCGTGGCTGATCTGTTTGGGCCAGGCCTGTTCGTCTCGCTGCTCGGCAGCCTGGTGGTGGCCATGGTGGCCGCGCGCCTGCTTGGCGCGCGCCGGTCGGTGCTGTCGAACGTGGCGTCGGGGGTCATCGGGTGGCTCGCCGGGTTCGGGATTTCCTCGGTCATCGCACAGAGCCAGCCGAACCCGGCGGCCGGCTTCATGCGCAACGTGTGGTTGTTCTCCACGGTGTTCGCCATGTCGGCCACGGTGTGGGTGGAGCTGCTGGCGCGCCCTGGCACGCTGGCCCGCGCCCAGTCCGGGTTGGCCCGGCCGCCGCGGCCGCTGCGGGCGCTGCGCCGGCGGGCGCACCGGGTGGCGCGCTACGCGCAGATCACCCGGATCGCCGTGCGGTACGGCCTGGAGCCGGTGCTGGGCCTGTCGCGCTCGGCCGCTCCGGCCGAGTCCGGGGACCGGGTGGCGCCGACCGCGGTCCGGCTGCGCCGCGCCCTTGAGGACTGCGGTGGCATCTTCATCAAGTTGGGCCAGGTGCTCTCCACGCGTACCGACCTGCTTCCGGCCAGCACGTGCGACGAGCTGGCCAGCCTGCAGGACGCGGTGGCGCCGGAGCCGGCGTCGATCATGCAACAGGTCCTGGAGGCCGAGCTGGGCCGCCCCGTCGGCGAGGTGTTCGCCGACTTCGACTGGACGCCGATCGCCGCCGCCTCCATCGGCCAGGCCTACCGGGCCCGGCTGTGCGGCGGCGAGCCGGTGGTGGTCAAGCTGCAACGCCCTGGCATCGCCGAGGCGATCACCCGCGACATCGACGTGCTGGACGAGTTCGCGCGGATGATCGAAGACCGCACCTCGTGGGGCCGCGAGTACCGGGTGCGCGAGCTGGCCGCGGAGTTCGCCGAGCGGCTTCGCGGCGAGCTGGACTTTCGTGCCGAGGCCCGCAACGCTGCGGAGATCGGCGGCGCCATGGCGCCGGACGGCCCGATCAGGGTGCCGCGCGTCCACCAGGACCTGGGCACGGCCCGGCTGCTGGTCATGGAGTGGTTCGACGGCGTGAATGTCCGGCACAACCAGAGGCTGCCCGAGGCTCGCCGCCGGGAGCTGGCCGACGACCTGCTGCGCAACATGCTCCAGCAGATCCTCACCGACGGCCGGTTCCACGCCGATCCGCACCCGGGCAACGTCCTCGTCCTCCACGACGACAAGCTGGGCCTGATCGACTTCGGGGCCGCCGGGCGGCTGGACCCGCTGCAGCAGGCTGCCCTGCGCGACGTGCTGGTCGGAGTGGCTCAGCGCGACCCGGCGGCGCTGTGCGAGGCGGTGCTGCGGGTGTCCGAGCCGCGCCGCGACCTGGACGAGCAGGCCCTGGAGCGGGCGCTGGCCCGGTTCACGGCCCGCCAGCTGGGCCCCGGCGCCACCCCGAGCGCCCAGATGCTGACCGAGCTGCTGCAGCTCTGCTTCGGTTTCGGCCTCACCCTCGCCCCGGAGCTGTCCACGGTGTTCCGGGCGCTCGGCACCCTGGAGGGCACGCTGCGGGTGCTCGCTCCCGGCTACCTCGCGATCGAGGCCGCTCAGCGCATCGCCACCGAGTGGGCCCGGGAACGCGCCGGCCCCGCGGCGCTGCCCGAACTGGCCCGTGATGAGCTGCTGCGGCTGCTGCCCGTACTGCGCCGGCTGCCCAGCCACGTCGACCGCCTCGCCGCACAGGCCCAACGTGGCCAGCTCCATCTGCGGATCGGCCTGTTCGGCGACGAACCCGAGCAGCGGTTCCTCACCCGGCTGACCAACCGCCTTGTGCTGGCCTTCCTCGGCGGCATGGTCGGCCTGCTGTCGGTCGTGCTGCTCGGCACCCCCGGCGGCCCGCCCTTCACGGGCGACACCACCTTGTTCCAGTTCCTCGGCTACTTCGGCCTGTTCTGCGCGACCGTGCTGATCCTGCGGGTCCTGGTCGCCGTGCTGCGGGACCGCAGCAACTGAGCGGCCTAAGGCGGCCTGTCTCGCGGATCCTTGGCCTGCTGCGCGGCGCCCAGATGACGCCTCGGCATTGCCGCTGCGCCGGCAGGCGTGGGCATGCGTTGTCCTCCTCGTCCATAGCTGCGCTATGGCCTAGGACGCTTGGCTGACGGTTGACATGTTGAAGTCGGGGATGCGCAGGGCCGGCATAGCGCTGCGGGTGAAGTACTCGTTGAATTCGCGGCACAGGCAGGGCTCGGTGCGGCCGATCTCGGCGATGCGGCCGAGCAGCCGCACCGGGCTTTCGTTGAACCGGAAGTTGTTGACCTCACCGACCACCTCGCCGCGCTCGACGAGGTAGACCCCGTCCCTGGTGAGGCCCGTGAGCAGCAGCGTGCGCGGGTCGACCTCACGGATGTACCACAGGCAGGTCAGCAGCAGGCCGCGATCGGTGGTGGCGACCAGGTCGTCGAGTCCGGCGGTGGCGCCAGGCGACTCCAGCACCAGGTTGTCGACGAATGGCGCGGGGGCGGCGCCGGTGCGCTGCGCCCAGCTCCTCGTGCGGATGAGCTCTCGGAGCACGCCGTCGGAGATCCAGGAGGTAGGGCCGATGGACAGGCCGTTGTCGAAGATGCTCTGCCCGGGCCCGGACACGGTGGCGTCCACGAACGGCGAGCACTCCAGGCCGGGCTCGAGCGGGTCGCTGCGCACGGTCAGCGGCGCGTCGCTGAGCCGGTCGCCGATCCGGGAGCCCGGCCGGGCGAACACGGTGCGGCCCTCGTCGGCCTCCCGAGCGGTGGCCCGCCAGTACAGGAAGGCGAGCAGGTCGGCGACCGCGGCCGGCGGCAGGATCGTGTGGTACCGGCCGGGGTCCAGCTCGATCCGCCGGCGGGCCCAGGCCATCCGGCGGTCCAGCTCGGCGTCCAGCACCGGCACGTCGATGTCGGTGAAGTCGCGGGTGTGGCGGCCCACCCAGGCGGAGCGGGCGAGGTCGGGCGAGCGCAGGTTCAGCTCGACCTTGCCGGTCGGCTGGTCGTGCCGCAGCCGCAGCCCGGTCGAGGTGCCGAGGTAGGTCGACGCCATGACGTGCTCGGCGAAGCCGAACTGCAGCAGCCCAGCCGACGCGGCCCTGGCGAACGCCTCGCCGAGAGCGGGGGCGAAGGAACCGAACACGTCGACGGAGGTGGCCGCCGGCTCACCGTCCCAGTTCGACCCGCCCCGGTTCGACGATCGGCCGGCGCCGGCGGTGGGCTCGACCAGCGGCGCGGCGTCGTCGGCCGGGCCGGCCTCGGCGGCCGCCCGCTCGGCGGCTCGGACCAGATCCTCCAGCGCGTCCGCGGTCACCCCGGTGCGTTCGACGACGCCGGCCGCGGTGCCGGCGGCGCCGTTCACGATGCTGATCACCGCGAGCCGCGTGGACCGCATCTCGCCGTTGGTGGTGACGGTGTTCCTGGCCCAGCGCAGGTTGGTCTCGGTCTGCTCGACGACGCGGACGACGCAGCCGTCGGCCTTGGACAGCGCCAGCGCCTGCTCCACGGTCTCCTGCGGCCTCACCGGCCACCCTCCTCGGTGGTGTTCAGGATGCTGATGCCGGTGAACAGCGCCGCGGGGCAACCGTGGCTGACCGGCGCGGTCTGGCCGGGCTGGCCCTTTCCGCACATGAACGAGCCGCCCATCAGGCGGGTCTGCGGCCCGCCGACCGCGGTCAGCGCACCCCAGAAGTCGGTGGTGGTCGCCTGGTAGGCCACGTCGGTGAGCTGGCCGGCCAGCCGGCCGTCCCGGATGGCATAGAACCGTTGTCCGGTGAACTGGAAGTTGTAGCGCTGCATGTCTATGGAGAAGGACTTGTCGCCGACGATGTAGATGCCGCGGCGCACCCCGGAGATCAGCTCCTCGGTGGACGGCCCGTCGGTGCCGTCGGAGGCCGGCTGCAGCGACACATTGGCCATCCGCTGGATGGGGATGTGCCCAGGCGAGTCGGCGAACGCGCAGCCGTTGGACGCGCCGAGTCCGGTGAGCCGGGCGATCCGGCGGTCCAGCTGGTAGCCGACGAGCACGCCGTCCCGAACGATGTCCCAGGACCGCGTGCGCACCCCCTCGTCGTCGTAGCCGATGGTGGCCAGGCCATGCTCGGCGGTGCGGTCGCCGGTCACGTTCATCACCGGCGAGCCGTACCGCAGCCGGCCGAGCTGGTCGAACGTAGCGAACGAGCTGCCGGCGTAGGCGGCCTCGTAGCCGAGGGCACGGTCCAGCTCGGTGGCGTGCCCGATCGACTCGTGGATGGTCAGCCACAGGTTGGTCGGGTCGATCACGAGGTCGTAACGGCCGGCCTCGACCGACGGCGCCTTGATCTTCTCGGCCAGCCACTCCGGCAGCATGGCCAGCTCCGCGTCCCAGTCCCAGCCCGTGCCCGCCTCGGTGAGGTACTCCCAGCCGCGGGCGGTGGCCGGCCCGCAGGTACGCATGGTCTCGAAGCCGGCGGCGCCGGCCGAGTCGGTAGCGATCGCGGTGAGCTCCGGGTGCATCCGCACCCGCTGCTGGGTGGTGACCGTGCCGGCCAGGTCGGCGTAGAACTTGTTCTCCCTGGTCAGCCACAGCTCGGCGGCCACGTGGTCGACACCGTCGGCGGCCAGCAGCCGCTGCGACCAGTCGGCGAGCAGCCCGACCTTCGCCGAGTCCGGCACCTCGAACGGGTCGACCTGGTAGGGCGAGCACCAGGTGACGTCGGGGTACACCGGCTCGTCGGCGAGCTCGACTGGCTCCGAGTTCAGCTGCGCGCCGATCCTGGCCACCGCGACGGCGCGTTCGGCGACGGCGCGCGCCGCCTCCGGCGTGAGGTCGACGCCGGACGCGAAGCCCCAGCTGCCCTCGTGCACCACCCGGACGCCGAACCCGACCTCGTTCCCGTCGCGCGTGGTCTCCACCAGGCCGTCGCGCAGCCGGATCATGGCGTTGCGCAGCCGTTCCAACCGGAAGTCGGCGTGCGCCGCGCCCAGCTCGGCGGCGCGCGACAGCGCGGCGTCAGCCAGCCGGCGCAGCGGCAACGCCAGGAACGCGGGATCGACCGTGGCCGGCGCCGGAGTCTGCACGCCGCGAACGCTATCCGGCGAGCGCCGACCGCGCGATCGCATACCCTCCGCCCGCATGTTCGCCGGTTCGGTCGCGCGTGTTCGCCGGTTCGGTCGCGCGTGTTCGCCGGTTCGGTCGCGCGTGTTCGCCGGTTCGGTCGCGCGTGTTTGCCGGTTCGGTCGCGCGT
>DASXTS010000230.1:0-3181 GCA_036505275.1 Pseudonocardiaceae bacterium
GCCGGCGCCCGCCATATGACGCCGATAGGGGTGGCGACGGTGGGCGGCGCCGAGGCGCCGTTGCAGGAGCAGCTCATCGTCGAGCTGTACTCGAAGTAAGACCGGCGCGCGGTGCCCATCATGCGGGCGCCGCGCTCCATGATTGGAAACGCCACCCCAATCGGCGTCATATGGCGGGCGCCGGCACGGAGGAAGAACAACAGTGCTCATCTCACAGCGTCCGACTCTCACCGAGGAGCCGGTCGACTCGACACGGTCCCGGTTCGTCATCGAGCCGCTCGAGCCGGGCTTCGGCTACACGCTCGGCAACTCGATCCGCCGCACCCTGCTGTCCTCGATTCCAGGTGCGGCCGTCACCAGCATCCGGATCGACGGCGTGCTGCACGAGTTCACCACGGTCCCCGGGGTCAAGGAGGACGTCACCGACATCATCCTGAACCTCAAGGAGCTGGTGGTCAGCTCCGAGGAGGACGAGCCGGTCACCATGTACCTGCGCAAGCAGGGGCCTGGCGACGTGACCGCCGGCGACATCGTGCCGCCGGCCGGAGTCACCGTGCACAATCCCGACCTGCACATCGCGACCCTGAAC
Source organism: Pseudonocardiaceae bacterium (assembly GCA_036505275.1). GTDB lineage: Bacteria > Actinomycetota > Actinomycetes > Mycobacteriales > Pseudonocardiaceae > DASXTS01. Next base: position 590 of record DASXTS010000230.1, read on the forward strand.
GCCAAGGGCAAGCTCGAGATCGAACTGGTCGTCGAGCGCGGCCGCGGCTACGTGCCGGCCATGCAGAACAAGCAGGCCGGCGCCGAGATCGGGCGAATCCCGGTGGACTCCATCTACTCACCGGTGCTCAAGGTCACCTACAAGGTCGAGGCGACCCGTGTCGAGCAGCGAACCGACTTCGACAAGCTGGTGCTGGACGTGGAGACCAAGCCGTCGATCACGCCGCGGGACTCGGTGGCTTCGGCCGGCCGCACCCTGGTCGAGCTCTTCGGTCTGGCTCGCGAGCTCAACGTGGACGCGGAGGGCATCGAGATCGGCCCGTCGCCGGCCGAGGCGGACACCATCGCGGCGTTCGCCATGCCGATCGAGGACCTCGACCTGACCGTCCGCTCGTACAACTGCCTCAAGCGGGAGGGCATCCACACCGTCGGCGAGTTGGTCTCCCGCTCGGAGGCCGACCTGCTCGACATCCGCAACTTCGGCGCGAAGTCCATCGACGAGGTGAAGATGAAGCTGGTCGGCCTGGGCCTGTCGCTCAAGGACAGCCCGCCCGGCTTCGACCCGACCGTTGCCGCCGCGGACTACGGCTCCACCGACTCGTGGTCGGCCGGCGACCTCACCGTCGACGACGGCCACGACTACGCCGAGACCGAACAACTGTAGGCCGGCTGCGCCGGCCTGTGAGTGGCAAATGGTGCCATAGCACCATTTGCCACTCACAAGCGACCGTAGGGAGCGTTTGATGCCCAGCCCCACCAAGGGTGCCCGTCTCGGCGGGTCGCCGGCCCACGAGCGGCTGATCCTGGCCAACCTGGCCACGTCGCTGTTCGAGCATGGCCGGATCACCACGACCGCGGCGAAGGCGCGCCGGCTGCGCCCGTTCGCCGAGCGGCTGATCACCAAGGCCAAGCGCGGCGACCTGCACAATCGGCGCGAGGTGTTGCGGGTCATCCGGGACAAGGACGTGGTGCACAAGCTGTTCGAGGAGATCGGGCCATTCTTCGCCGAGCGGGCCGGCGGGTACATCAGGATCGTCAAGACGATGCCGCGCAAGGGGGACAACGCCCCGATGGCGGTGATCGAATTGATTCCGCAGCGGACCGCGACCGCCGAGGCGGAGCGGGCTCGCCGTACCCGGTTCGCGCGCCGCACCAGGCCCGCCGCCGAATCCGGTGCCGCGGCGGAGACCGGTGGTGCCGAGACCGTGACCGAGGTCGAAGAGACCGCGTCGGCCCCGGCGGATGCGGTGGCGGAGATCGCCGATGTCGAGGAGAGTTCGTCCACCGAGGGCGCCCCGTACGGCGCCGGCAGCCACGCGGCGGTGGAGGACGGCGGGCAGCCGGCCGGCTTCCCGATCAAGGGCGACGAGGAAGCCAAGGTCTACCACGCGCCGGGCGGCCCGGAGTACGACAGCACAGTGGCCGAGGTGTGGTTCGCGACTACGGAGGACGCGGAGGCCGCCGGCTTCCAGCCGCCGTCGTCGCAGCGCACCGCGGACGACGCCGCGGACGACGCCGCGGCCGAGGAGGCCGAGTCCTGACGTCCATTGTGGATGGTCATGTCGCCGACGAGCCCGCCGTGTCCATTATGGACGGCGGGCTCGTCCGCGTCCGGCTGGACATCGGCTACGACGGTACCGAGTTCTCCGGGTGGGCCAGCCAGCCAGGCCGCCGCACCGTGCAGGAGGTGCTGGAGACCGCGTTGGCGACGGTGCTGCGGCGGCCGGTAACGTTGACCGTTGCCGGTCGCACCGACGCCGGTGTGCACGCCACCGGGCAGGTCGCGCACGCCGACCTGCCGTCCACTGTGGACATTTCCGCGCTGGCTCGTCGGCTGGCCCGGCTGCTGCCAGCCGACGTCGTGGTGTCCAGCGTGCGGGTGGTGCCGGCGGCCTTCGACGCCCGGTTCAGCGCGCTGCGGCGGCACTACGCCTACCGGATCGCGGACCGCCCGTCGGCCGCGGCGCCGCTGCGCCGCCGGGACACCCTCGGCTGGCACCGACCGCTGAACGAGCACGCCATGGCCGAGGCCGCGGCCGCGCTGCTCGGCCTGCACGACTTCGCCGCGTTCTGCCGCCGCCGCGACGGCGCGAGCACGGTGCGGGACCTGCAGCGCCTCGACTGGCGGCGCGAGCCGGACGGGGTGCTGGTCGGCCTGGTCAGCGCCGACGCGTTCTGCCACAACATGGTCCGCAGCCTGGTCGGCGCCCTGATCGCCGTCGGCGACGGCAGGCGGCCGCCGGCCTGGCCGGCGACCCTCCGTGAAGCGGCCGAGCGCTCCAGCGAGGTGACCGTGGCCCCGCCGCACGGCCTGACCCTGGTCGGCGTCGACTACCCCCCGCACGCGGAGCTCGCCTCCCGGGCTGCCGTCACCCGCGCCCACCGCGCCTGACGCCCGTTGCCGCCGCGGGCCGTCACCGCCACCGGTGCCGCCCGGCCAGCGTGATCACCGAAAATGGCGACTGCGGATACCCGGCTCGCGTCGGGAGTCGACAGTTCTGGCGATCATGACCCCGGCGGCCGGCCCTCCCGGTACGGCCGCCGGACCGGGAGGAGCCACGGACAGTCTCGGGCTAACTCACGTTCAGGGCGA
>DASXTS010000231.1:0-4490 GCA_036505275.1 Pseudonocardiaceae bacterium
AACGCCGTGGATCCGAACGCCGTGGATCCGGACGCCGCCGGCCGGGACGCGGTCAAGGCCTGCGAGAAGCGCGAACGGTCGGTGGCCCAGATCAGCTACGGAATGGTGGCCGTTCAGACGACGACGATCCGCGCACCGCCGGGCAGGGCCGCGCCGACGCGCCGACCGACCCGACTGTGCGGGTTATTCCAGCGGTGCTGGACAGCACCACTGCGGGATAAGACCTGCCGGCACCAACCACCTATCACAATGGAATCCTGGCCTGCCGACACCACGCCAGAACCCACAAATACGGATTCAACTATTTGGCCGGCGGCCGGTTCATCGTCAACCGACACTAGAATGCCTCGCGTGCATGCCTGGGTGGTGGCGAAGCCGATCGCCTCCGGTCCGCTGCGCAAGGTGGAACTGCCGGTGCCGGAGCCGGCGGCCGGCGAGCTGCTGGTGCGGGTGCGGGCGTGCGGGGTTTGCCGTACCGACCTGCACGTCGCCGAGGGGGATCTGCCCGTGCACAAGGTGGAGGTCGTGCCGGGGCATGAGGTGGTCGGTGAGGTCGTCCGAGCGAGCAGCGGCGTGGACACCTTCGCCGGGGGGGATCTGGTGGGGATCGCGTGGTTGCGGCACACCTGCGGCGAGTGCCGGTACTGCCTGGCCGGGCGGGAGAACCTCTGCCCCTACTCGCGGTACACCGGCTGGGACGCCGACGGCGGGTACGCCGAGTACGCGACGGTGCCGGCGGCGTACGCGTACCGGCTGCCGCGCGGGTACGACGACCGGACGTTGGCACCGCTGCTGTGCGCGGGGATCATCGGATACCGCGCCTGGCTGCTTGCGCGGGTGCCGCGCGGCGGGCGGCTGGGCATCTACGGGTTCGGGGCGAGCGCGCACCTGACGGCGCAGGTCGCGATCGCCAGCGGGGTGCGCGTGCACGTGTTCACCCGCGCCGAGGCGGCTCGGCGCCTAGCGCTGGAGCTGGGCGCGTCCTCGGCCGGGGACTCGTTCGATCCGCCGCCGGAGGCGCTGGACTCGGCGATCCTGTTCGCACCGGTGGGTGCCCTCGTGCCGCCGGCCCTCGCCGCCCTGGACCGCGGTGGCACGCTCGCCATCGCCGGCATCCACCTGTCCGACGTGCCGGAGCTGAACTACCAGCGACACCTGTTCTACGAGCGCACCGTGCGCAGTGTCACGGCGAACACCAGGGCCGACGGCGAGGAGTTCCTCCGGTTCGCGGCCGAGCATCCGCTGCGGGTCACCACGACGGCCTACCCGCTGGGCGCCGCGGACGCCGCGCTGCGCGACCTCGCCGCCGATCGGGTCAACGGCGCCGCGGTCCTGCTGCCGGGGTAGCCGCCGTCGCGTCAGGTGATGTCGCGCTGGCGACCGGCCAGCCAGCCGCCGGCGACGAATGCCGCGGTGTAGCCGGCGAAGAGCACACCACCGGCCAACCAGGAGAGCTGGCCACTGGTGCCGACCAGCGCCTCGAGGCCGCCGCGGACGACAAACGCCTCCTCGCCAAAGGTCCTGGCGAACGTGGTGATGCCGTGGTCGGTCTGCAGAGCCTCGCTTCCGCTGCCTGGCAGGTACGGCGGCACGCCGTCGAGTCCGAGACGTGGGATGCGGAGCACGAGGCTCAGCAGGCCCTCGAAGAACAGGGTGTAGACCAACGCGACGATCAGCACGACGACCTGGTTGCTGGCCAGCGTGCCGATGCCGACGCCGAGCACGCTCCACATGATCACGGCCGCGCAGCCCGCCGCCGCGATCGCCAAGGTATCGGCCGCGGACGGGAAGGAGTCGGTGCCCGAGCTGGCGAGCGCGCCGAGGGCGCAGAACGCGAACGTGGCGACGCCGTAGAGCAGCCCGAGACCGGCGTAGGTGATCACCTTGGCGGCCAGCACGGTCCCCCGCGAGGAACCTGTCAGGTACGTGGTGGTGATCGTCTTGTGCCGGAACTCGCCGGCACCGCCGATCAGGCCGAGGATCAACGCGAAGACCGTCGCCTGCTTCATCGATATGGGCAGGGTCAGCGCCACGGCCGGTGCCGATGTGCCGGTCTCCTCGAGCACGGCCGGCAGGTCCGCGATGGCGGCACCGGTGAACCCGATCGCGCCCGCGATCACCACGACCGGGATGAGCAGCACCCACCACAGCTTTGTGGTCAACACCTTGTACAGCTCCGCGAGCAGCAGCCGGTTCACCCCTCGCCTCCGGGCCGGTAGCCCGGCGCAGGCGCGTACGGCGAGCGCTCGTCCGCCGGTGGATCGCCCGGCAGGTGCGCCACGACCGATGGCGGCGCCATGACCGGTGGCGGCGCCATGACCGGTGGCGGCGCCATGACCGGCCGAGCAGACCAGCCCGGCGGCACGTATCCGGGTGGCGGGGCTGACCACGGCGGCGCGTATCCAAGCGCCCAACCGTCGGGCCGGCCACCCGTGAACTGGCCGCTGGTCAGCTGGAAGAAGATCTGCTCGAGGTCGACCCGCTCCTCGGTGATGCCGTGGAGCGCCACGCCGGCCGCGAGGGCGATGTCGCCGACCTGCCTGCGATCCACGTCGGCCACCGAGAGCCGGCCGTCCTGGATCAGGTCGATCGTGCCGATGCCGGCCGCCCGCAGCGCGGCGACCAGGGCGGACGGGTCAGCGGCCTCGACGAGAACGCGGCGGCGCCGGCTGGCGCGCAGCTCGTCGAGCTGGCCGTGGTACACGCACTCGCCGCGGCTGATGATCACCACCTGGTCGGCGGTCTGCTCCATCTCGGCGAGGATGTGGCTGGAGACCAGCACGGTCCGGCCGGAGCGGGCGAAGGTCCGAAGGAACGTACGCAGCCAGGCAATGCCCTCCGGGTCGAGGCCGTTGGCCGGCTCGTCGAGCACCAGGACCTGCGGGTCGCCGAGCAGCGCGGTGGCCAGCGCCAGCCGCTGCTTCATGCCGAGCGAGTAGCCGCGGGCCGCCCGCCGCGCGGCCGGCCGCAGCCCGACCAGCTCGATCACCTCGTCGACCCGCCGCGCGGGCACGGCCATCGCGGCCGCATAGCAGCGCAGGTGGTCCCGGGCCTTGCGGCCGGCGTGGAAACTCTGCGCCTCGAGTACCGCGCCCACCACCCGGCCGGGGTTGCCCAGCCGCTCGAACCCACGGCCGCCGATGGTCGCGGTCCCAGCCGTCGGCCGCACCAGGCCGAGCACCATGCGCAGCGTCGTGGTCTTGCCGGCGCCGTTCGGCCCGAGGAACCCGGTCACCGAGCCAGGCTCGACGGCAAAGCTGAGGTCCCTGACGGCGCACACCGCCCCGAAATGCTTGGTCAGGCCGTTGACCTCGATCCTGCCGTCGTGCATCAAGCCATCCTGGCACCATCGGACGGGTGCGCAGCGGACGCTTCGACGTCGTGGTGATCGGCGGCGGGCACAACGGCCTGGTCGCGGCGACCCTGCTGGCCCGCGCCGGCCGGTCGGTGTGCCTGCTGGAGGCGGCCGAGCGGCTCGGTGGAGCCACAGCGGGCGTGCGGCTGTTCGACGGCGTACCGGCACGGTTGTCCAGGTACTCGTACCTGGTGAGCCTGCTGCCGGACAAGCTGGGCGCCGAGCTGGGCCTCGACCTGCGGATGGTGTCCAGGGCGATCGCCTCGTACACGCCGACGGTGCGCGCCGGGCGACCGGCCGGGCTGCTGGTGGAGAACGACCCGGGGCCGGCCACCGAGGAGTCCTTCGAGCAGCTCACCGGCTCTCGCGCGGCATGGCGCGCCTGGCAGGCGTTCCACTGGCGGATCTCGGCGTTCGCCGCCACTGTCGGGCCGACACTGCTCGGCCCACTGCCCCGGCGCAGCGCCGTGCGCGATGCGGTGACCAGGGCCGTCGACGCACGGCTGTGGGACGAGTTGGTCGAGCAGCCGATCGGGTTGGCGCTCGAGAGCACCTTCGACGACGACCTGGTGCGCGGCGTGGTGGCCACTGACGCGCAGATCGGCACCCACGCCGGCCTGCACGACCCCGGACTGCGGGCGAACCGCTGCTTCCTCTATCACGTGGTGGGCAACGGCACGGGGGAGTGGCGGGTGCCGGTCGGCGGCATGGGCGCGCTGGCAGACGCCCTCGACTCGGCTGCCAGGGCGGCCGGCGTCACGGTGCACACGAATGCCACGGTCACCGCGGTCGGCGAGCACGAACACGGCGTGGACGTGACCGTGGACAGGACCACCGTGACCGCCGGCTGGGTGCTCGCCGCATGCGCGCCGGCCGTGCTGGACAGGCTGCTCGGACGCCCGCCGCGGGCCACCGAGGGCAGTCAACTCAAGGTCAACATGGTGTTGCGCAGGCTGCCAAGGCTGCGCACCGGCATCGATCCGAGCACCGCGTTCGCCGGCACCGTGCACCTCGAGCAGGGCTACCGGCAGCTGCTCGCCGCCTATGCGGCCGCGGAGGGGGGCCGGCTGCCCGACCCCCTGCCGGTCGAGGTGTACTGCCACTCGCTGACCGATCCGTCGATCCTGGCGCCCGA
>DASXTS010000232.1:0-8961 GCA_036505275.1 Pseudonocardiaceae bacterium
CGCCGTTCGTGTCGGGGTGCTCGCAGGCGGCGTTCAGTGGGGACGGCCCGCGGCTGGTGCGCAACTATGACTATGAGGCGGCGCTGTTCGAGGGTGTCGTGCTGGCCAGCCGGTTCGACGGGCGACGGGTGGTTGGCACCAGCGACCAGCTATGGGGCCTGGTAGACGGCATGAATGATGCCGGACTCGCGATATCGCTGGCGTTCGGCGGACGCCGGGTGGTCGGGGACGGCTTCGGCGTGCCGATCATCCTGCGCTACGTACTGCAGACGTGCGGCACGCTGCGGCAGGCACAGGACGCGCTCGCCAGGCTGCCGGTGCAGGTCTCGTACAACATCCTGGTCGTCGACGGCCAAGGCAGGGCGCTCACCGCGTTCATCAACCCGGACCGGGCGGCGGAGTTCGCTACCCGGTCGTGGACGACCAACCATCAGAAGCGGGTCGAATGGCCGGAGCACGACCGGCTCACGGGCAGCGTCGCTCGTGCCCTGACATTGCGCACGCTGCTGACGATGCGGCCGGTGGACCCGGACCGCATCGTTGCGGCGTTCCTGCGGCCGCCACTGCACTCGACCGATCACGCGCACGGCACCGGCACCCTGTACACCGCGCAGTACCGGCCGACGCAGGGGCTGCTGACCTATCACTGGCCCGGCTCCCAGTGGTCGCACACGCTCGAGGACCTCGCCGGCGGCGGCCACACGGCCGTGCTGGCCGGCCGGCCGGCGTAGTCTCTCCGGGTGCTCATGCAGGGTTTCCCGCCACCGGCGCCGGCCCAGGTCACGCTGGCGAACTGGCAGGATCCGCCGTTCAACCGGTGGGCGTTTTCCCACCTGCGGGAGCTGGTGCCCACCCAGCCCATCCCTCGCGGCGGCGGCCAGGTCACCCCGTTGCCGGCCGACCCGCAGCCGGTCGACGAGGTGGCTGTGCAGCGTGTGAGCGGTGCCGAGGCGGCCGTGGGCACGGTGCTCGACGACACCTACACCGACGCCGTGGTGATCGTGCACGGCGGCCGGGTGGTGCTCGAGCGCTACGCCGGCCAGACCGGCCCGAGCACCCCGCACCTGCTGATGTCGATCTCCAAGTCGATCGTGGGCTGCGTGCTCGGGATCCTCGCCGAGCGCGGCCGGCTCGATCCGGCGCAGCTGGTCACCGAGCACGTGCCGGAAATGGCCGGCAGCGGCTACCGCGGGGCCCGGATCCGGGACCTGCTCGACATGCGCTCCGGCATCAGGTTCAGCGAGGACTACACCGACCTGGACGCCGAGGTCCGGGTGATCGAGCAGGCGATGGGCTGGCGGCCGCGGTCATCCCCCGACGTGCCGGCGTCGATGTACGCCTACCTCACCACGCTGCGCCAAGCGGGCGAGCACGGCGGCGTGTTCAACTACCGCTCCTGCGAGACCGACGTGCTGGGCTGGGTATGCGAGCGGGCCGCGGGCACCCGGATGGCGGACCTGGCCGCCGAGCTGATCTGGGCGCCGATGGGCGCGGACCGGGACGCCGAGATCACCTGTGACGCCATCGGCTCGGCCGTGCACGACGGCGGGATGTGCGCCACAGCACGCGACGTGGCCCGGTTCGGGCTGCTGCTGCTGTCCGGCGGCGAGCTGGCCGGCCGGCGCATAGTACCCAGCCAGTGGCTGCGCGAGTCGTGGGCCGTGAACCCGGATATCCGCGACGCGTTCGCCCGCTCGGTGTCCGAGCCCTACCTGCCCGGCGGTTGGTACCGCAACCAGTTCTGGTTCCTGCCCCGCGAGCACGGGGACGTGCTGCTGTGCCTTGGCATCTACGGGCAGCTGCTCTACGTCAGCCCGAGCACGGGCACGGTTGCCGCGAAGCTGTCCTCCTGGCCGGTCGCGCAGTCGGCACAGATGCTGCACGACACCGTGCGCGCCTTCGATGCGGTCGGCACCGCGCTGGCCGGCACCGCCGGGCACCGGCAGGGCCTGCCGGGAGTCGCGGCGGGCCTGTTCCGGCAGCGCTTGGACTGACCGGCGGGCTGACCCCGGCTAGGCTCCCTGCGGGATGCCACCGGAGGGACTTCAGATGAGCTCACCCCGCCGCCTCAACGGGATATCCGAGATCCGCGGTTTCTTCCGCACCAACGTCCAGCCGGTCTTCTTCTTCGGGCCGACGGCGTTCAACCTGCTCGGCATCGACCGCTGGGTGCGCAACTTCCACTACGTCGTCTACTACGACTCCTGGGACGGCGGGCACCCGCGGGTGTTCAGCCCGAAGCACAAGCCGTACGTCGAGTTCGAGAGCAGCGAGGAGATCAACAATTACCTGCTGCGCGACCCCGAGGTGCAGGCCTTCCTGGCCAGCCGCGGCGAGCGGCCGAAGGTGGCGATGGTCTTCTTCGACGCCGAGACCGAGCAGATCTGCGAGGAGCTGGGCTACGAGCTGATCCTGCCGCCGGACGCGCTGCGCCGCCGGCTCGACTCGAAGATCGTGACCACCGTGCTCGGCAACGAGGCCGGCGCGCCCAGCGTGCCGAACGTGCTGGTCGAGGTGGACTCCTGGGGCACCCTGGTGCGGGTCGCGAGCAACGCTGGCCTTGGCACCGACCTGGTCGTGCAGACCCCCTACGGGGACTCCGGCAAGACCACGTTCTTCATCAGGTCGCAGGCCGACTGGAGCGCCTACGCCGGCGACATCGTCGGCCAGCAGGCGAAGGTCATGAAGCGGATCAACAACAAGGCCGCGGCGGTGGAGGCCGTGCTGACCAGGCACGGCACGGTTGTCGGGCCGTTCATGACCGACCTCACCGGTTACCCCGAGCTCACCCCGTACAAGGGCGGCTGGTGCGGCAACGACCTGTTCCCGGAGGCGCTGTCCGACGAGCACCGCGGCAAGGCGATCGAGCTCGTGCGCCGGCTCGGTGACCGGCTGGGCAAGGAGGGCTACCGGGGTTTCTTCGAGGTGGACGTGCTGATCGACCTGGACACCGACGAGGTCTACCTTGGCGAGCTGAACCCCCGCATCTCCGGCGTGTCGTCGATGACCAACGTCACCGCGGGTGCCTACGCCGACATCCCGCTGTTCCTGTTCCACTTACTGGAGTACCTGGACGTCGACTACGTCGTGGACGTCGACGAGATCAACGAGCGGTGGCGCCAGCTTGCGGCGGTCGACGTCTGGGCACAGCTGATCATGAAGGAGCCCGACGACTCCGTCGAGCGCATCCTGGCCGCACCCCGCACCGGCACCTACCACCTCGACGACGACGGCACGCTGCGCTTCGTGCGGGTGTCGTACGACTGGCACGAGGTGACCCACGAGGACGAGTGCTTCTTCATGCGGGTGTACCCGCCGGGCGACATCCGCTTCAAGGGCGCCGACCTCGGCATCCTGGTGACCAAGGGCCGGATGCAGGCTCCGGAGGGGCTCACCGAGCGGTGCCGGCGCTATATCAACGGCATCCGGGCCCTGTACGTGAGCGAGCCGCTGACGCAGCCGCCGACCCTGGTGCCCCTGGCCTGGGTCAAATGAGAATGGGCAGATAGACCTGGTCAGCGCTTCAGTGCCGCGTCGGTGAAGACCCGGTAGCCGAACTCCGGGTGATAGCCGTGGATCTCCCGGGTATCCAGGGCGGACATGAAGTTCAGCACGTCCATGGTCGCCACCTGGCCGGGCACCAGCACCGGGAACCCAGGCGGGTACGGGGTCACGAACATCGCCGACACCACCTCCTCACCCTGGGCCACCCGCGCCGTGAGTTCGTCGTGTGACAGGTACTCGCAGGTGGCGTCGTCGTAGGCCAGGAAGTAGGCCGAGCGGATGTCCCCGTCCTGGGTGACCTGGTCGCGGCGGAAGCGCTCGGAGAACCGGCTGAAGTCCGGCAGCGGCGGCGGGTTGCTGGTGAGTGCGGCTACCCGCCGCTCCCGCGCCTGCCGCTGGCGCGGGCTGAGCTGGTCCCACTCGTCGTCGAGCTCCTCGGCCAGCTTGACCAGGACCTCGATGAGGTAGGCGACCGAGCTTCGGGTGGTGCCGATGTTGGTCATGAACAGCACGGTGTTGCGGGAGGTCTTGTTGACCTGGATGCCGTAGCGGTCCATCAGGTACTCGTGTTTGAAGGTGTCGCCGTCGATCCCGGTGCGGCCGACGTAAAGGCTCAGCCGGGTGGGGTCGCGGACGAACTCGTCGTGCTGCCAGGCCTTCTCCATCGTCGCGAACCCGCCGCGCAGCGGGAACTCGATGCCGGACTTGCGGTACTCGGCCGGAACCATGTGCGGGGTGGCGAGGAAGTCGAAGTACCGGTGAATCACCGGGTGGGTCTCGGACGCGTCGGCCATGGCCATGGCCAGCTCCGCCTGCTTCTGCACCAGGTGGTAGCCCTCGAGCTCGCCCTGCTGCCGCCCGACGTCCAGCGAGGCCAGGATCTGGTAGTTGGGCGAGGTGGACGTGTGGGTCATGTACGCCTCGTGGAAGGCCTCCTCGTGGCGGCTGAAGTCCTGGTCGAAAACGTGGATCATGGAGCCCTGCCGCAGTGCGGTCAGGGTCTTGTGCGTGGACTGGGTGGCGTAGACCCGGAGCCGGACCTTCTTGGGGTCGGGCAACGGGTGTGCGCGCAGCCAGGTCTCGTCGTCGGCCTTGTCGTCCACCTGGGTGTCTGCCCCGGCCATGGCCGCCGCATACTCGGCGGCGTAGGCCGCGCTGCGGTAGCGCTCCTGCAGCCTGCGGGCCGCGGCCATCGCGGTGCGCCGCCGGTAGATCGGGTGGAAGCGGGCGAAGGCGAACCAGGCCTCGTCCCAGAGGAACACCAGGTCGGGCTTGATCGCCAGGCACTCCTCCATCACCCGTTCGACGTCATAGACGATGCCGTCGAACGTGCAGTTGGTCAGCGACAGCATGGTGACCTCGGCCAGCCGTCCGGCCCTGCGGTACTCCATGAGCCTCTGCTTGATCGTCTCCAGCGGCACCGCGCCGTACATCGAATACTCGTCCAGCCGGTAGGCGTCCAGGTAGCTCACCCTGGCGCCGGAGAGCATCAGGCCGTAGTGGTGCGACTTGTGACAGTTGCGGTCGACCAGCACCACGTCGCCGGGCCGCACGACGGACTGCACGACGATCTTGTTGGCGGTCGAGGTGCCGTTGGTGACGAAGAACGTCTTGCGGGCGCCGAACGCCCGTGCGGCCAGCTCCTGCGATCTCTTGATAATGCCGGTCGGGTCGAGCAGGGAGTCCAGGCCGCCGGAGGTGGCCGACGTCTCGGCCAGGAACATGTTGAGGCCGTAGAAGTCGCTCAGCGGTGAGATCCACTGGGAGTTCACCACCGACTTGCCGCGTGAGATCGGCAGGGCGTGGAACACGCCGGTGGGCTGGCGGCTGTAGCCACGCAGCGCGGTGAAGAACGGCGTCTCGTTCCGCTCGCCCACTCCGGCGAGGATCGACAGGTGCAGCTCCAGCGCGTCCTGGTGGTGGAAGATGCGGCGGAAGCACCTGGTCAGCCGGCCGGCGATGTGCTCGATGGACACCTGGGCGACCAGATACAGGTCCAGCTCGGGGCGCCGCTGCGAGATCTGCTCGCCGAGCAGCAGCATCCGTTCGTTCGAGGTGCACTGCTCGCCGCCCGGCACGTCGATGTGCTCGAGGAACGTGCGCAGGTCGTCCAGCCGGTGGGGGGACGAGACCGCCAGCCCCGGCCGGATCACACACGCTTGGATGTGCGCGTTGAGCAGCACCGCCACCAGCGCGTCCTCGAAGCTCGGCACGATGACCAGCTCGTAGCTGAACGGGTCCTCCGGGCGTCGCTGCTGGTGCAGCTCATCCCGCAGCGCGTCGGCCTCGTCGGCCGGTATGTCGTCGACGACGAGCACCTCGAACGCGGGGCGCCGGGGGTGCGCCGCGTCCTCGCCCTTGGCCTGGCCGGAGAGCTTGCGGGTCACCGGCTCGGCAAGCTGCGTTGCCGTCTCGTAGTCCCCGTGCTCACAGGCCAGCTCGATCTGCTCCAGCAACCGGAGATCCGGGTAGGCCCAGTAGGTCTCCAACGGATGCAGGGTGCGCAGCAGGTCGAGCACGTCTTTCTGCAGGGCGTCGTACTCGCCGACCGGCGGCGGGTTCTCGAACAGCCGGCTGGTCGCGTCGGCGAGCGCGCTCCAGGTGTCGCCGCGCAGCTGCCACACGCTGTTGTAGGCGCGCAGCGTCAGCGGGGCCGGCGCCGCCTCAGAGTCGATGCCCAACAAGCTGGTCTCGTACATGGGGCCCTCCATTCCGAACACCGGGGCCTGCTCAAGCCGTTATCCCACGAACAGTTGTACATCGTCGATGGACATCGTCGATGGACATCGCCACTGGCCAGCAAGCTGGGGTGAGCTGATCAGGCGGGGTTTTCCACGATGGTGCTCGGGGCTTATGGCGCGGCGTGCTGCTCGAAGGCACCCTCCAAGATCGTCAGCCCCTCGTCGAGCAGATGCTCGGGGATGACCAGCGGTGGCAGGAAGCGCAGCACGTTGCCGTAGGTGCCGCAGGTCAGCACCACCAGCCCGTTGGCGTGGCAGGCCTTGGCGACCGCCTGCGTTGTCTTCGGATCGGGCGTCTTCGTGCCCGGCTCGACCAGCTCGATCGCCAGCATCGCACCGCGACCGCGGACATCGCCGATCACCGGGTTCCGGCGCTGCAACACGTGCAGCCGGGGCAGCATGACCTCGCCGATCCGCCGGGCGGCGCCGACCAGGTCCAGCTCCTCGAGCGTGCGGATGGCGGCGAGGGCGGCCGCGCAGGCGACCGGGTTGCCGCCGAACGTGCCCCCCAGCCCGCCGAGGTGCACGCTGTCCATGATCTCCGCGCGGCCCGTGACGCCGGCCAGCGGCAGGCCACCGGCTATGCCCTTCGCGGTGGTGATCAGGTCGGGCACCACCCCCTCGTGCTCGCAGGCGAACCAGTCGCCGGTGCGGCCGAAGCCGGTCTGGATCTCGTCGGCGACCAGCACGATCCCGCTGGCCCGGCAGTAGTCGGCCAGCCGGGGCAGGAACCCCTCGGCGGGGACGACGAAGCCGCCCTCGCCCTGGATCGGCTCGATCACCACGCAGGCCACGTTGTCCGCGCCCACCTGGGTTTCGATCAGGTCGATGGTGGCCGTGGCGGCCTCTTCGGCGCAGCGCTGCGGTCCGGTGGGCCAATGGAACGGGTAGGCCATCGGCATCCGGTACACCTCGGGCGCGAACGGCCCGAAGGCGTGCTTGTAGGGCATGTTCTTGGCGGTCAGCGCCATGGTGAGGTTGGTGCGGCCGTGGTAGGCGTGGTCGAACGCCACCACCGCGGGCCTGCGGGTGTACAGCCGGGCGATCTTGACGGCGTTCTCCACCGCCTCGGCGCCCGAGTTGAACAGCGCCGACCGCTTGTCGTGATCCCCGGGGGTCAGCCGGGCCAACTGCTCGCAGACCTCGACGTACCCCTCGTAAGGGGTGATCATGAAGCAGGTGTGGGTGAACGCGGCGACCTGCTCGCGCACCGCCTCGACCACCCGCTCGGCGGCGTTGCCGACGTTGACCACCGCGATGCCGGAGCCGAAGTCGATCAGGGAGTTGCCGTCGACATCCACCAGCACCCCGCCGCCCGCCTTCGTGATATACGCCGGCAGCGTGCTCGCGACGCCGCGCGCCACGCTCGCCGCGCGGCGGTCCGCCAGCTCTTTGGACCGCGGGCCGGGGATGTCGGTCACCAGCCGCCGCTGCTGCGGCAGCGACGGACCACCGTGATCATGTCCGTTGCTCGGCATTCGAACAGTCTGGCAGCCACCGAGGGCCGGCCGAAAGAATGCTGACCAGCGGCTAGGAGGGCCCGTCCACCGGTGAGCCGCTGTGGGAGGTCGCCGACGCCAATGAGGCCGACACGCGGGCCGCGCCGGATGCGGGGAGGAGACAGCCCCGGCGTTCACCAAGGACGACGCCGGCTGTCGGCCAGCGGGATCAGGGCACGCGACCGCCCAACCCGAGCGAGAGGACAGTGCGGCGCCAGGCCAGATCGGTGCGTTCGGGCTGCAGGCCGGGATCGAAGAAGGAGTTGTCGGTAATCACGTCAGGACGCCGAGCAGGACGAGGACGGCAACGGCGGCGACCCCAACGCGACGGGCAACGCGACATCGGAGCCAGGCAGCGGTGATACCAGCCGCAAGGTGCGTTCGACCTTGCCCCAGCTGAGCCAGGCCAGGAGCGGCACCATCAACCCGAGCACGAGCACGATGATCGAGGCCGTAAGCGGCAGCGCGGGGCTGAAGCGGAAGGGGCGCGGGCCTCGAGGGCGACACCGCTGGCGATCAGCGCGATCGCGGTACGGATCCAGGCCAAGAGGGTGTGTTCGTTGGCCAGGGTGAATCGAGGATCAGGCTCGGTGCCGGCCTCCTATACGTGGCGGGGGAAGCGGGGTCGGTTCACCGGTCGAATGCCGATGTCATCGGGCCGGGAGGGAGACGGTGCGGAATCCGGCGTTGCCCATGGAGGAGTCCGGCGTGTTGACGAGCGGGCCGAATTGCGAACCGGTTGCAGTACGAGATGTGGCACGGGTAGCTGCCGCCGCGCAGCACTAGGCAACCGCGTCGTTCCAGCTGACGTGCACCACCGGGTGGTCCCCGCGCCCGTCGATCGACGAGTCCCGACCGCCCGGGTGGGCCCAGTCGGCGCCACGCACGCCGTACCACCAGGGGTCCGGCGGCGGGGCCCATGATGTCCTCGCGTGGCGCCCGGACGGCGAGGTGGAACAGCGCTGAGAAGCCGAACTGCTCCGCCTCGGTGCGGTCCCGGTGTCGGCGATGAAGCAGGCGAAGTCGTTCGGCCGGCGCCGTCAGATGCGGATGGCCGGCTCGCTCAACGGCGTGCCCTTCGCCGCAAGCACGATGCTCGTCTCCGGTGGCGGCTTCTGCGTCGGGGTAAGTCGCGCGGCAATGCAGGCTTCGGGCGTTTCCGTGGGCGACGAAGTAGACGTTCAGCTCGAGCGCGTCGACGATTGACCCTGCCTGCG
>DASXTS010000233.1:0-3894 GCA_036505275.1 Pseudonocardiaceae bacterium
GCGGGTACGATGCCGAGCTGCTGCAACCAGCTCAGCTGGTCCATGCTCAGCCAGTGCTCAACAATCTTGCCCTCGCGTACGCACATGATGTCGACGTACTGCAGCGTGACACGCTTCCCCGTCGCCGGAATCCCGCCGAAGTCGCCGGTATGCGTTCCGCTGAATGTCTTCCTCGTGACGACGCGGTCGCCCTCCGCGATCATGTCGTCGATCGTGAACTCAGCGTCCGGATACGCGTCCGCGAACGTGCTGAGCCACATCCTTCCGCCTTCGCTGTCGGCCGGAACGCCCGGGGGCGCGCTCAGATTGACGAACTCCGGGTCGGTCAGCTCGTCGTAGACGGTGAAGTCCTTCTTGTTCTGGACCTGCTCGACAAACCGCCGGATGACCGCCTTGTTCCGCTCGATCTCGCTGGCTTGCGTCTCCACGGCTATCTCCCCTCTACCAGGTGAACGACAGCAGCATGCGGCTCGGCGATGTCCCGGTTCCAGAGGCGACCGTCCTGCCACACCGGGACGTGCAGAGCCGATCACCGCTGCGTTTTGGATTTCCAGGTTGCTCGGGACCGTCGTCCCAAGAACCAGGACCGCCGCACCTCCCGTGAGGCCGAGGTTGTCCGCTAGGAACAGCGTGCAGACCTCCCGCAGGGCAACGGCGAAGCCTCTGACGACGTTGACACGACTCGACCTGCGTCACGGGCCACGCATGGGCCGCCGAAGCACACGCATCTGCCGCCGATAAGGCGGGCTCCTTATGTTGGCCGCGTCGGCACGATCAGCGGTGTAGGCGCGGCGGTCCGTGATCGCTGGCGGCGTGCCGCGCGCCGCCGGGTTCCTCCTGTGGGCGTCATCCGCCGGCTGGCCCCGGCAGACCCGGTGGTGTCCCCGGCTACTGCGGCGGCTGACCATAACGCTGGATGTGCTCGGCCCACCGGCGGACCAGCGCGTCCGCCTCAGCGCGGGGCATGGACCCGGTGCGGCGCTGCCGGCCGTCACCGTCGAACGCATTGAGGACGTAGGCGATTACCGGCCACCGGTTCGACACCAGCCGCCACGGCCACACCACGACCGTCGCCAACAACGCCGCCGCCCACTCCGGCCCCTGCGAATCGGCCTTCCTCCGGTTACGGAGGTAGTCGTATCCGGGAGCCTGCCACGCCTCCCGCGGCACCGGCCGCCAGGCGAGACGCTGCCGACCAACCCGCCACATCGTCCACTCACCGGTCGGCGCACGCCACATCACCAACACCTCTCCATGATGAGCCGCTGCGCCCCGGCGATGCAGGCCGGGGGCGAAGTAGCCCCGGCTGGTCGCCCTTGATCGGTGCCGGGTTGCTCAAGCTGTCTGGCCCGTCGACTCGGACCACGCCGTCACGTTGATAGCTCGCCGCTAGTTCGATCAAACGCCGGACTGCGTCGGTGAACTGCTGGTCTGTCTACGGCAAGGCTGGGCGCGACGGGGACCGGGGCGGCATAAACGTCGTGATCTCATCCGCAGCCGAAGCCAACGACGGTGGCAGCCTCACGCGACCCCGAGAACCGGCACGGACGGCAGGCGGCGCCTTTCAGCAGTTCCGGTGATATCACCGGTCCGCTCAGCGGCCGACTCCGATCGATCGGGAGCGCCCGCATCGGCCGTTGCCTTCGAACCGAGGCCGCCTCCGTCCCACGTCGAATCTCTCGGCTGCTGACCGGGCGTCGAAGCCGAGTCGACCGACAACCCGATCTCACCGAGTGTCGATATCAGCTTGCTCACGTCGCCGGCAGCCATCCGAAAAGATCCCCGGCACACTGCGCCAAACCACAAGGACACGACGACAACGCCTCGCTCCCCGTGAGAGCTGACCCGCATTGTCCGGTCGCTGTCCGTGGCCGTGGCAGAGTGGCTCTGGCACGAAGTTGGTGATCGCTTCGGCGACTTGACGGTTAGTCAGCAAGGATGATGCGGCGGCGAAGGAGGTCGAAGTTCGCTCGGCCGTACATTTGCCTCTTGATCGTTTTCAGTTTGCCGACGTTGCCTTCGACGGCGCCGCTGCTGAAGGGCAGGGTGAGCCCGTTGCGGACAGCGTCGTAGTCCTTGAGCAGGCCGGCGGCGAAGCGGGCGAGCTGCGCGACTGCGCTGGCCCGGGCCTGAGTGATCCACGTGTCGAGGTGCTGGCCTTGGCGCTGTCGCAGCATGCCGGCGAAGTCGCTGACCAGCCGATCCACAGTGCGCAGGCTGTCACAGCGTTGCAGGATGCGGGTCAGGTCGGCCTGTTCACGGTCGGTCCGTTCGCCGACCGGCCGGATTAGCCAGCCGGTCACTTCGCGGGGCTTGGGCGCGATTGCCGTCATGGCGGCCGGTTTGATCGAGCCGTCACGCCAGCCTTGTAGGTGGCGGCGCACCGTGCGGGTGCTACCCCGGTAGCCGCGCCCGCGTAATTCCGCGGTCAGCGAGGCCGCGTTGGTGCAGCCCTGTTCCCAGCGTTCGGCGAGGTAGGCGACGTGTTCGTCGAGTTCATGCTCTCGGGGACGATCTCGGTGAGTAGTTCGTCGGCGGTGGCGGCGCGTAGGTAGCGGCGCACGGTCTTGCCGTCGAGGTTCAACGTTCTGCTGATCGCCGTGGTGCCGACACCTGTGACGTGCAGGGCATGGATCTCAGCGTGCCGTTGCCGGGTGACCTCGGCGCGGCGGCCCTGCTCACGGTCACCGTCGGTCGACGGGCGGGGTTGCGCGACGGCTTCGGTTTCGGGCCGGTCCTTGAGGCACGTGCGGTGGGCGCGAACGACCCGGTCGACGGCTTGGGTGAGGTTCTGCAGCAGGTGGAACCGGTCGGCGACCTGGATCGCTTCCGGTGCGCCGAGTCGAGCGCCTTCGGCGTAGCCGCTGGCCCGGTCACGACAGATCACCTGCGCGCCTGGGTGGGCGCGTAGCCAGTCGGCGAAGCTGTCGCAGCGGCGGTCGGGTAGCAGGTCGACGGGGCGGCCGGTGTGCATGTCGATGATGATGCTGCCGTAGCTATGGCCCTTGCGGAACGCGAAGTCGTCGACGCCGACCACTGACACGGTCCCGGCTTCGGGTACCGGCAGCGCCCGGACCAGCCGCAACAGGGTTGTGCGGGACACCTCGACCGCGAGCATGCGCGTCATCCGCCCACCCGGCCTCCCACCCAGGGCCAGAGCGACCTTCTCCAGGATGCCGCGCAACAGCGGGGTGCGCCGGGCATACGGCGTGGTCACGCCGGGCACCTGCTCCGCGAACGTGCGCCGGTTGCAGGAGGCGTTGTCGCAGAAGAACCGCCTGATACGCAGGTTCAGCAGCGTCTGCCTACCGCCGATGGCCGGGTCTGCCAGGGTCCGCTGGTAGCGGCTGTGCACCCGCGACGAGCTGGCCCCGCAATCGCGACACCGCACTTCACCAGCTGAAACATCGGCGTCCAACCGGACCGTCCGTCCGTCGGCACGAACATGCCTGATCCGCAGAGACGCAAGATGGGGCAGCAGGTCTTCAAGACCATGATCATCACACCGCAAACATGATCATCCACATCGGACATCATCTCGATGTCGGGGTCAAACGCGATTCACCAACTTTGTGCCAGAGCCACATCACCATGGCCGTTGACAGTCGCCGCCGCGTACGTCGGTGAACACGTCACCGAAGGTCGGCATCGGCAGTACCTCTCCTATACCCACACTGTGTACGAACAACGGTCGAAACTGAAGACCCAGCACTTGCCACCAGCCTCGACTGCCGGTGACCCCATCTCAGCCGGCCGGATAATTGACACCCACCGCACGTATTGTCATAGCCGATGTGAGTGCATCAATTACGGCTTTCCGCGAAGTACCTGGTAAAGCGTCTCGGAGATGAAGCGTGGCCGGGGCCGGTCGTTCCAGCCGATTTCTTCGGCGCG
>DASXTS010000234.1:0-24882 GCA_036505275.1 Pseudonocardiaceae bacterium
CTGGCGATCATGGCGGACCGCGACGTTGATCCCTCGTCGGTCCGTCGCCATGCCACCGGTAGGCACGTCGAGCCAACGGACGTGCCTTCAGAGATTGATATGAAGATCACGATCTACGGCTGTCGCATCAGGACCGGTTGACGATCCACATCGCCTGGTACGGCGCCAACCAGACGTTGCCGTACTGATCGTCCGTGACGCGCTGATCGGCGAGCAGGTCGTGGGGATGGACCAGCCCCTGAGCGTGCAGCCGCGCCATGGGCCAGCGCCGGTGCTCTTCGGTGACGTTGAACAGCTCGAGCAGTTCGCCCTCGGGATGCACCCGCAGCACGGGCAGGATGCCGGGATCGTCGGCGGCGAGCACCTCGGCCTGGGTGGCCGCGTGCAGCTGCACCAGGCGGCTGCGGGCGCGAACCAGAGAACGGAACCCGGTGAACAACCGCTGCGCCACGGTGCCAGCATTATGCCGCTCGGCCTTGCGAGACTCGTTCATCCGGGGCCGGTGCGACCAGCGGTTGTCGTCGTGGTGGCCCGGTTCGCTCGCCCATGCCCAGTCCGATGGAAGGCCGATCTCGTCGCCCATCCACAGCACCGGGATGCCGCCCCAGCCCAGCACGATCGCGTGAGCGAGCAGGATGCGCCGGACCGCGAATTCGACAGCGGCGGTATCGCCGGCCTGCTCTGCCGACTCCAGCCCGGCCAGCGACGCGGTCATGCCGCTGACCCGGCGATCCCGGGTCAGTGGATTGGCTTGGAAGGTCAGGCCCTTGGCGAACGAACCGGGGAACTCGCCGGTGTAGAAGCTGGACAGGAACGCGCGGTGCGCGAACCCATTCAGCCCGACAGCTGCGGCATCGCCATCGTCGATCGCCCAGCCGATGTCGTCGTGGCATCGCAGGTAGCAAATCCAGGCCGTGGTGCTGGGAACCGGCGGCAGTTCGCGCAATGTCTGGACCGCGAGGCGCACGTCTCGGCTGGCCAGCATCGACCAGATTTGCACCATCAGGGTGTTGTGGTAGGCGAGGTCGCTCACCTTGCCGTGGTGGCGTCCCCGGCCGAGATAGTGCACGAGATCGTCCGGCGACACGATCGCCTCGGCCTTGAGCAGCACGGCGGGCGCGGCGATTCGCAGCACGGCGCGCAGGCCCTGGGCGATCGCGTGCACCTCAGGCTGGTTCTGGCAGTTGGTGCCGAGCCGTTTCCATAGGAACGCGATCGCGTCGAGCCGGATCACCTCGACGCCGAGATTGGCCAGCCACAGGACGATGTCGGTGTACTCGGCGAACACCTCCGGATTGGTCCAGTTCACGTCCCACTGGAAGCTGTTGAACGTCGTCCAGACCCAACCGCCGAGGTCGTCCTCCCAGGTGAAGTTGCCGGGCGCGAAGTCGGGGAACACCTCTGGAAGGGTCCGTTCGAACGCATCCGGCTGTTCGCGATCGGGATAGATGTAGAAGTAGCCGCGATAGCGCGCATCGCCGGCCCGAGCAGCGCGAGCCCACGCATGCTCGCGGGCCACGTGGTTCAGGACCAGGTCCAACACCAGGCTCATGCCGTGGCCCCGCATCGCCGTGGCCAGCTCGCGCAGGTCATCGACGGTGCCGAGGTCGGGCCGGACGGATCGATAGTCGGCGACCGCATAGCCGCCGTCGCTGTCGCCTTCGCGCGGGAGCAGCAGCGGCATCAGGTGCAGGTATGTCACGCCGAGTTCGGCCAGGTAGGGCAATTGGCCCTGCAGACCGGCGAGGTCACCGCCCAGTCGGTCGGCGTACGCCGCATAACCCAGCATCGACGGTGCCTGGAACCAGTCCGGCGCGAGCGTGCACACCTGGTCGAGGCGGCGCAGATCCGCCGGCCGGTCGCGATAGGCCGTCGCCGCGGCAGCCAGCAGGCGGTGCTCGAGCGCCTCGGCGGCCTCCGCCGGATAGAGCGCGGCCAGCGCGGCCCGAAGATCGGGAAGCCAGCGCTGGACACGAAGCTGGAACAGCTCCCGCCCGTCGCTCGGCAGGCTCGCCAGCGCGGCGTCAATCGAACGGGCCACCGGATCATCCTCGCGGACGTCACCCACCCGTGGTCAAGCGGGCTCGCTGCGCCGCTCGACACCGGCGGTCATTCGGACCTCGGTCACCTCATGGGGAGGCTGGTGAGGTCGGCGCCGCCGGAGGGCACGCTCGGGTAGCCCAGGCTCGCGACCTGAACTGCACGGCTGACATCGCTGGGCGAGACTATGCCGACCACGGCACCCCGGTCGTCGGTGACGACGGCCCGGCCGTCGGAGCAGCCGACCATTCTCGGCATCAGGTCGGCCAGAGCCTGATCGGGGCGGATCGTCGGTACCTCGTCGGGTCGGCAGGCGATCTCGATGAGCCGCGTTGTGGACCGTTTCTGCGGCGGGACGGCGCGGATCCGGTTGAGGGTTACCAGCCCGATCAACCTGCCGGCCGGATCGGTCAGCGGGTAGCTGGAAAAGCGAAATGTCAACGCCGTTCTCCGGATGAACTCCTCCACGGTCTGATCCGGGTCCGAGGTAACGGGATTGGGAGTCATCACGTGGCCGACGGGTATCCCCTGCAGCATTGATCCCAGCCGGGCCTGCTGCTCCTCGGCAGCGGCGGCGTTGACGATGAAAAACCCGATCAGCACGAGCCATATTCCGGACAGGCCCGCGGTGGTGGCGACCTGCAGTACCCCGAGGCCGATCAATAGGTAGCCGAAGAACCGACCGGCGCGGGCCGCCGCGATCGCCGCGCGCTGCTGGTTGTGCCAGATCCGCCACAGCACTGCCCGCAACACCCGCCCGCCGTCGAGTGGAGCCGCCGGCACGAGGTTGAAAAGCGCGAGCATGAGGTTGATGCCGGCGAGATAGCTCAGGACGGCGGCGACCAGACCGTCGGCGCCGGCGAACGACGCGAGGTAGGCGGCCGCGCCGAAGATCGCGGCCAGCACCAGGCTGCTCAGCGGTCCCACCGCCGCCACCCGGAGATCGGCGCCCGGCGAGCGGGGCTCACTCTTGAGCTGTGCGACACCGCCGAACAACCACAACGTGATGCTCTCCACCTCGATCCCATTGCGGCGCGCGACCACCGCATGCGCCAGTTCGTGCGCCAGGATCGAGCCGAGAAACAGCACCGTCGCGGCCACCGCCGACAGCAGGTAGGCCAGCAGGCTCCGGCCGGGCAACACCAGCGGAAACCGGCCGAACCCGAGACTGACCACCAGAAGCGCGACGATCACGAACACACTGAGGCTGACGGCCACCCGCACGCCAGCTATCCGACCCAGGGGTAGATCTGTTCCCACCGGATTCACCCGACCATCCGTCGCTGGAAGACCCGAACCTTGCTATGTAGCCAACCGGTGCCCGGCGAAACCCGCCACCGTGCCGCGGTCAGACCCTCGAGCGGCGGGTGTCGTCAGGTTTGGGGATGAGTGCTGAGCCAGGTTGCCGCTCGGCGTGCCGACGCGCGGGACAGCCACGCGTCCTGGATGAGTTCGGTCAGCTCCTGGCGGCTGATCTCGCCGATACGGCTTGCCCGCAGCAGCACCGACGGGTGGCCGTTGAAGTGGCGGGTGGTGAAGAACGGCGACGCCGGGTCTTGGACCAGCGCTTGCTTGTCGGCTTCGGACGGTACCCAGAAGACGATCACGTCGCGGTATCGTTCTCCGGTCCGCTGGTCGAACGCATCCGGCCGGGGGTTGCGGAAGAAGATGAACGACCTCCCGCCCACCTGGTAGATCGGATTGTCACCGCTGCCGTGCTCGACCGTGACGTGCGGCATGGCCAGAGCCAGTTCGTGGACGTCGTCGATCCGCGCTGGCCGGCTTCCTTGATCCGACACGCGGCCAGCGTAAACAGTCTCCGCGTTACCGTGGTTCGGCGAGTCCGGCCGCGGTCTCGTCGCGGGCCACGGCGGCGCGGCCTGCCTCGAGCCGAGCGACCGGGACGCGGAAGGGGCTGCAGGAGACGTAGTCGAGGCCTACGTGGTGGAAGAAATGGACCGACTCCGGGTCGCCGCCGTGCTCGCCGCAGACTCCCATCTTCAAGCCGGGGCGGGCCTCGCGGCCCTCGTCGACGGCGATGCGGACCAGCCTGCCGACACCGAGCCCGTCGAGGGTTTCGAACGGGGACACGTTCAAGATTCCCTTGTCGATGTAGGCGGCGAAGAACGAGGCTTCGACGTCGTCGCGGGAGAAGCCCCAGGCGGTCTGGGTGAGGTCGTTGGTGCCGAAGGAGAAGAAGTCGGCGGCCTCGGCGATCCGGCCGGCGGTGAGCGCCGCGCGCGGCAGCTCGATCATCGTCCCGATCGGGATGTCCAGCGTCACGCCCTCCTGCTCGGCGACCTCGGCGAGGATCGCATCGGTCTCGTCACGGATCAGGTGCAACTCCATCACCGACGCGACTAGCGGCACCATGATCTCCACCACCGGCCGGCCACCCGCCTTGATCAGGGACGCGGCTGCCTCGGCGACGGCGCGCACCTGCATGCCGAACAGGCCCGGCACGACCAGCCCGAGCCGCACGCCGCGCAGCCCCAGCATCGGGTTGGCCTCATGCAGCCGCTCCACGGCAGCCAGCAAGCGCTCGTCGTCGGCCCAGGCGTGCCCGCGTTCTCGGGCCAGGGCCACGCGCACCGAGAGCTCGGTGCGGTCGGGCAGGAACTCGTGCAACGGTGGGTCGAGCAGCCGCACCGTCACCGGCAGCCCGTCCATCGCCGTGAGCAGCTCGACGAAGTCATCGCGCTGCAGGGGCATCAGCGCGTCCAGCGCCGCCGCCCGCGCCTGGTCGGAGTCGGCCAGCACCAGCCGCTCGATGAGCACGCGGCGGTCGCCGAGGAACATGTGCTCGGTGCGGCACAGCCCGATCCCCTCGGCGCCGAGCCGGCGGCCGCGGGCGGCGTCCTCGCCGGTGTCCGCGTTCGCCCGCACCCGCAGTCGCCGCGTCGCGTCGGCATGGCCGAGGATCCGGTCCACTGCCTGGATCAGCTCTGCGGTCTCCTCGTCCGCGTTGTCGAGCGCGGCCTCGAGCCCGTCCTCCAGATAGCGGGCCACCGGGGAGGTCACCACCGGCACGTCGCCGAGGAACACCTCGCCGGTCGATCCGTCGATGGCGATCACATCGCCCTCGGCGACCACGATGTCGCCGACTCTGGCGGTGCGCGCCGCCGCGTCGACATCGATCGCCTCAGCCCCGCAGACGCAGGTGCGGCCCATGCCGCGGGCCACCACGGCGGCGTGCGAGGTCTTGCCGCCGCGGCTGGTCAGCACTCCGACCGCGGCGATCATGCCCCCGAGGTCGTCCGGGTTGGTCTCCCGCCGGACCAGCACCACCGAGTCGCCCGCCGCGGCCCGCGCGACCGCGGTCGCTGAGTCGAACACGGCCGCCCCCACAGCCGCGCCCGGCGACGCGGCCAGCCCGGTGGCAAGCAGCGTGCGCTGCCCGCCGCGGTCGAACTGGGGGAACATCAGCCGCGCCAGCTGCTCACCGGTCACCCGCTGCAGCGCCTCGTCCATCGTGATCAGCTGCTCGTCCACCAGCTGGGTGGCGATCCGGAACGCCGCCGCCGCGGTGCGCTTGCCGACCCGGGTCTGCAACATCCACAGCGTGCCGCGCTCGATGGTGAACTCGATGTCGCACAGGTCCCGGTAGTGCGTCTCCAGCCGGCGCATGACGGCGTGCAGCTGCCGTGCCGAGGTTGGGTCCCGCTCGGCCAGGTCAGCCAGGGTCAAGGTGTTGCGGATCCCGGCGACCACGTCCTCCCCCTGCGCGTTCGGCAGGTAGTCCCCGTAGACGCCCGGCCGGCCGGTGGCCGGGTCCCTGGTGAAGCACACCCCCGTTCCGGAGTCCGGGCCCAGGTTGCCGAACACCATCGTGCACACGTTGACCGCGGTGCCCAGGTCGTGTGGGATCCGCTCGCGACGCCGGTACAGCAATGCCCGCTCGGTGTTCCAGGAGTCGAACACCGCCTTGATCGCCAAATCCAGCTGCTCGCGCGGGTGCTGCGGGAACGACCGCCCGGTCTCCTCCGCGACAATCTTCTTGAAGCCCTCGACGAGCTCCTCCAGGTCCTCCGCACCCAGGTCGAGGTCCTCGGTCACGCCACGGGCCCGCTTCATCGCGTCGAGCGCCTCCGCGAACAGCTCGCCGTCGATGTCGAGCACGGTCTTGCCGAACATCGCGATCAGTCGCCGGTAGGAGTCCCAGGCGAACCGCTGATCTCCGGACACCGCCGCGAGGCCGCGCACCGACGCGTCGTTGAGCCCGACATTGAGAACGGTCTCCATCATCCCCGGCATCGAGAACTTCGCCCCCGACCGCACCGACACCAGCAGCGGGTCCTCGGGGTCACCCAGCTGCCGCCCCAGCCGGTCCTCCAGCGCCCGAAGCGCCCCCGTCACCTGTACCCGCAGGTCCGCCGGCACCACCCCGTCCGCCAGGTAGCGCCGGCACGCCTCGGTCGTCACCGTGAACCCCGGCGGCACCGGCAGCCCCAGCCGGGTCATCTCAGCCAGGTTCGCGCCCTTCCCACCGAGCAGGTCCTTCTCGTCCTTGCCGCCCTCGGTGAACTCGTACACGTACTTCGGCATCGGCGTCCGCTTCCTCTGTTGATCCGGGGTCGGTCCACGGTAAGCCCCCGGTGGCCGCGATGGTTAGGGCCTTTGCCGATCTGATCGCTCCGGCCCATACGGTGATCTGGTCGAGCGGCCGGGGGCCGTTGTTCTCACCCGCCGACCCACGGGGCGCGCTATCTTCCGGTCGAGGCGACGGCGCGGCGGCGAGACGACGGCGAGGCGGCGAGGCGGGCCGCTTGGAGGCGACATGGCGCTGGAACACCAGGTCACGAGAGTGAACGGAATCCGCATGCACTATGTCCGGGACGGGACCGGCCCGCCGGTGATTCTGCTGCACGGCTGGCCGCACACCTGGTACTGCTGGCGAAAGGTCATCCCCGCCCTCGCGACCCGCTACAGCGTCATCGCCGGCGGACCTGCGGGGCTACGGACTCACGGACAAGCCCCGCACCGGATACGACAAGCGGACGATGGCCGAGGACGTTCGAGCTCTGGCCAGTGATCTGGGCTTTCAGCGCGTCGTGCTGATCGGCCATGACCGGGGCGCACGGGTGGCGCACGGGTACGCCTTGGACCATCCTGCCGAGGTCGAGAAACTACTGGTCCTCGACATAATTCCGACCCGGGCCATATGGGATCACCTCAAACCATGCGCTCGCGCGCGGATTCTGGCATTGGCTGTTCCACCTGCAGCCGGACCTGCCTGAACTTCTCGTTTCCGACCGGGTCCAGCCCGGACGGCGCGGCGTAGCTGATCAGGTCTCGGATCGCCTGGTAGACGCAGAGCAGGGTCCAGAACTCCTGCTCGACCATGGCCGGGGTCTTGGACCGCAGCACGACCTCGGGCCCGCCGCGGGTGGCGGTCTTCAGGTCGGCGATGCCGGTCTCGGCCTGCCACCGGTCGTGATTGAACCCGTCGACGGTGACGACCCGCAGCCAAGCGACGAACACCCCCCGGCGTATCGGCCGTACCGACCGGCCTGGCGGACCTGGTCAACAGCGCCTTGAACGGCGCCGCCCCCGGCTTCGCCTTCGCCTTGGTGATCGACCCGGTCGACGGCGCCCGCCAATCACCCCAGCCCGCACCGTCCAGCGCGTGCGCGTCGGCCAGCTTCGACAGCACCAGCCCATACCCCGAGCGCATGAACAGCCAGCAGGCCAGCGTGAACACCATCATCAGCCGTGCCGGCAATCGCCGGTAGCGCACCTGCCGGACTGCGGATCGGCTGACCTCGACGCTCGCGGAATCGGTGGCTGGGCAGCCGCAGGACCGCACCTTTGTGCTGCGCGGCCTCGCCCCGGCGGGCTCGTCCGTGTCAGTCGGTGCCCGGTCCGGCTCATGAGAGATGGTCGGACCGTTCGTCAAGTCGCTGATCATCAGCGATTCGACCCGTTCTACCCCTGGTGACCAATCCGGCGCTGCACCCGGCTCCGCTAGCCAGCTCCGCGGTTCGTCAGGTCGCCGACGTTTGACTCGTGCGTGTCGAGCTCCCCGCCAGGTCGGACCACACTCTGCGGGTTCTTATCTGAATGGTCGACCGACCGCCGCTGCGGCGACGTCGGCGAGCTGGTCGACCTGGCTCACGTCCGGGTCGCACGGGAACAGCACCAGCTCGTCGCAGCCGGCCTCGTCGAACGCCTCGATCGCGCCCTTGACCTGCTCCGCGGTGACCAGCGCGGCGCCGGCGATGAAATCTGCGGTCGGGCCGAGGAAGCCGTAGTAGTCGTGCAGGTAGCTGTCGGCGGCGCCGCGGGCGTTCGGCCCGAGCGCGTAGTAGGCGAGCGCGGCCAGCCGGGGCGCGCCCTGCCGTCCGGCGGCGGCCCAGGCCTCGCGGACGGCGGCGGCGCCCTGCGCGAGGTGCTCGGGGCTGCCGCCGCCCATGATCCAGCCGATGCCGTACTTCGCCACGCGTCGGAAGCTCGCCGGGGTCGCCCCGCCGATCAGCAGCCGGGGACCGCCGGGGCTGGCCGGCGCCGGCCCGACGCCGAGCTCGCCGCGCCATACGGCCGTGCTCCGCTCCAGCAGCGCGTCCATGATCCGGCCGCGCGAGTGCATGTCGACGCCGCTGACCTGGAAGTCGTCCTCGCGCCCGCCGACACTGAGCCCGAGAACGAGCCGCCCGCCGGACAGCCGGTCCAGGCTCGCCGCCTGCTTGGCGAACAGCGCATAGTTCGTGCGCAGCGTGGCCAGCAGCACCGTGCTCGTCAGCCTGATCCGCTCGGTCACCCCGGCCGCCGCGGCGAGTGCGATGAGCGGCTCATAGTTGCCGTACACCACCCGGTCGATCACGCCGAGCGTGGCGAAGCCGCGCTGGTCGGCGCGGCGCGCCCAGTCCAGGACCTGCCGGCCCTCGACGTTCGGAATTGTTGCTGGTAGGCCGATGCCGATCTCCATGAGGGTGACCTTAACGCCGCCCGTGGAACCACTGGCTCGGCGGCTCTACCATCGATGGACACCACCGACAACTTCTACTGTCTTGACAAGAAGAGTTGTCGGTGAGAGGGTTGCGGCATGTTCGACGTGGCAGTGATCGAGGACCCGGCAGTGGCCGCGGTCTCGCTGGACCCGATGCGGGCCCGGTTGCTGGCCGAGCTGACCGAGCCGGCGTCGGCGACCGCGCTGGCCGACCGGGTCGGGCTGGCCCGGCAGAAGGTGAACTACCACCTCCGCGAGCTGGAGCGGAATGGGCTTGTTGAGCTGGTCGAGGAGCGCCGCAAGGGCAACATGACGGAGCGGGTGCTGCGGGCGACCGCGGCGTCGTACGTGATCTCCCCCGCCGCCCTCGCCGCGGTGGCGCCGGATCCGGGGCGCGCCCCCGACCGGCTGTCGGCGCGGTGGCTGCTCGCCCTGGCCGCGCGGCTGGTGCGGGACGTGGGAGCGCTGGTCACCGGCGCGGCACGGGCGAACAAGCCGGTGGCGACGTTCGCCCTCGAGGGGGAGGTGCGCTTCGCCTCGGCGGCAGACCGGGCAGCCTTCGCCGACGAACTGGCCCAGGCGGTCACCACGCTGGTCGGCCGATATCACGACGAGGGCGCCGCCGGGGGGCGCACGCACCGGGTGGTCGTCGCCATCCACCCCGCCGTACCGGCCGGCGCGATCGAGACGAAGGAGCCCTGACATGGGCCGCGAATGGGAGCAGCACGACGAGGTCGAGGTCGACGCCACCCCGGAGCAGGTGTGGGAGGCGGTCGCCACCGGGCCGGGATACGACTCCTGGTTCATGGGGCGCACCGAGGTCGTGCCGGGCGTGGGCGGCACGGTCCGCACCGACCTGGGCGGCCACGTGATGGAGTCCACGATCACCGCGTGGGAGCCGCTGCGGCGCTTCGCCTACCGCGGCGACGAGACCCCGGACGGGCGGTTCATCGCCTTCGAGTTCCTCATCGAGGGGCGCGAGCACGGCAGCACGGTGCTGCGGCTGGTGACCAACGGCTTCCTCCCCGGCGAGGACTGGGAAGCCGAGTACGACGCGATGGTCAAGGGCGGCGCGATGTACTTCGCCACGCTCGTCGCTTACCTGACCCACTTCGCCGGCCGCGCCGCGACCCCGATCTCCGCGGCCGGGCCGATGGTGCCCGATGCGCGGCTGATGTTCGACCGGATCCCGGCCGCCCTCGGGCTGACCGCCGAGCCCGCGGTGGGCGACCTGGTGCGCACCGCACCGGCGGGCCTGCCGCCCATCGACGGCGTCGTGGACTTCGTCAACGCGGACGCGCTCGGCGTACGCACGAGCGACGCGCTGTACCGCTTCATCCGGGGCTTCTTCGGCCCGACGGTCGTCGGGCACCACATCTTCGCCGACGGCGTGGACCCCAAGGAAACCGAGCAGGCATGGCAGGCGTGGCTGGCACGCCAGTCCGACTGAGACCAAGGGAGACAAGAGGATGAGAAAGATCGTGGCAGGGCTCTTCATCTCGCTCGACGGCGTCGTGGAGGCCCCCGACCAGTGGCACTTTCAGTACTTCAACGACGAGCTGGGCGGCGCCGTCCAGTCCATGATGGGCAGCAGCGAGGCCATGCTCCTGGGCCGCCGGACGTACGAGGAGTTCGCGGCGTACTGGCCCACCTCCACCGACGACATCGCGGACCAGATGAACGGCACCCCGAAGTACGTCGTGTCCAACACCCTGACCTCGGCCGACTGGCAAAACTCGACGCTCGTCAGCGGCGACGTCATCAAGGAGCTGACCCGAGTCAAGGAGCAGCCCGGCGGAAACCTCGGCATCACCGGCAGCGGCACCCTCGTCCGCTCGCTGCTGCGCGAGGGGCTCCTCGACGAGCTGCATCTGCTGGTCCACCCGATCGTCGTCGGCACCGGCAAGCGCCTCTTCGACGACGGCCCGCAGGTACCACTGCGCCTGACCAACTCCCAGACCTTCAGCACCGGCGTGCTGCACCTGACGTACGAGCGGGCGGATTCCTGAACGGCGCCGGGTGAGTTGGCGTTTTCAACGATGTAGGGTCCACCAGCAGTCTGGGACGGACCGTCCGCGAAAGCCGTGCACGGCCGCGGCTGACTCGGTGAGCCTCTTGACGGCGCGCCAGCCGGCGGCCCGGGGACGGTGCCGATTCACCGCGTATTCGATGGGACCGCGGGCGCAGTGGCAGGTTCCGAACGCTGCGCAAGCCCGTCCGTGGTGCGGTCTTCGGTGGTGACTACGCGGTTGCGGCCTGCCCGTTTTGCGGCGTAAAGGGCCCGATCCGCGCTGATGGTGAGGTCGGCGAGCGTTCGTACGTGGCCGGGCAGCAAGGCACCACCGACCGACACCGTGACCGTGATGAGCTCGTTCATATCGACAGCGAAGGGTGTGCTGGCGATGCCGTGCCGCACACGCTCGGCGGCGGCGGTCAGAGCGGCGGCTGACGCCTGCGGCAGGAGCACCGCGAACTCCTCACCGCCATAGCGGGCGATCACGTCGCCGGAGCGGACCAGCGCCGCGAGGCGGTTCGCGACTTCAACCAGCACCTGGTCTCCGCCGTGATGGCCGTGCGTGTCGTTGACGTGTTTGAAGTGGTCGATGTCGACGAGCAGCAACCCGACCGCGGTGCCGTTGCGATGCGCACGTGCCACCTCGGTTTCCAGGACCTGGGTCAGGAACCGGCGGGTCCGCAGGCCAGTCAACGGATCGGTGATCGCCATGTGCCGTTGCGCGGCGACGAGGCCGGCCATGCGGGTGATGACGAGCAGGAACAGTGCCATGCAGGCGCCGGTGGCCAGCGGCAGGTACATCGGCTCATCGCGCAGGTATTGGGTGAGCAGCGCGGCGGGCGCCAGCAGCGCCGCGACGGCGAGCACCGTCAGCCGCCCAGCGGTGGCCTCCGGCCCGGCCGCGGGCGAATGCTCGGTGACCTTCGGCATCGACGGGTGCAGGCCCGCGGCGCCGACCAGCGCAGCCGC
Organism: Pseudonocardiaceae bacterium; assembly: GCA_036505275.1. Taxonomy (GTDB): domain Bacteria; phylum Actinomycetota; class Actinomycetes; order Mycobacteriales; family Pseudonocardiaceae; genus DASXTS01. The sequence continues at coordinate 11,970 of DASXTS010000234.1, forward strand.
CATCAGCCATCCGGCGTCGAGAAGGTTGCCGTTCCGGTAGCCGCCCAGCACCGTTTGGACCCCGTATCCGGTGTCGGAAAGCAGCAGCAGGATCAGGCCGGCGGACAGCAGCCGAAACGAGGCCGCGCGCGAGCCGGCACCCAGCATGAGCCGAGCGGCGATGGTTAATAGCAGCAGGTCCATGACCGGATAGGCCGACGCGACGACCCGGCTCAGCGGTGTCGTGTCGGCGGCCAACGCCGACAGACTGATCAAGAACATCCAGGACAGCAGGGCCGCACTGATGGCGACGATGGCAGCGTCGATGATGCTCGGCATGTCCCAACCCGGTGTCCGCAGCCGCACCATCATCATCAGTCCGGCGGCGAGCATTGGATACGCGGCGAGATACAGCGGGTCCGCCATGCTGACCTCGGCGGTGTTGCCCAAGATCCGGTGATTGACGTCGAATACGACCTCACCGGCGGTGGTCAACAGTTGCCCCGCCGCCAGCAACAGCCACGGGCTCCGCCGGAGCGGCCGATTCCGATGCACGCCGACGAGCAGCGCAACCACCGCCGATCCGCTCACCGAGGCGTATGTGATGAGCTGCAGCTGGTTGCCTGCCGCCCCGACCATCGGCAGCAGGTAGTACCCGGCCACCACCACCCCGACCCCGACGAGATAGCGCATCCAACCCGGCATCCCAGACAAGGCCACCAGCCGCGACGTCGCGCGAAACGTCGCAGCACTGCTGGGCGGTTGCTTAGCCGCAGTCATCACCATCACCCCGACATCCGATAATGCGATGATCACGCACGACCCCCAGGCGGGGGCTCGGCTGATACCCGATTGACAACACGAGCGGACGACACCGGCGGTGCACCCACGCGTTTGCCCTGGTGCCATCCGTACCGCTGACACGTCGTGGAGCTTGCGGCGTCCGCCGGCCGGACGCCCGCTCAGCGGTGGGCGCTGCCAGGCTGCCGCTAGGCGTTGTGGTCACTGCCGGGCGCTGACTGGGGAGCGGCAGCCGGCTCGGACCCGTGGTAGTGCACGATCAGCCATGTTGTACCGCGGCGCTGGAGAATGAGGGTCATTCGGTATGGCAGCTCGATTGGTTGCGGCCCGTCGACGAGAAGGGTTGCCTGGGTGACGAGCCACGCGGTTTGGCCCGCGGTGTTTGTGTGGAGCTGGCCCCAGCGCCAGTGGTAGGTCTCCGGTCGAGCAAAGAGCGATTCCAGCAGGTTGCGCAATTGCGTCGGTCCGGTCGCGAGTTCATCGGCTTCTGAGCCGATGAACGTGGTCTCGGGGTCGGGTGCGAACAGGTCGAGTACCTGTTGCACGTCACGCCGTGCGAAACCCTGGTTCAGCCGCTCCAGCAGGTTGAGGATTGCATTCGTCGCTGTGGGCCTGGTCATTTCGAGTCACCACCACTATCTGCGACGCCGGCGGTGACGTGGTCGCGGGGCTCGCCGATGAGCGGCTGACCGCGTTCGATGGCGCGCATGCCGGGCAGGAAGAGGAAGCCCAGCGTCACGGCGGCGCCGAGCAGGCCAGCGCCGATCAGGGTGGCCCGCGGTCCGACCGCCGCCGCCACGGGGCCGGTGATGGCAAACGACACCGGGAGTAGGCCAATGGAGATGAACCAGTCCAGGCTTGACACCCGGCCCAGCAGCGCGGCGGGGACCATGCGGTGTTTGGTGGTCGCCCACACCACGGTTCCGGCTGCCTCGAGCGCGTTGAAGGCAAGGCTTGCCAGCATCAGGTGCCAGTTCCGGGTGGCCAGCCCGTACCCCGCGACCGCCAGGGTGGCAAGCGACCAGGTGAGGTACATGAAGGTGATGTGGCGGCGCGGTTGTCCCCAGTGGCCGACCAGGAACGCTCCGGCGACGGCGCCCAGGCCACCGACCGAGAACACCAGGCCGAGATCGCTGGCGCTGCCGCCGAGCTCGTGCTTGACGACAAAGGGCACCAGCACCTCGGTGGGACCGACGAACAGCAGGTAGGCGAACGTGGCGGCCAGGAACGTGCCCCACAGCCAGACGTGCCGGGACACGAACCCGAACCCTTCGCGGATCGCACGCAGGGCCGACCCCGGCCCGGCGTTGGCGGCATGGCGCAGTCGGGGGGTCATGCGTGTGATCATTGCCGCCGAGATCAGAAAGCTGGCCGCGTCGAGCAGGAATGCGCCGCCGGTACCCCAGGCGGCGATCAGCCAGCCCCCCAGTGCAGGCCCGGCCAGACGCAGCGCGACGGGGCGGAGGATCTGGTCCACGGAGTTGGCCTGCGCGAGCATGTCCACGGGGACCAGGTCCGGGACGATGGCGTCGAAGGCGGGTCCGAAGAAGCCGGCTCCGAACCCGTACAGGGTGGCCAGGAGGAACAGGTGCGACAGTTGCAGGCGGCCGGTCAGCGCCAGTAGGCCCAAGAGCCCGATGACGGCCGCCCGCACCAGGTCGGCGGCCAACATGACGCGGCGGCGGTCCAGGCGGTCGCTGGCCACCCCGCCAAGGAGCAGGGACACCACCTGCGACAGCGACATGGCAAGCCCAACCACCGACAGCGCGGTGGGGGCGTCCGACAGCTGGTAGACCTGCCAGGCGATGGCGACCATGAAGACGCCGTCACCCAGCAGCGACACCGTCATGCCGGCCCACAGCAGCCGGAAGTCGCGGACCCGCAGAGGCTCGAGCACGCCAAAGCGGTGGCGGCGGGCTGACATTGCCGCAGCCGCTACTGGCGGGCCTGGAGCTGGGACCGCTCGGCCAGTTCGCGCAGTACCTGCAGCAGGTGGGTGATCTCGCCGTCGGTGTTGGCGGCGGTGGTCTGGATCCGGAAGCCGACCTGCGAGCGCGGCACGAGCGGGTAGGTGGCCAGCGTGACGTAGATCCCACGGTCGAACAGGTAGCGGCCGACCGCGTCGATATCGTCCGGGTTGGCGAGCAGTACCTCGATGATCGGGACGCCCGTCCGGTTCGGTGTATCGACGTTGAGCTGTCGCAAGCAGTCCAGCACGCGGGCGGTCTTGCGGTGCAGGTCGGCTCGGATCGCGTCACCGCGTTGGGCGTTGAGTTTGAAGCCGGCCAGGACCGTGGCCAGGGAGGCGACCGGAGCGGGCCCGGAGTAGAGGTACGGCGGGGCGGCGACCTTGAGAATGTTCTTCAAGCCGGTCGGGCAGGCGACAAAGGCCAGCATCGACGAATAGGCCTTGGAGAAACCACCGACCAGGATCACGTTCTGGTAGCTCTCGCCGCAGTGGCGCACCACGCTGTTGCCGCGGCTGCCGTAGTCGCACAACTCCCCGGGGCCGCGCTCGCCGATGATGCCGAAGCCGTGCGCGTCGTCGACGTACAGCAGTGCATCGTGCTCGCGGGCGACGCGGGCGAACTCCGCCAGCGGGGGGACGTTGCCGGTCATGCTGTTGACGCCGTCCAGGCAGATCAGGCGGGGGGACCGGTCGCAGATGCCCAGGAGCTGCTCCAGGTGCTCCGGGTCGTCATGACGGAAGCGCGTCAGGGTCGCGCCCTGCGCGGCGGCGCTCACGCAGCCGTCGTAGATCGTTTTGTGGGCGCGGGCATCGAGGAACACCGCTCCGGTTGCGGCCAGCACGGGGATGACCGACATGTGGATGAGGGTGATGGTGGGCAGCAGCAGTGTGTCCTCGGCGCCGAGCAGGTCGGCCAGCTCGGCCTCGATCTCCTCGTACAGCCGTGGGCTGCCCAGCAGCCGTGACCAGCTGGGGTGCGTGCCCCACCTGGCCAGGTACTCGGGGACGGCCTGGATGATCTCGGGTTCCAGGTCGAAGCCGAGGTAGTTGCAGGAGGCGAAGTCGGTCAGCCAGTGCTGGCCGATCCGGATCTGGCGACCGTCGATCTGGTCGATCACAGCGTCCGACATGGGGTGCGCGGCCTGCAGCCGGGCCAGGTCCCGCCAGGTCTCCAGCCGCTGGGTGATCGCAGGGCTCGCCGGCGTGCGTGCAGCGGTCGGCGGGCCGCTGTTCTGACCGGGCCGGTCAAGCAGCCGTTTCATCGCGGTCTCCCAACGCCGGGCCGCGCCCACCGCACACGCCCATTACTACGTCATCGGGCTGAGCGGTCCACGACTTGAGGGAGCCCCCACGTCCGGGTGACCCGAAATACCGGGTGAAGTGGCCGACTTTTCCTTCAGTGCCGACAACAGCCGACCGACTACCAGCAGAGGACAGTCAGGCGTCAGACGTGAACAGTGGGTGCTGGGTGCACCCGAGCCAGCAGAGGAAGCCCACGCATGCGCCCGTCTCGCTTCCGGAACGCCGCGGTCGGACCGAACTCTGCGGGTCAGACCCGATCGCTCCGACCGCCCGGCTGGCTGTTGTTCCTTGGCTTCGGCGGGCTCGTCGGTGCGGCCTACTTTGCGGTGTCCAGTCCCGTGCTCAAGGTCGTGACCTTCGGCCTGCTGGGCGCGGCGCCGGTCATCGCCGTGGTGGCCGGGGTGCGGCGGTACCGGCCTGGCTGCCAAACGGGGTGGTACCTGTTCGCGGCCGGCCAGCTCACCTTCACCGTCGGCGACATGATCTTCTACGTCCACGAGTACCTGCTGCAGCAGGAGCCGCCGTTTCCATCGGTCGCGGACGCCTTCTACCTGGCCACCTATCCGTGCCTGATCGGCGGGCTGCTCCTGCTGGTCAAACGCCGGACCCCGGGCCGCGACCGCGCGAGCCTGGTGGATGCGCTGATCGTGACAATCAGCATGGGGCTGCTGTCCTGGGAATTCCTGATCGTGCCCTACCTGCGTGATCCCAGCCTCAGCATGCCGCAGCTGCTCACCTCGGTCGCCTACCCGATGATGGACATCCTGGTCCTCGCGGTCGCCGCCCGCCTGTGGAGCGACCGCGGCGTGCGGAACGCCTCCTTCCACCTGCTCAGCCTCAGCTTGGTCCCGCTCCTGCTGGCCGACACCCTCTACGGCCTCATTCAGCTGACCGGCACCTGGCGGCTCGGCGGCCCGGTCGACATCGGCTGGATGCTGTTCTACGTCTGCTGGGGCGCGGCCGGCCTGCATCCCACCATGCGGGAGCTCGACCGGCCCGCGCCAGTCGCCACCGTCAAGATCACCCGCGCCCGGTTCGGGGTGCTGCTGGCGCTGGCCTCGCTGATGGGGCCCACCGTGCTGGCCGTGCAGGTGGCCCGCGGGGAGCGGGTGGACATGGCCGTGGTGGTCGGCGGCTCCCTGCTGCTGTTCATCCTGGCCCTGCTTCGGATGAGCGGGCTTGTCCAGACGCTGCGCATCACCCTGCTCAAGCACCAGTGGTCGGCGTCCAGGGAGACGACCCTCAGGGAGGCCGCCGGGGCGCTGGTCGCCGCCACCACGCTGGACGGCATCCACAACGCCGCGCTCAACGCCGCCATCACCCTGACCGGCCGGCCCGATGCGACCGCGGTCCGCATCGCCACCGGCCATCCGAGCGAGCTGCGCATCGTCGCCGCCACCGGGGAGCCCACCGACGGGCTCGTCGGCACCACCCTGGAGGTCGCGAATCTGCCGGCAGCCATGCTGGCCGGTCTCCAGCAGGGCTCCATCACCGTCGACGGGGCCACGGCCGCCGATCTCTACCGAGCACTCCGCTTCGGCCCGACGCTGGGTTTCATGCTGGCTGTCCCCCTGCCGGTCCAGCGGGAGCCCGGCGGGCTGCTGCTGGTCGCCAGCGAGACGCGCCAGCCGGCCGAGATCCAGGAGGCGCTGCAGACGCTCGGCGCACAGGTCGCGCTGGCCCTCGAGAGCGCTGCCCTGACCGAGGACCTGCACCGGCGCCGCAGCGACGAGCGCTTCCGCCGGCTCGTTCAGAACTCCTCCGACCTGATCACCGTGATGGAGGTCGACTGGACGATCCGCTACCAGACCCCGTCGGTGGAACGCGTCCTTGGCTACCAGCCGGATGAGCTGCTCGCCACCAATTTCGCACGACTCATCCACCCCCAGGACACCGAGCGCATGGCCGCGCTACTCAAGCGCGCCAGCAGTCACGACGGGGTCAACGAGCCAATCGAGTGCCGGATGCGGCACCAGGACGGCCGCTGGCTCACGGTGGAGACCATCAGCAACCACGTCGACGACGACCTGCACGGCTACGTGTTGACCAGCCGCGACATCACCGACCGCAAGACGCTCGAGGACCAGCTCAAGCACCAGGCATTCCACGACTCGCTCACCGGTCTGGCCAATCGCGCCTTGTTCACCAACCGGGTGCAGCACATGCTGGAACGCCGACGCTGGGACGGGCAGGGCTGTGCGGTGTTGTTCCTCGATCTTGATGACTTCAAGACCGTCAACGACAGCCTCGGGCACGTTGCCGGCGACGAGCTGCTGTGCGCGGTTGCCGATCGGCTTCGCGGCTGCATCCGCGCTGGCGACACGGCCGCCCGGCTGGGCGGCGACGAGTTCGCACTACTGCTCGAGGATCTGGGCGAAGAACAAGAGGCCATTGCTGTCGCCGAGCGCGTCAGCATGGCGCTGCAGGCACCAATCGCCATCCACGGCAGGGACGTCGTTACCCGGGCCAGCGTCGGGATCGCGCTGCCGGACCTGGACCGCCCGCAGGAGGCCGACGAGCTGCTCCGGAACGCCGACATGGCCATGTATACCGCCAAGAACAACGGCAAGGGCCGCTACGAGTGCTTTGCCCCCGCCATGCACGCCGCCGTGGTGGAACGCCTGGAACTCACCGCTGACCTGCGCCGGGCCCTCGAGCGAAGCGAGTTCTTTGTTCTCTACCAGCCGATCATCGACCTGGCTACGGGCAGAAGGACCGGGGTGGAGGCGCTGGTGCGATGGCGGCACCCACAACGCGGACTGGTCGGCCCCAACGAGTTCATTCCCCTCGCCGAGGAGACCGGCCTGATTCTCCCGCTCGGCCGCCTGGTCCTCGAGCAGGCTTGCCGGCGAGGCGCCCGCTGGCATCAACTGCACGGCAGGGAACTGACGATCAACGTGAACCTGTCGATCCGCCAGCTGCAGGATCCCGGGTTCGTGAGCGAGGTCAGCGAAATCCTGGCTGTCACCGAGCTTCGTCCGCACTGCCTCACCCTGGAGATCACCGAGTCACTGCTCATGGAGGACACCCAAGCGGCCGTCGAGAAGCTCACCGAGCTCAAGCGGCTCGGAGTGCGGGTGGCCATCGACGACTTCGGTACCGGCTACTCCTCGCTCAGCTACCTGGAGCAACTCCCGATCGACATCCTCAAGATCCCCAAGCCGTTCGTCGACGGGATTCTCAAGACCACCGAGGAGTCCGCGTTGGCCAAGGCGATCATCCAGCTGGCCAAGGCGCTGCGGCTGGAGACGATCGCTGAGGGGATCGAGCAGCCGCAGCAGTGGGACAAGCTGCGCGAGCTGTCATGCGACCTGGGGCAAGGCTATTTGTTCTCCAAGCCCGTCGACGCCGATGACATCGACGCGCTGCTTGCCCGCGAGGGCCGCACCAATGAGCTCGAGCCAGACCCCGGCCCGCAGCAGGCGACCTTGGCTCCCATTCATCAATGGATTCCCTCGTCTTGACCGTGCCAGGCACCTGAGCCGGGCTCCGTGGTTCGCGCTGCGGTTCCACCAGCCCGAACTGGACGGGTTCGGCGTGATCCGCCCGATTCGTCCGGGCTACGGCCATGGCCCGGCACCGAGCGCCCACCTCGGCACCGCCGACCACGCCCGGGGCGCCGACACCCGCCCCTGGTTCCGTGAGGCCGAGATGGCCGCCGTGATCACCGACTTCGTCCGCAGCCGATCGGCATCAGCGTCCTTGGGCTACGTGGTGTTGTGGCCATTGCGCTACGCCCGTCGGCTCGCCTGCGGCGCGGCGCGGCGCGGCCACAGGCCGAGCCGGGGTGCCGACCGGGCGGCCCACAGCGCCACGGCGACGTATACGACCTGTTCGGGGATGCGTTGCCACAAAGGAGACGCTGGTTCACCGTGGAACGGTATCTCCGCGACGGCGGCGTAGATATTGGCCGGAAGCAGCAGGACGAACAGGGCCGCAAGGCAGTAGCCGGCGGCCCGCCGGGTCGCGGGCACGACCAGTCCCGCCGCACCGGCCAGTTCCAGCACGCCGGTCGCGTAGACCATCGCGCCGGGGAACGGCGCGAACGGCGGCACCATGGCCACCAGATCGGCGTGGTTGGGCATGACCGTCACGCCGGCGGGCACAAAGTGGGCACTTGCCGTCATCAGCAGCATGACCGCGAGCCCGTGCGCCGCGCTGGTGGGCCAGGACGCGAACCGCGTCACGCCCAGGGCGCCCAACGCTCGGAACCCTAGAAGGCTCACGCCCAGAACAATGATCGTCTGCATCCTATCCACCCACCTTGATCTAGTCACTGTCAAGTTCAGTGTTCACGCTATCCTCTAACCACAATCTTGGCAATGACAAGATGCGGGTCTGTGAGTCAAGCCACCGACGAAGAGGTGAGGACGATCGGATACCACCATGGCGACCTGCGGCGCACGATCCAAGCCGCCGCGATCGAGGCGATCACGGAGTCGGGCCCGAACGGCTGGAGCCTGCGGGAGCTGGCGCGTCGGGCCGGGGTCTCGCACGCCGCGCCCGCGCACCATTTCGGCGACAAGGCCGGGCTGCTGACCGCCATCGCTGTGGAGGGCTTCACGCTGCTCGCCGAGGAGGTGCAGGCCGCCGGGCCGGATTTCCTCGAGGCGGGGCTGGCCTACATCCGCTTCGCGGTCGCCCACCCTGCCCACTTCGCCGTCATGTTCACACCCGGCCTGTACCGGGTCGACGACCCCGAGGTCGACGCGGCGCGTACCCGTGCGAACAACCTCCTGCAGCAGGGCGCCCAATCGCTCACCCCATCGGGCACGGATCCGCGGCACCTGGCGACGGCGGGATGGTCGATCGCGCACGGCTTCGCCAGCCTGTGGCTCAGCGGTGCCCTCTCGGCCGAGGAGGACGACGACCCAGCCGGACGTGCCCGACCGGCGCTGCGCCTACTCGTCGAGGATCGTTGAGGCGTCGGCCAACCCCCGTCTCGTAACAATGCACCTGGTCATCGGACTTCGTCCGGCGCAACCCCGGCGTCCTCCATGACCCGCTGCGACCGATGTTGGTTTGGTGGCGTCGGCGCAGCTGGGCAGATCCGCAAGCAGCCGAGCACTGCTCACACCGATCCGCCCCGCGGGCTCGCCGACCACGCGCTACGGGCTCGCGCCTACTACGAGCTCAGCCAGGCGCCGGTGTCGAGCAGGCGGTTCCGATGCTGGCGGGCGTGATGGCCGCAGAAGAGCAGTTCACCGCTGGGCAGTACGGCGATGAGCTGGGCGGCCGCCGAGCAGCGGTCGCAACGGTCGAGGCGGGTCAGCGGGGACGGCACCGCGGAGGTCGTGGTCATCACGATCACGCCGCTTCCAGAAGTCCGCGGCCGAACGAGGTCAGCCGGGCGGGTCCCGGTCGGGCCACCGCGGCGATGAGACCGGCCTTGATCAGGCGCGGGCCGACGAGCTGGTCGCAGCAGCCGATACCGTCGATGATCAATGGTGTGCCGGGGCCGGCCGAGATCTGACAGCGACCGGCGGCAACGGCACGGAGAACGGCGCGGTCCCGGTGGCTGAGCGAGCTGAGTGTGGTGGTCAGCGTGATGGTCATTGCCTTCTCCTCCCCGTTCTGGTCCGTCACCACTACGTCGAACCGGGGGCCGCAAATCGACACCTCGGCCGGCAAGTGGCCGACCTGTACCCGTGAAGACTCGCCGGCAACCCTCACATCACGCGAACACGCCGCTGACATGACGCTGACAGGACGGTCCGAATCCGCGGCCGGAAGCTGGGCTCCCCACAGCAGTGGAAGGACCGCCTGGCCGCGACAGTCGGGGTTGAGTACGACCAGCCGACCTGGGACGCCTGGGAGGCGTTCAACTCGGTCAAGGCGCCTGCGTGTCGGCGTACACGTCTACGTGCACAGGTCGGTACGGGTGAAGGTGCACAGGTCCGGGGTCCTGACGATGGCTCACAGGCCAGATTTCGCTCGGCTATGAGGCGGTGGCCGGCGAGTCGGCGATGGAATCGGGCTCGAAGCGGTGGTTGGAGCTGCGCCGGCGCGGGGTCGGGCCGGGGGTCAGCGTGGAGTGCTCAGGTCTTCGGGCTGGTTATGGCGCTGCTCAGCGAGGGTGCGCAGCCCGCCGAGAAGCTCGTCGATGACGCCGCGGAACTTGCGTCGCATGATCAGCTTGTTGAGTACGGTGGCGATCGGGTGCGCCGGCGTGTAGAACGTCTCGATCAGCACCTCGGTCCGTTCGCTCGTGGTCGCGGTGAAATGGACGGTGAAGCCGTAGTTGGTCAGCATCTTGTTGAACCCGAACGAGTCGTCCACGACCAGGAACGACGCGCGAGTCTCGGGCACCGCCTCGACGCACCGCTCGACCATGGTTCCTTTCTTGCCGTTCATGGTCACCGCGCAGGTGCGAGTCGTGCCCAAGCCGGTGTCGTCGCCGCCGTGTTCGTCGGTGACGGCGTCAACGACCGGCGCCCAGTTGGCCAACTCCGCGTTGTCCATAAACAGCCGGTAAACGACCCCGACCGGAACGCTGACCGTGGTGTGTCGTTGCAGTTGCCTGGTGCCCTGCATGCGCATCGTGACCTCCTGGCCTCCGGTTTCCCTCAAACCTACCCGCCATTGGTGACAGAACCTGTCACTCATCGCCGGTACCGTGGACTGATGCGCACCGTGGACCGCCACGACCAGCTGCTGCGGCTGTTACGGCGACGGGCCGACTGGACCGTCGCCGACCTCGCCCGGGACCTGGGCGTCTCCCGCCGCACGGTGCTGCGCGACCTCGGCGCTCTTCGCGGGGCCGGTTTCGACATCGACACGTTCTCCGGGCCCGGCGGCGGAGTACGACTCAACCCGACCTCGGTCATGATCACCTCGCAGCTCGGCACCAACGAGGTCGTCGCACTCATCGTGTCGGTGGAGCTCGCCCGCGCCGCCAAGACGGTGCCCTTCGCCGCCGGCGCACAGCATGCCCTCGCCAAGATCGAACAGGCCCTCCCCGCTGCCCGAGCAGCCCACCTGCGAGCGCTGTGCGAGCGGATCCTGGTCGGTGAACCATCGGGCGAGGCCAGGCCCGGTAACATCGACCCCAACCTGGTCGAGGCGTTCGAGACCGCCTTCACCAGCACTCGCCTGCTCGCCTTCACCTACCACGATCGACACGGCCGGCGCACGAAACGGCGGGTGGAACCCCACGGTCTGTTGGTGCGCCAACCGCTGTGGTACGTGATCGCCTGGGACAGCGACAGCAACGCTCCCCGACTCTTCCGGGCGGACCGCGTCAGCACGCCCACCGTCAGCGACCACACCTTCGTCGCCCGCCCCAGCGAGCTCGTCACCGGCGTCTGCCCGGACGCCACACCAGCAACAACCGGGTACGCCGGCGCAGGGCGCCCGCCAGGCAATGGCAAGCAGCCGCCGAACGACCCTCGCCGGAAACCGGCGCACCCCGGCGGAGACCTCGACGTCCGATGATCCTCCATGCCGCCTCGGACTCCAGCCAGCCGCGGCCATCGCGGTCCGAGACGACCGGCATGTGGGCCCCTGTGCACGTTCAGTCGTACCTACCTGTGCACGTAGACCTGTACGCCGACACCTGCGTGAACCTGACCGCGCTGGACGTCTTCCGCCGCACCGGGCGGCCCACCCCCGACCTCCTCGCCATCGGCGTCGCCGTGCACCTGAGCTTCCTCAAGCGCGCCGTCGAGCTCACCGCACCCGGCTAACTAAGGCCTGTCTTGCGGATCTTTGGCCTGCTGCGCGGCGCCCAGATGACGCTCGGGCATTGCCTCTACGCCGGCGGGCGTGGGCATGCGTTGTGCTCCTTGTCCAGAGCTCCGCTATGCCCTCGTCGTCCTCCTTGCGGTGCCATTCAACTGGATTGCCGCTCGCGACGGCCACGATCCACGAGACAGGCCGTAATGCGGGTACGGCGCCGCGGGATTGTGCGGGGCCGCTTCTCGCAGGTCAAGGGCGCCCGCGGCGTCGCCTTGCGGCGATTGCCCTTCGGGCAACCCTTGACCTGCGAGCCTCGGCGGCCCCTCTCTTGGCAGGCCCTTGCGGGCAGGCCATGCGGCCTGCCCGGCTGCGGTCCCGCGGCGCCTCTCCGGCAGTCCGTGCGGCGTGTGCGGTTCGCCGCGGCGCCACACCGTGCCGTTGTCCCGGTGTGGTACGGCGCCGCGTTTCCGCCGTCCTTGTCGAGTGGCTAGGTTGGGCATGGGTGCATGGTATTTCGCCGCGGTCTTCGCAACGGATCAACATACTTTGGCGGGTAGAACACGGGCCGTCCATCGACGATGGCGCACTCCCAGTCGGAATGGTGCACCAGCCGGTGATGGCGGCCGCACAGCAGCAGCAAATTGTTGAGATTCGTGGGACCGCCATCGGCCCAATGCGCGATGTGGTGCCCGGCGCACCACCGGTGCGGACGATCGCAGCCGGGGAACGCGCACCCACCATCGCGCACGATCAGCGCACGGCGTTGGGCGGTGGAGACGGTGTAGCTGCTGCGCCCAATGTCCAACGGTTCGGAATTGGCGCCCAACACCACCGGCGCGAGCTTGCAATCGCAGGCGAGGCGCCGCGCGGAGGCGGCGTCCAATAGGCCGGCGCCGTCCAGCAAGGCGGTGCCCAGCCCGTCGCGCAGGTTCTGCAGCGGAATGGTGACCAGCAGGTGCGGCTTCTCCCCGGCCTCCGAGGGCAGCTGGCCGCTGTCGGCGGCCAGCTGCAGCACCTCGACCAGGGCCTCGCCGTGGCGTTGGGCCGGGGTGCGCCGGTCCGGTCCCTCCTCGCTGGACGGGCGGGGTTTGGCCAGCGGGCTGAGCACGGTGTGCAGCAGCGCGGAGGCCTCCGGGTCCAGCTCACCCCGGAACAGGGTGCGCCCGTTGGACTTCGTGACGAACC
>DASXTS010000235.1:0-21830 GCA_036505275.1 Pseudonocardiaceae bacterium
GGGCCGACCAGTTACCAGGGTGGGGTGTTGGCCTGCCGCAATCACCACACCCAGGCGCACAGGTACGGCGCCACCTTCCGAACCGACGGCCGATTCACCGTCAACCGCAATTAGCAGACCACCCAGTAACGATCTACGGCAGTCGCTTACAGGGTGAGGAGGGTGCGCAGCGGGCGGTCGGCGAGCAGGTCACGACCACCGAGGGCGGCCAGTTCGACGACCACGGCGAGGCCGACGACGGTGGCGCCGGCGGCCTCGACCAGGGTGCAGGCGGCCGCGAGGGTGCCACCGGTGGCCAGCACGTCGTCGATGATGAGTGCCCGCTGGCCGGGGGCCAGCACGTCGGCGGGCAGTTCGAGGGTCGCGGTGCCGTACTCCAGGGTGTACTCGGCGTGGTGCGCCACGACGGGGAGCTTGCCGGGCTTGCGGGCGCAGGCTATGCCGACGCCGAGGGCGCGGGCGACCGCGGCGCCGAGCACAAAGCCGCGGGCCTCGATGCCGAGCACCACGTCGGTCGCGGCGTGCCCGTCGGCCAGAGCATCGACCACTGCGGTGAAGGCGGCCGGGTCGGCGAGCGCCGGGGACAGGTCGCGGAACAGCACTCCGGGCTCAGGGAAGTCCGGCACCTCGCGGATCAGCTCGCGGACCCGCTCCAACTGGCTCATGGTGGTCAGCGACGCTTCTTCCCGCTCGGCCGGCCGGACTTGCCGGAGCGAGGCCGGCGCTGCTGCTGGCCGGTCTTGCCGACCCTGGCCGGGACGCTGGCTGCCGCCGCCATGGCGGTTTCCCGCCGCTGCTCGGCGGCCAGGGCCTCGTCGGTGACCGGGGTGTCCTCGAGCGCGGGCGCTACCGTGGCGCCGGACGCGGCCGCCTTACGGGCCAGCGTCTCGCGCCGGCTGCGGACCCGCTGAGCCTGCTGACGGAAGGCCGGCTTCCGCATGGTCAGGTCGACCACCAGCGGGGTGGCCAGCACGATCGAGGAGAACGCGCCGGCCAGGATGCCGACCATCTGGACGAGGGCGAGGTCCTTGAGGGTGCCAACGCCGAGCAGTCCCACGCCGATCACCAGCAGCCCGACCACCGGCAGCACGGCGATGAGCGAGGTGTTTATGGACCGCATCAGGGTCTGGTTTATGGCCAGATTGGCGGCCTCGGCGTAGGTGCGGCGGGTGAGGCCGAGCAGGCCCCTGGTGTTCTCCTGCACCTTGTCGAACACCACGACCGTGTCGTACAGCGAGAAACCGAGGATGGTCAGCAGGCCGATGACGGTGGCCGGGCTCACCTCGAAGCCGACGATCGAGTAGATGCCGGCGGTGACCACCACGTCGTGCACCAGCGCGACCAGCGCGGCGATCGCCATCACACGGGCGAAGTAGAACCCGATGAACAGGCTGACCAGCACCAGGAACACCACGAGGGCGATGAGCGCCTTGCGGCTGATCTCGCCGCCCCAGGACGCGCTCACGGCGCTGTCGCTGATCACCGCCGTGTTGGTCTGCCCACCGGCGTCGACCGGCTTGAGCTGCTCGGCGATCGCGGTCTTGAGCTTGACGACCTCGTCCTGGCTCAGGGTGTCCGACCGGATGAGTACGGTGGCGGAGCCGCCCTGGCCGACGGTCTGCACGGTGACCGGGTCCTTGCCGAGGGTCGCCGCGAACAGCGACTCGGTCTCCTTCTCGCCAATCGTCCTGCCCTCGGCGGCCGCGACCGGGAACTGCAGCCTGGTGCCGCCGACGAAGTCGATGCCAAGGTTGAATTGCCTGAACCCGATCGAGCCGAGGCACACCACGACCAGCAGTCCGGTGAACAGGTACCAGAGCCGGCGCCTGCCGATGATGTCGAAGGCCCCGGTTCCGGTGTAGAGGCGGGTGAAGAAACCGGCCTTGGCGACGGTGGTGTCGCCCGTCGCGGTCACTGGGGTCGCCACGTCAGGCCTCCTTCACGGCCGGGGTGGCGCCGGCGGCTCGTTGCCTGGCCGCCACCCGTTGCACGGCGCCGAGCCCGGACATCGACGGGTGTGACAGCAGCTTGGACCGCGAGGCGAGTATCACCAGCGGGTGCGTCACCAGGAACACCACGATCAGGTCGAGCACCGTCGACATGCCGAGGGTGAACGCGAAGCCCTTCACCTGGCCGACGGCGAGCAGGTAGAGCACGGCGGAGGCCAGGAAGCTCACGGCGTCGGCGGACAGAATGGTGCGCCTGGCCCTGACCCAGCCGCGAGGCACCGCCGATCGGAACGTGCGGCCGTCGCGGATCTCGTCCTTCAGTCGCTCGAAGAACACCACGAACGAGTCAGCGGTGATGCCGATGGCCACGATGAACCCGGCGATGCCGGCCAGGTCCAGGGTGAACCCGATCCACCGGCCGAGCAGCACCAGCGCGGCGTAGACGACCAGGGCGGACAATCCCAGGGACAAGATGGTCAGGATGCCCAGCGCCCGGTAGTAGAACAGGCAGTAGACGAACACCAGGACCAGCCCGATGCCGCCGGCGATCAGCCCGGCCCGAAGCGAGGCCAGGCCGAGGGTGGCCGACACGGTCTCGGACTCGGAGCTCTCGAACGACAGCGGTAGCGAGCCGTACTTGAGGATGTTGGCCAGGTCGGTCGCCGACTTCTGGGTGAACTGGCCGCTGATCTCGGTGTTGCCGCCGAGAATCGCCTCGTTGATGGTCGGCGCCGAGACGACCTTGCTGTCCAGCACGAAAGCGGCGCGCTGGCCGACGTTGGCCGAGGTGAAGTCGGCCCACGTCTTGCTGCCCTCGCTGTCGAAGCTCAGGTTGATCACGTAGCCGGGGCCTTTGGGGTTGGCGCCGGCGGTGGCGTTGTCGATCCGCTCGCCGTCCAGGAAGGCCGGCTCCAGGATGTACCGCTCGGTGCCGTCCTGGGCGCAGCTGACCAGCGGCAGGTTGGGGTCGTCGTTGCCGACCAGCGGGTCGGGCTTGCCGCAGTCCAGTGTCGCGAGCGCCAGCTGCAGCACGTTGGGGTCGCTGCTCTGCCTGGTCTCCTTGGCGGCCCTGATCTCCTCGGCGACCTTGGGATCGGCCGGCAGCGCGGGCACCGGCTGCAGGCTGGTCGAGGTGGCCGGCGGTGCCGTGGTGGACGTGGGCGCCGGCTCTGTCGTGGTCGGCGCCGGCTGCTGCTGGGCGGCCGGCTGCTGGGCGGCCGGCTGCTGGGCGGCCGGTGCCGGGCGGCCCTGCGGGGACGGCTGCGTGGTCGGAGCCGCCGGCGTGGAGGTCTCACCCGAGGCTGGCGGCACTCCGGAGCTGGTTGGCGCGGGGGTCTCGGTGGTGGCCGGGGCCGGGCTGCCGCCGGGCAGCGCCTGCTGCACCTTGCGGAAGCGCAGCTTGGCCGTCTGCCCGAGGGTCTTCGCCTGGTCGCCCTCGGTACCGGGCACGGTGATCACCAGGTTGTTGCCGTCCTGGACCACCTCGGCACCGCTGACGCCGAGGCCGTTGACCCGGGTCTCGATGATCTGGCGGGCCTGGTTGAGCTGGTCACGGCCGGGCGGCTGGCCGTTCTCGGTGCGGGCGGTGAGCGTGACCCTGGTGCCACCCTGCAGGTCGATGCCGAGCTTGGGGGTTGCCTTGTGGTTGCCGGTGAGGAACACCAGCGCGTAGAGCACGACCACGATGGCGACGAAGGCCAGCAGGTAACGTGCTGGGCGGATCTGCCCGGCAGGTGGTGCCACGGTGCGTCCGTCTCCTCAAACAACCTCGTCGTGGTGGAGTGCCCACGGTGGGCGAACGGCCAGCGAGCCTACCCGGTCGGCGATGTGGCTCGGGTCAAGTTCCCCGATCGGTGCCGGGGTCAGCCGCCGAGGTCAGCGCCGGTCGGCCTCGTCCGTTCTGACCTCCACTGTGTACTCGTCCGTGGCCTCGTCCGGGTACGGCCGAGTGTCCGGCTGTGTGTCCAGCGACGGGTCGGTCAGCCGCTCGCGGATGGCCTGCCGCAGCCACGTGGTGACGACGCCAGGCGCGATCTCGAGGTCGACCGTGTCGTCCGTGATGGCCACGATGGTGGCCTTCATCCCCGATGTGGTCATGACGTCGTCGTCGACGTTGAGTGAGCTCTGCAACTGCTGCATCTGGCTGACCTGGCGGCGCTGCCTGCGGAACGACATCAACAGCGGCACGAACAGCAGCAGAAGCAGCAGGGGCAGGAAGAGCTGATCCATTGTCCTCCGATCGAAATCCCCCGGTGGTGCCGAGTCTGCCACGGGCCGCTCAGGTGTCGAACAGGCTGGGCTCCCCCTGATGCGGAGGCGGGGGCCGCAGGCCGAGGTGCAACCAGGCCGCCGGGGTGGCGACCCGGCCGCGCGGCGTGCGGGCCAGCATGCCGGCACGCACCAGGTACGGCTCGCAGACCTCCTCAACGGTGCCCGGCTCCTCGCCGACCGCAACGGCCAGGGTGGACACCCCGACCGGCCCGCCGCCGAAGGAGCGCACCAGAGCGGTGAGCACGGCGCGGTCGAGCCGGTCCAGACCCAGCTCGTCCACGTCGTAGACGGCCAGCCCGGCGCGGGCCACCTCGAGGTTCACCGCACCGTCGGCCCGAACCTCGGCGTAGTCGCGCACCCTGCGTAGCAGCCGGTTCGCGATCCGCGGCGTGCCCCTGGACCGGCCGGCGATCTCGCGGGCCCCGTCGGTGCGCAGGTCAATGCCCAGGATGCCGGCCGAGCGGTGCAGCACCTGCTCCAGCTCCGGCGGCTCGTAGAACTCCATGTGCGCGGTGAAGCCGAACCGGTCGCGCAGCGGCCCGGTCAGCGCCCCCGACCGGGTGGTGGCCGCGACCAGGGTGAACGGCGCGAGCTCCAGCGGGATGCTGGTCGCGCCGGGGCCCTTGCCGACCACGACGTCGACCCGGAAGTCCTCCATCGCCAGGTAGAGCATCTCCTCGGCCGGCCGGGCGATGCGATGGATCTCGTCGATGAACATCACGTCGCCGGCGGCCAGGTTGGACAGCATGGCGGCCAGGTCGCCGGCCCGTTCCAGCGCCGGCCCCGAGGTGATCCGCACCGGGCTGCCCAGCTCGGCTCCGATGATCATGGCGAGGCTGGTCTTGCCGAGCCCGGGCGGCCCGGAGAGCAGCACGTGGTCGGGCGGCTCACCGCGCCGGCGGGCCCCCTCCAGAACCAGCTCGAGCTGCTCGCGGACCCTGGGCTGGCCGATGAACTCGGCGAGCCGGCGCGGCCGCAGGCTCGCCTCGATGTCCAGCTCGGCCGGGTCGAGGCGTGCGGCCACCACGCTGGCCGGTTGCTCAGCGTCGCTCACTTGGCGCGTCCGAGCCTTACCAGCGCGCTGCGCAGCACCCGCGGGGTGTCGCCGTTTTCGACACCGCCACCGTCCTCGGCGAGCACGGCGTCCACCGCCTGCTCGGCCGCCTTGACCGCGAACCCGAGCCCGACCAGCGCCTCGGTGACCTGGCTGCGCACCTGGGTGGCGGCCGGCACCGCGGCCGGCAGGCCCGGATGGCCGCCCGGATGCCCGGTCGCCGCCCTGACCGTGGTCACTTTGTCGCGCAGCTCGATGACCAGCCGCTCGGCGCCCTTGCGGCCGATGCCCGGCACCTGGGTGAGCACGGCGACGTTTCCGTCGGCGAGCGCGGCCCGCAGGGTGTCCGGCTCCAGCACGGCGAGCATGGCCAGCGCCAGTCGCGGCCCCACTCCGGAGACCGTCTGCAACAGGGTGAACAGCTCCCTGGCCGCGGCGTCGGCGAAGCCGTACAGCGTCA
Organism: Pseudonocardiaceae bacterium; assembly: GCA_036505275.1. Taxonomy (GTDB): domain Bacteria; phylum Actinomycetota; class Actinomycetes; order Mycobacteriales; family Pseudonocardiaceae; genus DASXTS01. The sequence continues at coordinate 5,735 of DASXTS010000235.1, forward strand.
GCGAGTCCTCCCGCACCACCAGGGCGGTGGCCAGGCTGGCCTGCTCGCCGCGGCGCAGGGTCGCCAGGGTCGCCGGAGTGGCGTGCACCGCCAGCCCCACACCGCCCACCTCGACGACGGCATGGTCAAGATCGACGGCGGTGACCTCGCCGCGCACCGACGCGATCATCGGGTCACCGGCTTTCGCCCGGCCACCTTGGCCTGCCCCGCCACCTTGGCCTGGGCGGCCGCCAACCTGGCCGCCATCGGGGCCCGCCACAGGTGGCAGATGGCCAACGCGAGGGCGTCCGCCGCGTCGGCCGGTGCCGGCGGGGTGGACAGCCGCAGCACCCTGGTCACCATGGTCGTGACCTGGGCCTTGTCGGCGCGGCCGGAGCCGGTGATCGCGGCCTTGACCTCGCTGGGGGTGTGGAATGCCACCGGCAGCCGGCGCCGGGCGGCGGCCAGCGCGACCACCCCGCCGGCCTGCGCGGTGCCCATCACGGTCCGCAGGTTGTGCTGACTGAACACCCGCTCGATGGCGACCACGTCGGGGCGGTGCGCGTCCAGCCATTCCTCCACCGCGTCGGCCAGCGCCAGCAGCCGGTGCGCCAGGTCCGCATCCGGCGGCGTGCGCAGCACGTCGACCGCGACGCAGCTCGGGGCGCGTCCGTCGCCGCCGTCGACCACACCGAACCCGCACCTGGTCAGGCCCGGGTCAATGCCGAGCACCCGCACGCGCCGCACCTCCTCGACGAACACTCGTTCGAACCCTACGACCGCCGTCCACAGTGCAGCGCGCGACGCGCCGCCGGTCAGCCGACCTCGGCCATCACCTCGTCGGACACGTCGAAGTTCGCGTAGACGTTCTGCACGTCGTCGCAGTCCTCCAGCGCGTCGATCAGCCGGAACACCTTGCGCGCCGCGTCGGCGTCGAGCGGCACGCTGGAGGACGGCAGGAAGCTGGCCTCCGCCGAGTCGTAGTCGATGCCGGCCTGCTGCAGCGCCCTGCGGGCGGCCACCAGGTCGGCGGCGTCGGTGACCACCTCGAAGGAGTCGCCGAGGTCATTGACCTCCTCGGCGCCGGCATCCAGCACGGCCATCAGCACGTCGTCCTCGGTGAGCCCGTTCTTCGGCAGCAGCACGACGCCCTTGCGGTTGAACAGGTAGGACACCGACCCAGGGTCGGCCATCGAGCCGCCGTTGCGGGTCACCGCGGTGCGTACCTCGGACGCGGCCCGGTTTCGGTTGTCGGTCAGGCACTCGATGAGCAGCGCCACGCCGTTCGGGCCGTAGCCCTCGTACATGATCGTCTGCCACTCCGCGCCGCCGGCCTCCTCGCCCGCGCCGCGCTTGCGGGCTCGCTCGATGTTGTCCAGCGGCACCGAGCTCTTGCGCGCCTTCTGGATCGTGTCGTACAGGGTGGGGTTGCCGTCCGGGTCGCCGCCACCGACACGGGCCGCCACCTCGATGTTCTTGATCAGCTTGGCAAACAGCTTGCCACGCTTGGCGTCCAGCGCCGCCTTCTTGTGCTTGGTGGTGGCCCATTTGGAGTGGCCGCTCATCGGTTCCGTCTTTCCTCTCGCACGTCTGGCCCGACGGCGTCACACCGCGCGAACCATGTCGCAGAACAGGCCGTGCACCCGGCCGTCACCGGTCAGCTCCGGATGGAATGCAGTGGCCAGCACGGGCCCCTGCCGAACCGCGACGATCCTACCGGCGGCGGCCCCGGCGGCTGGGGTGTCCGGCACCCTGGCCAGCACCTGCACGCCCGGCCCCACCCTCTCGACCCACGGCGCTCGGATGAACACCGCCCTGATCGGCGGGCCGGCGAGCCCGACGAGCTCAAGGTCTGCCTCGAAGGAGTTCACCTGCCGGCCGAACGCGTTGCGCCGCACCGTCATGTCCACCGCGTCGAGCTGGTGCTGGTCTGGCCGGCCGCCGAGCACGTCGGTGGCCAGCAGGATCATGCCAGCGCACGAGCCCAGCGCCGGCATGCCGTCGGCCAGCCGCTTGCGCAGCGGGTCCAGCAGGTCGAAGACCTCCAGCAGCCGGCTGATCGTGGTCGACTCCCCGCCGGGCAGCACCAGGCCGTCCACCCCGGCCAGCTCATCGGCCCGTCGCACCGTGGTCGCACGGGCCCCGCACGCGTCCAGCGCGCGCAGGTGCTCGCGCACGTCGCCCTGGAGGGCGAGCACCCCGATCACCGGATCACTCGTCACGTCCGCCCAGCCTAGTAACCCCATAACCCCCGGACGGCGGCACCGGCCAGGGCGCGCACCCCGCCGGTTTATCGCGTTGCCGCGTCCATCAGGGCTACACCGGGGTCAGGGGACGCCGAGAGCGCGCAGGGCGGCGGTGGTGGCGGCCGCCGAGATCACCACGACGACAAAGGGCAGCCGGCGCAGCGCCGCGGCCGCGCCGACCGCAACCCCGGCCGGCCGCGCCCAACCGGCGAACCCGCCACCCGAGGTGAACGCCGCCGTAGCGATCAGCGCGGCGAGCAACGCGACCGCGCCCAGCATGAGTAGCCGCTGCACCGACGCCGAGACCTGCAGACGCTCCCGCAGCACCGGCCCGGCCAGCCGGAACGCGTAGGTGCCCGCGGCCAGCACCAGCACCGCCGCCCAGCTCATGGCCGGTCCCGGCCAGCCCGATCGGCACGGCCGGCACGCGGGGGCCGGCCGGCCAGTGCCAGGGCGGCCAGTGCCAGCATGACGGGCAGACCGGGCGGCAGCAGTGGGGTGGCAAGCAGCGCGAGCAGCGCCCCGGCCAGGGCCACCCGGCGAGCGTCGGCTCCGCCGTTGGCACCGCGCAGGCTGGGCAGCAGCAGGGCCAGGAGCGCGGCCGGGAAGGCCGCGTCCACGCCGTACCTGGCGGGGTCGCCGACGGCCTGGCCGGCGAGCACGCCGACCACGGTGCCGGCGTTGAATGCGACGAAGAGTGAGAGCCCGGCCGTCCAGTACGCGCGCCGGGCGCGCTGCGGGTCGGGCTGGGCGGTGGCGAACGCCACCGTCTCGTCGACCAGGATATGTGCACCGACCAGGCGTGCCGGCCACCGGCGCCCGATCGCCTCCGCGACCGCGAGCCCGAACGGCAGGTGCCGCGCGTTCAGCAGCAGGCCACCGGCCACCGCGGCGGCCGCGGCTCCCCCGGCGGCCACCACACCGACCGCCAGGAACTGCGCGCCGCCAGCGAAGACCAGCAGCGACATGCCCACCGCCTGCCACGCCCCGATGCCGGCCGCGACGGCCAGCGCACCGAACGAGATCCCCACCATCAGCACCGCCGCGGCCAGCGCACCGGCGTCACGCAGCAGGGTTCGGTCGAGTGTTCGCCAAATCGAACGCATAGACTTCTATACTGAACGGAGTCGCTGCGATCGTCAAACAACTTGAGTAGGGACGCGTGACCCGGTCCACCGCACCACTGGAGGCCATCGCCGCCGCACTACGCCGCGAGCGGGAGCGGGTCGGCGTCTCCCTCACCGAGCTGGCCAGGCGGGCCGGCATCGCCAAGTCGACGCTTTCGCAGCTCGAGGCCGCCACCGGCAACCCCAGCATCGAGACCCTGTGGGCCCTCGCGGTCGCGCTCGACGTGCCATTCAGCCGGCTGGTCGAGCCACCGGCGCCGCAGGTGCTCGTGGTCAGGGCCGGCGAGGGCCCGGTGATCCCGTCCGAGACCGGGCACTTCACCGGCAAGCTGCTGTCGTCCTGCCCGCCCGGCGTCCGCCGCGACCTCTACACGATCACCATGGAACCCGGCGAACCACGCAGGGCGCAGCCGCACATCCGCGGCACGGTCGAGCATCTCGTGGTCAGCGCCGGCCGGGTGCTGGCCGGACCGGCCGATGCGCCGGTCGAGCTCGGTCCCGGCGACTACGCGAGCTTCCCCGGCGACCTGCCGCACCTCTACCAGGCGCTGCGGACCGAAGCCACCGCGGTCCTGGTCATGGAGCACGTCTGAGACGAGCTGGCCGCTCGGTCTGCGGAGCTGGCTGGCTTGGCACGGGCGAATCAGCGTCATCCGCCCCGTGCCGGCGCTGTCACCGGCCTGCCCAGGGCGTTGCGCAGAAAGTCGGCAACGGTCTGGCGCTGCTCGGCGCTGCGCGGCACGGCGGCCGACATCCAGTAGACGCCGTGCACGAGCCCGTCGAAGCGCCGCACGGTCACCTCGACCCCCGCGTCGCGCAGCCGGTCGCCGTACTTCTCCGCCTCGTCCCGGAGCGGGTCGTACTCATCGGTCACGATCAGCGTCGGCGGCAGTCCCACAGCTGGCGACCGGTCCACTGCCAGCCGGGGCTCGGTGAGGTCCTGCGGCCCGGCGACGTACTGCCGGCCGAACCACTCGAGCGCGGTCAGGTGGAGCAGGTAGCCCTCGGCGTACTCCCGCCGCGACGCCGTGTCGGCAACCTGTGCCGCCCGGATCGAGGCGGAGCTGGGCGCCGAACGCGCCGCGGAGATCCGTGCCCGGTACGCCGGGGTCAGCGGGCCGGAGGCGGTACGGCTCGGTCTGGACCTCGCGGCGCGCGGGCCCGCCCACGACGCCGGCCAGCCGCACCCGGCGACCACCGTGCGGCCGTCCGCCCCGCTGCCGGAGGTTGCCTCCCCGCTGACCGCGCGCGAGCGGCAGGTCGCGTCGATGATCGCGCGGGGGATGAGCAACAAGGACATCGCCGGGGCGCTGACCATCTCGCCGCGAACGGTGGACGGCCACGTCGAGCGCATCCTGCGCAAGCTCGACTTCTCCTCGCGCACGCAGGTGGCGTCCTGGATAGCGTCCGGGACGCGGCGTCCGGCGGCCGACGGCGTGACCCACCCATGGCATGACTGAGCGGCCTTTGCGTCTACCATTGCGGACATCTGCATGCATTCAAGCGCAAGGCGCGCTAGAATGCATGCATGGCTCGCACGATTCAGATCCGAGATGTCGATGAGCACGCATACACCGTGCTGCGCACCCGCGCGGCGGCGGAGAACCTTTCCCTGACCGCCTACCTGAAGCGTCAGCTCGAGGACATGGCGAGTCGCCCCACGATGGCCGAGTTGCTTGCCCGAGCTGACCGGCGGCGCGCCGAGTCGGGCGGTGTGACGACCGAGGACATCGTGGCGGCGATCCAGGACAGCCGCCGCGAACGAGACGAGCAGCAGTGGTCCAGTTCGTAATCGACTCCTCGGCCCTCCTCGAGCTGCTCACCGGCACCTCGCCGGACCCGGGACTACGTCGGCGCGCACTCACCCAAACCGCCGGCGCGCCGGAGCTGGTCGACATCGAGGTGGCGAGCGCATTGCGCCGGATGGTCATGCGCGGGTTGCTGTCGCCTTCCGTAGCGGTCGCGGTGCTCCGCGACGTCGGCGATACACCGGTCAGCAGGGCGCCACACCGCTCACTTCTGGAGCGGGTATGGCAGCTCCGCGATTCGATCACGCCATACGACGCGGCCTACGTGGCGCTCGCCGAACGCCTCGGGGTTCCATTGGTTACGTGCGACAGCAGGCTGGCGAAGGCGCACGGGCACGACGCGGAGATCGAGCTGTACCCGCGCAGCTAGGCGCGGCGCCGGTCCGTGAATGAGCCGGGCATGGTCGGTGCATGCCGCTAGCCTGAGCCCATGTCCGACAACGCGGTGGCCGGCGACCCGCCCGAACCTTCCCAGGAACCACGGTCGGTGCACGGTCCGAATGCGCTGTCCCTCGAAGCCCGCCTGAAGAGGCAGGAGGCCGAGATGGCTGCCACCGGCCCGACCATGGCCGAGTGGCTGGCCAGGATGCACGCCCTGGACTGGGGGGTCGTCGACAGCGACAGCATGATCCGTGACATCCGTGAGTGGCGGGACAGGGAAGCGGGGTGACCTCCAGATTCGTCATCGACGCGTCGGCGGTCATCGCCGCGACGACGAATCAGCCACCACGGCCCGAGCTGTTGAAGCGCGTGGTTCTCGGCCACGCCCGTGGTGAGATCTCGGCCGAGACGGCCCGGCTTGCGGTCGAGGCGCTGCCGGACCTGCCCATCTCACGAGTCGAACACAGAGCGCTCATCGCCCGCGTGTGGCAGCTGCGGCACAGCATCACCGCGTACGACGCCGCCTACGTCGCTCTGGCCGAACGCCTGGGCGTTCCGCTGGTGACGTGTGACGCCAAACTGGCGAACGCGCACGGGCACCACGCGGAGATCGAGCTCTACCCGCGCGGCTGAGCGAGCCTTACCAGCCGCGGGTGGCCAGGCGCTGGGTGTCGGGCAGGTCGGCGAGGTTGATGCCGACCATCGCCTCGCCGAGGCCGCGGGAGACCTTGGCGAGCATCTCGGGATCGTCGTGGAAGGTGGTGGCCTTGACGATGGCCTCGGCCCGCTTGACCGGGTCGCCGGACTTGAAGATGCCGGAGCCGACGAACACGCCCTCGGCGCCGAGCTGCATCATCATGGCAGCGTCGGCCGGGGTGGCTATGCCGCCGGCGGTGAACAGCACCACGGGCAGCTTGCCGGCGGCGGCCACCTCGCGGACCAGGTCGACGGGGGCGCGCAGCTCCTTGGCGGCCGCGTAGAGCTCGTCGTCGTCGAGGGTGGTCAGCCGCCGGATCTCCGCGCGGATGGCCCGCATGTGCCGGGTGGCCTCGACCACATTGCCGGTGCCGGCCTCGCCCTTGGAGCGGATCATGGCAGCGCCCTCGGCGATGCGGCGCAGCGCCTCACCGAGGTTGGTGGCGCCGCACACGAACGGCACCGTGAAGGCCCACTTGTCGATGTGGTTGGCCTCGTCGGCCGGGGTGAGCACCTCGGACTCGTCGACGTAGTCGACGCCGATCGCCTGCAGCACCTGGGCCTCGACGAAATGCCCGATGCGGGCCTTGGCCATCACCGGGATGGACACCGCCGCGATGATGCCGTCGATCATGTCGGGGTCGCTCATCCTGGCCACCCCACCCTGGACGCGGATGTCGGCCGGCACCCGCTCCAACGCCATGACGGCAACCGCGCCGGCGTCCTCGGCGATCTTGGCATGCTCCGGGGTGACCACATCCATGATCACTCCGCCCTTGAGCATCTCGGCCATGCCGCGCTTGACCCGGGCGGTGCCGGTGATCGGGCGTACGGCGGAGCCGTCGGTACTGGCTGGGGGGTTGGCGGCGGTGGTCACGACGGGCCTTCCTGGTGAATGCGTGCTGGTGGAGCGACTGGTCACCATGCTATCCGCGCTTTCCGCGCCGCAACGCGGGTGCGGCGCCGACGGAGGCCCGCCTGCCGCATGGGGTTGTCATGAGGAGACTAACGTTGTGGGATCGGGCACACCGATTCCCGCAGCACGTGGAGGTGTTATGCGATGGGGGTGAAGAGCTCCGACGCCGGCCAGGGCGGCGAGGCTGTCGCCGTCGACGATCCCGCCAAGGTCCGCAACGTGGTGCTGGTCGGGCCGCCATCCGGCGGTAAGACAACGCTGGTCGAAAGCCTCCTGGCAGCCACCGGCGTGATCAGCCGAGCCGGCTCGGTGACCGATGGCACCACGGTGTGCGACCACGACCCGGCGGCCGTCCGGCAGCAGCGCTCTGTCGCCCTTTCGGTGGCTCCGCTGATGCACAACGGCATCAAGGTCAACCTGATCGACACCCCTGGCTACGCCGACTTCGTCGGTGAGCTGCGGGCCGGGCTGCGGGCGGCGGACGCGGCGCTGTTCGTGGTCAGCGCGGCCGAAGGCGTCGACGACATGACCATCGCGTTGTGGGAGGAGTGCGCGGCCGTCGGCATGCCGCGGGCGGTCGTCATCAGCCGGCTCGACCACCAGCGCGCCGACGTGGACGCCGAGATCGCATCCTGCCGGGAGGCGTTCGGCGCCGGCGTGCAGCCGCTGTACCTGCCGGTCAAGGGCGCCGACGGGGTGACCGGCCTGATCGGTCTGCTCTCCGAGAAGCTGTTCGACTACTCCGGCGGCCCGAAGGCCACGGTCGGCGAGCCCGATGCTGCCGACGCGGAGCGCGTCGAGGAGGCCCGCAACGAGCTGATCGAGGGCATCATCGCCGAGAGCGAGGACGAGGGTCTGATGGACCGCTACCTCGGCGGCGAGCAGATCGAGGTCGAGACCCTCATCGACGACCTGGAGACCGCGGTGGCCCGCGGCGCGTTCCACCCCGTCCTGCCGGTGTCCTCGGCCACCGGCGTCGGCCTCGCCGAGCTGCTCGAAGTGCTCACCCAGGCGTTCCCGTCGCCGATGGAGCACCGGCCACCGGAGGCCATCAAGCTGGGGGCCGGCCCGATGGAGCTGAAGGTCGACCCCAGCGGCCCGCTGGCCGGCGAGGTGGTGCGGACCGCGGTGGACGCCTACGTCGGCCGGGTTTCCCTGATCAGGATCTTCTCCGGCACGCTGCGGCCGGACCGCTCGGTGCACGTGTCCGGCCACGGCATGGCCGACCGCGGGCATGACGACCACGACGCCGACGAGCGGGTGGCGCACGTCTACTCGCCCCTCGGCGCCACGCTGCGCGAGGTGCCGTTCGCGGTTGCCGGCGACCTGTGCGCGCTGACGAAGCTGACCTCCGCCGAGACCGGGGACACCATCTCCGGCCCGGACAGCCCGGTGCTGGTCGCGCCGTGGGACATGCCGGAGCCGCTGCTGCCGGTGGCCGTGGTGGCCAAGACCCGAAGCGACGAGGACGCGCTGGCCCGCAACCTGTCGCGGCTGGTGGCCGGCGACCCGACGCTGCGCCTCGAACGCAATGCCGAGACCCACCAGCTCGTGCTGTGGTGCATGGGCGAGGCACACGCCGACGTGGTCCTGGCCAGGCTGCGGGCCGGCGGCGCGGACGTGGACACCGAGCCGGTCGCGGTCCCGCTGCGGCAGACCTTCGCCACCCCGGCCAAGGCCAAGGGCCGGCACGTCAAACAGTCCGGCGGGCACGGCCAGTACGCGGTGTGCGACATCCTGGTGGAGCCATTGCCCCGCGGCGCCGGCTTCGAGTTCGTGGACAAGATCGTCGGCGGGGCCATCCCGAACAACTTCATCCCGAGCGTGGAGAAGGGCGTGCGCGCCCAGATGGAACGCGGGCTGGACAACGGCTACCCGGTGGTGGACATCAGGGTCACGCTGGTGGATGGCAAGGCGCACAGCGTCGACTCCTCGGACGCCGCGTTCCAGACCGCCGGCTCGATCGCGCTGAAGGAGGCCGCCGCGGCCGCCCGGACGTCGCTGCTCGAACCGCTCGACGAGGTCACCATCCGGGTGCCGGACAGCCACCTCGGATCGGTGCTCGGCGACCTGGCCAGCCGGCGCGGGCGGGTGCTCGGCACCGAGCCGGACGCCACCGGGCGCACCAGGGTGCACGCCGAGGTCCCGGCGACCGAGCTGCTGCGCTACGCCGTCGACCTGCGCTCGCTGACCTCGGGCACCGCGACGTTCAGCCGCCGCTTCGCCAGGTACGAGCCGCTGCCGGAGGCGCTGGCCGCGTCCGCCGGCGCCAAGCGCTGAGGACGCCTCCCCCTTTTCTTGCGACGGGTCAGCGGGGGCAGCCGGGTCAGCGGATGGTGCGGGTGACGCCGTCCCATCCGGTGGCCGCGGCCGGCAGTAGCTCGGCGAGCTGCAGCGGGTAGCAGACCTCGCGGGTGCTGCGTAGCTCGTCGGCGGTCCACCAGCGATGGCGCAACACGCTGGCGGCCTCGATGTGGTCGAGGCCACTCGTGTCGACGGCCAGGCCGTGGCGGCAGCGGGCGACGAAGAACCACTCACGGGAGCGGTACGGCGTGCCGTCGAAGGTGAAGAGCACGTCCCGCTCCCACACCGGGCCGACCAGGTCGTCCTCGCCGAGCCGGATGCCAGTCTCCTCGCGCAGCTCCCGGACGGCCGCGGCGCGGGGCACCTCGCCGGGCTCGATGCCGCCACCGACGGTGAACCAGAACGGCTCGTGGGTGCGCGCCGGGTCGGCGCCCTCGAACAGCAGCACCCGGCCGGCGTCGTCGAGCAGCACGACCCTGGCGGCCGGCCGCTCGGTCGGCGCGGAGGTGACCGCGACGCCGGCCATCGGCTCGTCGGCGATCTCGAAGTAGCGCGGCGGGCCGGCCGTACCGGCCAGCCGCAGCCACCGCACCAGCCGAGTGCCGCGCAGCGCGAGGGTGTCGCGCACGGCGTCGTTGTGCACCCGGCGGGCGATCATCACGCGTTGCTCGGCGTCGGCCAGCTCGACGCCCAGCTCGGCGGGCAGCTCGAGCAGCGCGGCGAGCGCCCTGGTCAGCTCGTTCTCGGCGGCCTCCCGTTCGGCCGGCGCGGCGTGCTCGGCGGCGTCCGCGGCGGCCCGCAGCGCCGCGCCCACGTCCGGTTGCTGCAGCGCGGCGATGGTGCGCGCCACCACGGCACGCCGGTCCAGCGCGGCTCGCAGCGCCGCGGCCGCCGCGTCGGTGCGGACGTGCAGCCGGTCCAGCCGCTGCGCCCGCGCCAGCGCCAGCGAGCCGAGGACCAGCACCAGGCCCAGCAGCACCCACAGCGCGGTACCGAGCACGGCCGTCAAGCCCGCAGGTTAGCCGGCACCGGCCCGGCGCCGGTCACGGCGACGTCCGCACCCGAGGCAGCGGCTTCGGCCACGGCCTCAGGAACGACCCCAGGAACGGCCCCGGGAACGGCCCCGGGAACGGCCCCGGGCACGGCAGTGGACACGGCGCTGACGCGGCGCGGATCGGCGGCGATCGCGGCCTGGTACACCCGAAGCACGGCGGCCGCGACGTGCTCCCAGTCGTACTCGGCGACCACCCGCCGCGCGCGGAGCGAGAGTGTGGCGCGCCGAGCCGGATCGTCCAGCAGGGCGGCCAGCGCCGCGGAGAACGCCGCGCTGTGCCCGACCGGCACCAGCTCGCCGGCGGGCACACCAGAGCCGTCGTCGAGCACCCGGCGGAACGCCTCCAGGTCGCTGGCCAGCACCGGGGTGCCGGCCGCCATCGCCTCGGTGAGGATGATCCCGAAGCTCTCCCCGCCGGTGTTCGGCGCGCAGTACACGTCGACGCTGCGCAGCGCGCGGGCCTTGGTCTCGTCGTCCACCCGGCCAAGCAGCACCATCCGGTCGGCCAGCGCCGGGCCAGCGGTGGCCAGCAGCTCGCCCGCATCGCCCGGCCCGACCACGAGCAGCTGCAGCTCCGGCCGCTGCGCCGGTCCGGGCACCACCATCGGCCGCAGCGCGTCCAGCAGCACCGCCATGCCCTTGCGCGGCTCGTCGTAGCGTCCGACGAAGCCCACCGTGCCGCCGCGCCGCGGGTAGCCGGGCAGCGGCCTGGCCCCGGCGTAGAGCGGCACGTCCACCCCGTTGGGGATCTCCACGGCGTCCGCGCCGAGGTGCGCCATCTGCACGCGGCGAGCCAGCGCCGATACCGCAATCCGCGCGGTGATCTTCTCCAGGATCGGCTGCAGCACGCCGCCGAACGTGGTCAGCGCCCGCGAGCGCGGCGTGCTGGTGTGAAACGTCGCGACGATCGGCCCATCGGCCACCATCAGGGCCAGCATGGACAGCGACGGCACGGTGGGCTCGTGCAGGTGCAGCACGTCGAAGTCGTGCTCGCGGATCCAACGCCGCACCCGGGTGAACGACACCGGGCCGAACGCCAGCCGCGCCACCGAGCCGTTGTACGGCACGCCGACGGCCCGGCCGGATGGGGTGACGAACTCCGGCACCACCGAGTCGACGTCAGCCGGGGCCAGCACGTCCACCTCGTGGCCCAGCCGCCCCAGCACCCGGGCCAGGTCGGCGACGTGCGCCTGCACTCCGCCGGGCACGTCGAAGGAGTAGGGACACACCACGCCGATCTTCACTCGACCCGCTCCCTGTCCCTCGACACACCGCGCCGTGCCTGATGCGGTGCCGGCCGGTCCGCCAACCACACTGGTTGCAACATGTGCCAATCCTGCGGGTGCTCGGCGATGCCCGCGGCGAAGGTGTCGGCCACCGCTTGGGTCGCGGCCAGCACCGACGGCGCGACGACCGGTGGGTGCACTCGGCAGCCCCAGCCGGTCGGTGTGAACCAGAGGCTCGCCGGCAGCAGCGCGGCGCCGGTGCGCTCGGCCAGCCTGGCCGGGCCGACTGGCAACTTCGCCGGCTCCCCGAAGAAGCTCACCCGCACGCCACCGGCGCCAAGGTCCCGGTCGGCCACCAGGCAGACCGCGCCATTGTCGCGAAGCCGTCGCGCGAGGACCTCACCGACCGGCCGCTGGCCACCGGTCAGCGGCAGGATCTCGAAGCCCAGCGACTCGCGGTACGCCACGAACCGGCGGTACAGCGACTCCGGGCGCAGCCGCTCTACCACGGTGGCGAACGAGCCCAAGCGGCCGGCCAGCCACATCCCAGCCACGTCCCAGTTGCCGGAGTGGGGCAGCGCAACGATCATTCCGCGGCCGGCGTCCAGCGCCGCCTCGATGTGCTCCTGCCCCTCGATCGACGGGCCGACCACGGCGCGCAGCGCGTCATGGTCCATCGACGGCAGCCGGAACGCCTCGCACCAGTACCTGGCATAGGAGCGCAACGCGGCCCGAACCAGCTCGTCCAGCTCGTCCTCGGACGCGGCCGGCCGTACCCTCGCCAGGTTGCGGCGCAGCTGCGCCACCGCGCCCGTACCCCCACGCAGGGCGGCAGACAGCGTGGCACAGCCCTCGAAGGCTGCCAGCGCCACCGGCGCCGGCAGCGCCCGAACCAGCCGCCAACCGGCGCCGTACCCGGCGTCCAGCGCCCGCTCCCGCACCCTCACGTGGCGGTCTCCTGCTCCCTCGCCGAGCGGTGCACCGCAACCAGCCGCTGCGCCACCGTGACCAGGGACAACGCCGCGAGCAGCCAGAGCGCGACGTCCAGAGCGTAGGGCACCCCAAGGCCGTGCAGGCCGGTGCCGACCAGGGTGATGATCAGACGCTCCGGCCGCTCGATGATTCCGGCCACCGCGGTGAGCCCGGCCGCCTCGGCCCGTGCCTTGACGTAGGAGATCACTTGGCCGGCCACGAGGCACACCAGCGCCGCGACGCCCAGCGGACGGTTTTCGCCAACGCCGAAGCACCACCACACCAGGGCGGCGAAGAGCGCGCCGTCGGCGATCCGGTCACACACCGAGTCCAGCACGCCGCCGAACGCGCTGCCACCGCCGGCGGCCCTGGCCACCGCGCCGTCCACCGCGTCGAACAGCACGAACACGGTCACCACCACCGTGCCCCAGAACAGCGACCCGCGCGGGAGAAACCACAGCGACGCGACAACCGAGACCGCGGTGCCGAACACCGTCAGCATGTCCGCGGTCAGGCCGCGGCGTAGCAGCCACGAGCCGAGCGGGTCGGTCACGCGGGCCACGGAGGCGCGGAGGTTCAGCATCGTTCGGCAGCCTAGACGGAATGGATCAGGTCAGTCGTCGAGGCTGGCCCACGCCTCGACCAGCTGTGCCCACGCCTCGGACAGCAGCTGCGGGATCACCTTGGTCATGCCGACCACAGCGATGAAGTTCGAGTCCCCGCCCCATCGCGGGACGACGTGCTGGTGCAGGTGGTCGGCCAGCGAGCCGCCGGCCACCGCCCCGAGGTTCAGGCCGATGTTGAACGCGTGCGGCGCGGACGCCTTCTTCATCGCCCGCACGGCGCGCTGGGTGAACGCCATGAGCTCGGCGGACTCGGCCTCGGCCAGGTTCTCCAGCTCGGCGACGTGCCGGTACGGCACCACCATCAGGTGGCCGGGGTTGTACGGGTGGAGGTTGAGCACGGCGTACACCGTCTCGCCGCGGGCGACCACCAGGGCCTCCTCGTCGGCCATCGAGGGGATCTGGCAGAACGGACAGACCGACGGGTCCTCCCCGGCGCCCTCGGACTCGGCCTTGATGTAGGCCATCCGGTGTGGGGTCCACAGCCGCTGGAACCGGTCGGGCACCCCGATGCCACGCTGCTCGACCAGCTCCGGCGGGCTGCCGGACCCCATCCCACTCACGTCCCGGTGATCTCGAAGGTCTGCGCCGACGGCGAGGCGTTCTCCCGCCGCTGGATCCAGGCGGTGACCGCCATCACCGCGTCGTGCACCGGCACCCCGTTGATCTGGCTGCCGTCCCGGAACCGGAAGCTCACGGCGCCGGTGGCCACATCGGCCCCCCCGGCGATCAGCAGGAACGGCACCTTCTGCGTGGTGTGGTTGCGGATCTTCTTCTGCATCCGGTCGTCGCCGGCGTCGACCTCGACCCGGATCCGGTTGCCGCGCAGCAGCTCGGCGACCGCCATCAGGTGCTCGACGTGGTCGGCCGCCACCGGGATGCCGACCACCTGCACCGGCGCCAGCCACGCCGGGAACGCCCCGGCGTAGTGCTCGGTGAGGATTCCGAAGAACCGCTCGATCGACCCGAACAGCGCTCGGTGGATCATGTACGGGCGCTGCCTTGACCCATCCGGCGCGGTGTACTCCAGCTCGAACAGGTTCGGCATCTGCAGGTCGACCTGAAGCGTCGAGAGCTGCCACGCCCGCCCGATCGCGTCCGTGGCATGCACGTCGATCTTCGGCGCGTAGAACGCACCCTCGCCCTCCGCGATCCGGTACCGCAGGCCCGCCCGGCGCAGCGCCTGCTCCAGCGCGGCCTCGGCGGCCTCCCACTGCTCGATCTCGCCGACGAACTTGTCCGGCCGGGTCGACAGCTCGGCGGTGAACTCCGTGAGCCCGTAGTCGGAGAGCAGCCCGAGCACGAAGGCCAGTAGGTCGGCCAGCTCGTCCTGCAGCTGCTCCGGGGTGCAGTAGATGTGTGCGTCGTCCTGGGTGAACCCGCGTGCCCTGGTCAGCCCGTGCACCACGCCGGACTTCTCGTACCGGTACACCGTGCCGAACTCGAACAGCCGCAGCGGCAGCTCCCGGTACGACCGCCCGCGCGCAGCGAAGATCAGGTTGTGCATGGGGCAGTTCATCGGCTTCAGGTAGTAGTCCTGCCCCGGTTTGCGGATGTTCCCGTCGCTGTCGCGCTCCTCGTCGAGGTGCATCGGCGGGTACATGGTCTCGGCGTACCACTGCAGGTGCCTGGATCTCTCGAAGAGCACGCCCTTGGTGATGTGCGGCGAGTAGACGAACTCGTACCCGGCCTCCTCGTGCCGCCCCCGCGAGTAGTCCTCCATCGCCCGGCGCACGATGCCGCCCTTGGGCAGCCACAGCGCCAGGCCGGAGCCGATCTCCTCGGGAAAGCTGAACAGGTCAAGCTCGGCGCCGAGGCGGCGGTGGTCGCGGCGCTCCGCCTCGGCGAGCAGGTGCAGGTGCCGCTCCAGCGCCTCCGGCGACTCCCAGGCCGTGCCGTAGATCCGCTGCAGCTGCGGGTTGTGCTCGTCGCCACGCCAGTACGCGGCAGCACTGCGCGTCAACTTGAAGGCGGGAATGTGCCTGGTCGTCGGCAGGTGCGGCCCCCGGCACAGGTCGGCCCACACCCGCTCACCGGAGCGCGGGTCGAGGTTGTCGTAGATCGTCAGCTCACCGGCAGCGTCATTGATATCGACCTCCATCACCTCGGCGGTGTCCACCTCATCGGCCGACTTGAGGTCGATCAGCTCCAGCTTGAACGGCTCGCTGGCCAGCTCCTCTCGCGCCTGCTCGACCGAGTCGAACCTCCGGCGGGAGAACCGCTGCGCGTCCTTGACGATCTGGCGCATCCGCTGTTCGACCTTCTCGAGGTCGTCGGGGTGGAACGGCCGCGGCACCGCGAAGTCGTAGTAGAACCCGTCCTTGATCGGCGGCCCGATCCCCAGCCTGGCCTCGGGATAGAGCTGCTGCACGGCCTGCGCCAGCACGTGCGCGGTGGAGTGGCGGATCACCGCCCGGCCGTCGTCACTGTCCGCGGTCACCGCCTCGACCTCTACCTCGTCGGCCGGCGCCCATGACAGGTCGCGCAACCTGCCGTCCGGGTCGCGCACCACGACCACCGCCTGCGGCCCCTTGCCCGGCAGCCCGGCGTCCCGCAGCGCGTGCCCCGCGGTAGTGCCGGCCGGCACGAGCACGCGCGGCGCGGCGGTGAACTGGGCGGGCTGGGACACGGGAAGCCTCCGACGGACGAGCAACTGGTGACGAAGCCGATGCTATCCGCCACGGCCGCGGCCCAACCCGGTGGTTTCGCCCGTCCAGTGGTAGCTGGTGGCACAGCTCGAGCGGAAGGAGATGCTTGGAATGCT
>DASXTS010000236.1:0-5016 GCA_036505275.1 Pseudonocardiaceae bacterium
CGCATCGAAGCCGGTCTGCACGCCGCGGCGCGGATCGCCGAGCTCGAGGATCGCTACGACGACTGCGCCCTGATTCCCGAGCACGAGCTGCTGCCCGCCGAGGCGCTCGTCGCCGACGGCCTGGCGGCCAAGCGCCAGCTGACCGAGGCCAACCTTCGCCTCGTCGTGTCGATCGCCAAGCGCTACCTGAACCGGGGCATGCTCTTCCTCGACCTCATCCAGGAGGGCAACCTCGGACTGATTCGTGCGGTCGAGAAGTTCGACTACACCAAGGGCTTCAAGTTCTCCACCTACGCCACCTGGTGGATCCGTCAGGCGATCACCCGCGGCATGGCCGACCAGAGCCGCACCATCCGGCTGCCCGTGCACCTTGTCGAGCAGGTGAACAAGCTCGCCCGGCTCAAGCGCGAGCTGCACCAGAAGCTCGGCCGGGAGGCCACCCGCGAGGAGCTGGCCGAGGGGTCCGGCCTGGCCGTCGACAAGATCGCGGACCTGCTCGACCACTCGCGCGACCCGGTGAGCCTCGACATGCCCGTCGGCACCGACGAGGAGGCGCCGCTCGGCGACTTCATCGAGGACTCGGACGCCTCCGACGCGGAGTCCGTCGTGATCTCCGCGCTGCTGCAGGACGACCTGCGACGGGTGCTCGCCACCCTCGACCCGCGCGAGCAGCAGGTGATCAGGATGCGCTACGGCCTGGAGGACGGGCAGCCGCGGACCCTGGACGAGATCGGGCGGTGGTTCAACCTGTCCCGCGAGCGGGTCCGCCAGATCGAGCGAGAGGTCATGTCCAAGCTGCGGCAGGGCGAGCGCGCTGAGCGACTACGGGCCTACGCCAGCTGACTCATTCGTTCGCCCGTTCGGCAGGCTTGACGCCGGCTTCCGCTACCGGCACCGTTCCGGTATCGACCACGCGGAGCGGGCATCCCCTCACTGTCCGTATTCCGCCTGCCCCGGGAGGTCGGGCCCGTCGGGGGCGGGCCCGACCTGCCGATTTGCGGACGGCGACCGCGAGGGCCGCCGAGGAGGCCACCTGGGCCTGCACGCCGAAGAGTCGCTCGGCGACCCGCACGGTGTCCTCGGCGGGGGCGCCGGCGAGGTGCTGGCGGGCATCCGCCAGGCCAGCACCTGCGGCATGGTCACGCGTGCATGCCCGGCAGGTTAAGGCGTGCCCGCCGCTCCGGTACGGTCGCCGCCATGGAGTTCAGGCACGTCGACGTGCTGCCGCTGGAACCGGACAACACCGAGTTCCGCCAGCTGCCCCTCGACGGCGTCGAGACCGTGCCGGCGGCCGGGCGGACGTTCCTGCGGATCGAGCCGTCGGTGCTCACCGCGCTGGCCGCCGAGGCGATCAAGGACATCCAGCACCTGCTGCGGCCGGCGCACCTCGCCCAGCTCCGCGCCATCGTGGACGACCCAGAGGCGTCGGCGAACGACCGCTTCGTGGCAATGGACCTGCTGCGCAACGCCTGCGTGTCGGCCGGCGGCGTGCTGCCGATGTGCCAGGACACCGGCACGGCGATCATCATCGGCAAGCGCACCGAGGCCGTGCTGACCGGCGGCGACGATGAGGCCGCCATCTCGCGCGGCGTGTTCGACGCCTACCAGCGCCTCAACCTGCGGTACTCGCAGCTGGCGCCGCTGACATTCTGGGACGAGCGCAACACCGGCACCAACATGCCGGCCCAGGTGGAGCTGTACGTGGCTGGCGGTTCGCAGCCGCGGTACGAGCTGCTGTTCCTGGCCAAGGGCGGCGGCAGCGCGAACAAGACCTTCCTGTACCAGGAGAGCAAGGCGGTGCTCAATCCGGCCCGGCTCGGCCGGTTCCTCGAGGAGAAGCTCCGCGCACTGGGCACCGCGGCATGCCCGCCGTACCACCTGGCGATCGTTGTCGGCGGGATGTCCGCCGAGTACACCCTCAAGGTCGCCAAGCTGGCCTCCGCCAGGTACCTGGACACCCTGCCGACCGCCGGCTCGCCGGCCGGGCACGGCTTCCGCGACCTCGACCTCGAGGCGCAGGTGCTGGAGATGACCGGGCAGTTCGGCATCGGCGCGCAGTTCGGCGGCAAGTACTTCTGCCACGACGTGCGGGTCATCCGGCTGCCGCGGCACGGCGCCTCCTGCCCCATCGGGATCGCGGTGTCCTGCTCCGCCGACCGCCAGGCCAAGGCGAAGATCACCCCGGACGGCGTGTTCCTCGAGCAGCTCGAGCGCGACCCGGCGCGGTTCCTGCCCGAGGTGGCCACCGAGGACCTCTCCGACGAGGTGGTCCGCATCGACCTGCACCAGCCGATGGACGCCATCCGCTCCGCGCTGTCCCGGCTGCCGGTCCGGACCCGTGTGGCACTGTCTGGGCCGCTGGTGGTGGCCCGCGACATCGCGCACGCCACGATCGCCGAGCGGCTGGACGCCGGCGAGCTCATGCCGGGCTACCTGCGCGACCATCCGGTGTACTACGCCGGCCCGGCCAAGACGCCGGCCGGTTACGCGTCCGGATCGTTCGGGCCGACCACGGCCGGGCGGATGGACAGCTATGTCGAGCGGTTCCAGGCCGCCGGCGGCTCGCTGGTGATGTTGGCCAAGGGCAACCGGTCGCGGCAGGTCACCGAGTCATGCGCCCGGCACGGCGGGTTCTACCTCGGCTCGATCGGCGGCCCGGCGGCGCGCCTGGCGCAGGACTGCATCAAGCGCGTCGAGGTGATCGAGTACCCGGAGCTCGGCATGGAGGCGGTCTGGCGGATCGAGGTCGAGGATTTTCCGGCGTTCGTGGTGGTGGACGACAAGGGCAACGACTTCTTCGCCGAGTCCGGACAGCCCGTGCTGCAGATCTCCTTCCGCCGCTAGCGCAGCCGCTGCCCCTAGCGTGGCGGGCCGAGCTGGCGGCGTTGCAGGACCACGGTCCGCTCGGCGAGCGGGGCGTCGAGCGTGACGGTCAGCGGCGGGTAGCGGATCTCCATGGTGCACGGGCCGGCGCTGGTCGTGGCCTCCGTGATCCGGATGACCACCCGCCGCGCGGTCTGCTCGACGAGGTCGGCTGTCGCTTCGATGCAGCCGCCGGCCTGGCCGTACGCCCCCAGGGTGGAACCGTCGCCCACCATCCAGACCACCGTTGGGTAGCCGGGCGGCAGCGCGCTGGCGTCCACCCGCGTGGCCGGCACCATGACTGAGCCTGGGGGTGGCTTGGGATTCATCGGATCGGTGTCCGGCGTGCCACCCGACGAACTGACCGGTGCGGTGGCCTGCGCGGTGGTTGTCCGGTCGGCCGCCGTCGTCGGTGCTGCGCCACCGAAGCCGACCTGCTCGTTCCGGCCGCACGCGGCGCACCCCAGCAGCACGGCACCGACGACGATGCATATGACGGTGCCCATGACGGTGCCCATGACGGTGGCCGGGCCCAGTCGTCTCACGCGCACAGGACGGTGATGAGCCGGTCACCGGTTGCATCCAGTGGGCCGGCTGCGCGCGGGCCTCAGTTCAGGCGGCGCGGCCCCTCGTCGAACCTGGCGGGTTGCGGGCCGACAACGACGTGGGCACCGGCGACGAAGGCACCCGACGGGGACGCCAGCACCGGCTGCAGCGACAGCCGCCGGATCCACGGCTCGCGCTCGGCCAGCCGGGACAGCCGAAGGGCGACGTCGGCCAGCGCGTCCAGGTCCACCGGGGTGGCGCCGCGGTAGCCGGTGAGCAGCGGGGCCGCCCGTGGCGCGCGAATCAGCGCGGCGGCGTCGTTGTCGGACAGCGGCAGCGCGCGGTAGGCGCGGTCACCGAGCAGGTCGCCGAGCATACCGTGCAGGCCGAAGGAGAGCAGCGACCCGAATGACGGGTCGTCGGCCAGCTCGAACGCCGTGGCCACCCCCTTGGGGGCCATCCGCTGCACGTAGACCGTTGGTGAGCCGGAGAGCTCGGTGAGCTCGGCGTATGCGGTGTGCACCCCGTCCGGCCCGGGCAGGTCCAATCGGACGCCGACCAGGTCGGGCCGGTGCCGCCACGGCTCGCCGATGGCCTTCAGCACCACCGGGTAGCCAAGCTCGTCGGCCGCGGCCACCGCGTCATCGGCCGTGGACGCCCGGCGGAACGGCACCACCGGTACTGCGGCGGCGTCCAGCAGCCGCACCGCCTCCTCGTCGGTGAGCTCCCGGCCGTCCGGCCCTTCGGCCAGCACGGCGTCGATCAGCTCGCGCGCAGCGTCCAGGGCCATGCCGTCAGGGGTGACGAACTCGCCGACCGGCGCGGCCCGCCATGCGGCGTAGCGCACCACCCTGGCCAGCGCCAGCACGGCCCGCTCTGGGCTCGGGTAGCTGGGCACCGAGCCGTAGCCGGGCGTGCCGTCCGGACCGGGCACCGACAGCTCGGCCGGGATGCCCTCGGTGGCCAGGAAGGTGGACAGCACCGGCTTGCCGCAGCCGGCGACCGCCGCCCGCAGTGCCGCCGCGTACGGTGCGCCGGGCGTTTGCACGGGTGGCACGAAAACGGCCACGAGGGCGTCGACATCCTTCCTGGTCACGGTGTCCCGGACGGCGGCCGCGAACGCGTCCGGCGGGGCCGTGGCGCCGGTGTCCACCGGCTCGGCCGGCATGGTCAGCCCATTGGCCAGCGCCGCGTCGGCGACCAGCACGCCGAGCGCGCTGGAGTTGCCGACCACGGCGACCCGCGGCCCGGCCGGCAGCGGCTGGTTGGCCAGCAGTAGGGCGGTGTCGAAGAGCTGCGCGAGCGATTCGACGCGGATCACACCGGTCTGCTCGAACAGCACGGCGACGCTCGCCTCGTCGACCGGCACGCTGACCTCGGCCAGGCCCTGCATCAGGCCAACGTGCCGGCCGGATTTCACCGCGACGATCGGCTTGGTGCGGGCCAGCCGCCTGGCCACCCTGGCGAACTTGCGGGGGTTGCCGAACGTCTCGAAGTGCAGCAGCACCACGTCGGTGTCCGGGTCGGTCTGCCAGTACTGCAGCATGTCGTTGCCGGACAGATCGGCGCGGTTGCCGGCGCTGATGAAGGTGGACAGGCCCAGTCCGC
>DASXTS010000237.1:0-7386 GCA_036505275.1 Pseudonocardiaceae bacterium
TCAGCTGGTCAGGCGCAGAGTCGCGCGCTCAGTGGTCCCGGCGAGGCCGGCGCGCTCCGGGATCAGGCTCACCACGAGCGGGTAGTAGCCGTTCGGCAGGTCCGTGGTGTCCAGCGTGAATCGGTAGCTGCCGGCCACGGCCGGCCCGTCGGTTGCGGTGGGAAAGTCGAGGATGCGCCGGCCGTCCAGCTCGACGCGCAGCGCCACCCAGCCGCCGACGCCGCGGCCAACGGCCTGCGCCGGCAGGCCGTCCACCTGCACCTCGACCTCCAGCTTGCCGCGCGGCGCCGGATCGCTGCCGGTGACGGTGCGTTCGCGGTACCGGATGGTCAGCCGCGGAGTGGGTAGCACCGGCTGGGCAGGCCGATCGACCCACGGCTGCTGCACGTCCAGCACGACTCCAGGCTGGTGGGTGACCTCCAACTCGGCCTGCACGGCGACGAAGGTGACTCCGTTGGCCGAACGCAGGGTCAGCGTGCCACCGCCGCGCACGGCGGACGCCGGCACGTCGGCCGAGAGCCACACGCTCGGGTCGTCCGGGTAGCCCGACGGCTGCCGGTGCAGCTCCAGCGGAAGGCCGCCGATGTGCGCAACCACGTCGGGCGGCGGCGGTGCCCGGTAATCCTGCACGGAAGCGGGGCCGTACGCCGGCCCGGGGCTGACCAGCACCCCGGTCAGGGAGGCCCGTTGCGCCGTTGGTGCCGCCGGCACGGCGAAGTGCAGCTCGGTGGTCGGCTCGACCGGCTCCGGCACCAGCTCGACCAGCTCGACGGCGCGGCCGTCCGGCGCGTCGCCGGTGAACCCGACCAACCCCACCCTCGCGCCGACCCGCCAAGAGGGGTCGCCGCCCACGTACGCGGCGAGCGAGACGTCGGCCCGCTGCCACGGCGCCCGGTAGTCCGCCGAGCCGACCTGCTCCCCATCCCGGTACGCGCGGACCTCGTCGGCGGTGAACACCAGCTCCCAGCGGTGCAGCGCTCCGGGGCTGCCGCCGTCGAGCCGCTGGCCGAGCTGGGGCCGGTCCGGGCTGTCATTGCCGACGGTCAGGAACGCGCCTTGTGAGCCGATCCAGAGCTGCACGCCGCTTGCCGGAGTGAGCACAGGCGGCGGCTGAGCCACGCCGACTACGAGGTAGTTGGCCCAGCCCAGGTCCTCCGGCGGCCCGGTGGGACCGTACGGCGACGGCTGTGGTGGCGACGGTGCGTCGGCGAGCACCACCACCCGGCCGAGCACCTCGCCGGATCCGGCGAGCACCAGTTGGCTGGTCGGACGAAGCATGCCTCCGCACCGGCCGTCCAGCATGAGCGGACCGGGGTTGCCCTCGCGACGCAGGCACTGCCGCGCGAAGTTGGGCAGCCGCCAGCGGCTGGCATCCAGGCCCGCGCCGGCGCTGAAGTCGTCAACGAAGCCGAGGCCGCGCTGCCAGGACGGCACGTCGTCGCTCACCTCGACGTCGGCACTGGTGGGCTCGGAGCGCCGGCCGACCTCGTCGACGGAGCGCACCTCGACGTGGTAGCGGCCGGCCGGCAGGCCCTCGAAGCTGGTGGCGGGGGTGACGACGAGGCGGACGCCGCTGGTGGCGCCGTCCGCGCCGGACCAGCGGACCTCGAACGAGTACGGAGCTGGCGGCCAGGACACCAGCGCGCCACCGCGCCGCGCGTCGATGTGCAGCCGGCCCGGCCGGTGCGGCGCAGCGCCGGGACGCGGTGGCGGGACGACCAGCGCCGGGTCGTGATACGCGCTGATCCGCTGGCCGTCCGGCCCGGTGACCGGCCGCGGCGGCGGCTGCACCCCGGTGCGCAACATCGCGACGGCACCGGCCAGCACGACCGCGCCGGCCACAACGGCCACCAGCCGCCGCGCGTTCACCGCTCCAGTGTGCCGGCGACGCGCAGCACGGCGCGCTCCTCGAAGCGGACCCCGACCAGCTGCACGCCGACTGGCAGGCCACCGTCCCCCGGCGGCATCGGTACGGACACCGCCGGCCAGCCGGTGAGGTTGAACGGCAGGGTCAGGCTGAGCAGCGCCGGCCTGACCTGGATGGTGCGGCCGTGCTCCTGGACCTCCTCGGCGCCGATCGGGGTGGCCCTGATCGGCGTGGTCGGGGTGAGCAGCACGTCCAGGTGGGACAGCCGGCGACGCAGCTCGGCGCTGAGGTGGCGGCGGGTGCGCTGGGCGTCGACGTAGTCGCTGGCCGGCTGATCGCGGCTGATGAGCAGCCGCTCCGCGGTCACCGGCTGGAAGTCTGCTCGTCGGGTGGCCAGGGCGTGGGCGTGGGTCGCGTACGCCTCGGCGCCGACGATCCGGCGGTAGGTGTCGGCCAGCTCGTCGATGTCCGGGGTGTCCACGTCGACCACGTCGGCGCCGGCGTCGGCGAGGCGTCTCCGTGCGGCGTCGACGGCGTCGGCGATGACCGGGTCGGCTGCCCGCCAGTACGCGTCGGTAGGCACGCCGACCAGCACGCCCCGCACCCCCGGCTCCTGGATGCCGCCGCCGGTCGCGTCCAGCCGGGCCAGCACGTCGTAGCCGACACCGGCCGTGTGCGTGTCGGCGGCGAGCAGGCCGACGTGATCGCAGGTCTCCGACAACGGAAACACCCCGTCGGTCGAGAACGCGCCGTACGCCGGCTTCAGCCCGACCACCCCACACAGCGCGGCCGGCGTGCGCACGCTGCACCCGGTGTCGGTGCCCAGGGCCAGCGGAACGTGCCCGGCGGCCACCACGGCGGCGCTGCCCGAGGATGAGCCGCCGGTGATCCGGCTCGGGTCATGCGGATTGTGCGCCGGACCCTCGGCAGCGACATCGCCGGTCGGGCCGTAGGCGAACTCGTGGGTGTGCGTCTTGGCCACCACCACGGCACCCGCCGCGTGCAGGCGAGCCACGACGGGGGCGTCCTCGGCGGCCGGAGCGACGTCGCGCCGCACGTTGGAGCCGCACCGGGTCGGCGCGCCGGCGATGTCGATGAGGTCCTTGACCGCTACCGCGACGCCGTGCAGCGGCCCGCGCCACCGGCCCCTGGCCAGCTCCTCCGCCCGTTCCCTTGCCGCCAGCCGTGCCTCGTCCGCCAGCAGCTGCACGACGGCGTTGTGCGGATCGGCGTCCAACCGCTTGAGCACGTCCTCGACATGGTCGACCGGGGACAGCTCGCCGGACCGGATGGCCATCGCCAGCTCGCGCAGCTTCACGAAAGGCACCCTACGGGTGCCCGTGAGTGGCAAATGGTGTTGGAACGCCATTTGCCACTCACGACCCATCCACTCACGACCCACCCACAAGCCCGGTCAAGACGACCGGAGGCCAATGACCCGGCCGCCGGCCCGGCCCAGTTCGCGGAGGTCGGCCAACGCGCCGGGGACGGTCAGGTCGGCGGTCACCTCCGGCGGGGTGTACTCGTCGAGCGCCCGCCGGGCCTGATGCCCGGCGCCGATGGTGGCCGCCAGCCCACCGGTCGAGGCCAGCGAGCCGCGAGCGGCGCCGAGCCGGCCGAGGGCGTCGTCCACCGCGCCGAGCAGTGCCGCCCGGTTGCCCTCGCACATGGCGGTGACCAGCGCTGGTGAGGAGCCTGCCACTCGGGTGCCGTCGCGGAACGACCCGGCGGCCAGCGACAGCGCCAGCGGGCCGCCGCCGGCGCCGACCGAGGCGAGCACGGCGGCCAGCACGTGCGGCAGATGCGAGATGCGCGCCACCGCGGCGTCGTGCTCGTCGATCGCGGCCGGCACCACGGCGGCACCGGTGACCAGCGCGAGGCGGGCGACGTCGGCCCAGACGTCCAGGTCCAGGCCCTCGTCGGCGGCGACCACCCAGGCCGCGTTGCCGAACAGGTCGGCGCGGCCGGCGGCCCAGCCGGACGTCGAGGCACCGGCCATCGGATGCCCGCCGACGTAACGGGCCTGCGGCGCGAGCCTGGCCACCGCCTCGGCCACGGGCGCCTTGACGCTCACCACGTCGGTCAGCCGGCAGGTCGGCGCAAAGCGGCGGACCCGCCGAAGCACACCGTCCAGCGCCGGCAGCGGCACAGCCAGCACCACCACGGCGTCCGCCTCGGCCGCCCTGGCCAGCGCCTCGTCCACGGACGTCACGTCGAAGCCATCGGCCCTGGCCGCCTCGGCGTCAGCCGTGGACGCCGTCGAACCCCACGCCGCACGCCCCGCGCGCACCGCAGCGCGCAGCAGCGAGCCGCCGATCAGGCCGAGCCCGATCACGCACACGGCGCGATCGGCGGTCATCGGCTCGGCGCGTCGTGCGCGTCGAGCACGTCCCGCTTCGGCGGAGCGCCCTCTTCGTCCGTTGCGGCCACCGCGTCCACCGCCGTATGCGAGTCCAGGGCGTCCAGGGCGTCCAGGGCGTCCAGGGCGTCGAGGGCGAAAGCGGAGTAGAGCGCGACACCGTGCGCCATGGCGTCCTCGTCGAACACCACCCGGTTCGAATGGTTGGCCGGCGCCGCCGCCGGGTCCAGCCCGAGCGGGCAGCCGCCCAGGAACGCCATCGCGCCGGCAACGCGCTGCAGGACGTAGGAGAAGTCCTCGGCGCCCATAATCGGCTCGGCCATGGGCTCGGCGTTCGCCGCGCCGAGCAGCGACGCCGCCAGGGAGACCACCCGCGGGCCGACCCGGTCGTCGTTCACCGTCACCGGGTAGCCGAGCTCGATCTCCACCTCGGCGGTGCAGCCGTACCCGGTGGCCATGTGCTCGCACATCCGGCGGATCTCGGTGTGCATCGCAGTCCTCGTCGTCTCCGACAGCGTGCGGATGGTGCCCTCCAGGTGCGCCGTCTCCGGAATGATGTTCGTGGTGGTGCCGGCCACCAGGTGCGCCACGGTGATCACCACCGGATCGAACGCGCTGGTCCGCCGCGTGATCATGGTCTGCAGCGCACCGACCATGGCGGCCGCGGGCGGCACCGGATCAAGCGCGTCGTGCGGCATGGCGGCGTGACCGCCGCGCCCGGTGACGGTCACCCGAAGCACGTCGGACGACGCCATGATCGGCCCGGGACGGCAGGTGACCAGCCCCGACGGCAGCTTCGATGTGATGTGCAGGGCGAACGCCCGCTCCGGCGTGCCCGCTGGCCCGGCCGGGTCGAGCAGCCCCTCCTCGATCATGTACCGGGCGCCGTGGTGACCCTCCTCGCCCGGTTGGAACATCAGCAGCACGCGTCCGGCCAGGTCCTCCCGATGAGCGCAGAGCAGCCGTGCCGCCGAGATCAGCATGGCGACGTGCGTGTCGTGCCCGCATGCGTGCATCGAGCCGGCCACCTCGGAGGCGAAGTCCAGCCCGGTGTCCTCCTCCAGCGGCAGCGCGTCCATGTCGCCGCGCAGCAGCACCGTCGGGCCCGGCCGGGCGCCCTCCAGCACGGCGACCACGGACGACGTCGAGCCGCCGGCGTGCACGGTCAGCGGCAGATCGGCCAGCGCGTTGAGCACGGTCGCCTGGGTCTGCGGCAGGTGCAGCCCCTGCTCCGGGTTGCGGTGGATGCGCCGCCGCAGCGCCACCGTGCTCGGTAGCAGCTCGCGCGCCTCGGTCAGCAGTTGGGCGGTGGCCATGAGGTGATCCTGGCATCCCCGGCGGTACCGACCGGGTGGGCGGTCGCTACTGGTCTGCCAACGCGCTTTCGATCTGGTGGCCGCGGGCCTACCGTTACGGGCATGTCAGTGCAGGGCATTGGACGATCCTCCGAGGTGCAGCCAGCGCCAATGGATGGTCAGCCGCTGCGCGGCTATGCGGTCGCCGTGCTCCGCGAGGAGGGCAAATGGCGCTGCGTGCCGCTGGACAAGGACGTACTCACCGACCTGGATGCGGCGATCACCTCGCTGCGTGACATCCGCTCGCTGGGCGCGGTGTTCGGCCTGCTCGACGTCGACGACGAGTTCTTTGTGGTGATCCGCCCGGTGCCCGGCGGGGTTCGCCTGCTGCTCTCCGATGCGGTCGCCGCCATGGACTACGACATCGCCGCCGACGTGCTCGATCTGCTGCGCATCGAGGTGCCAAGCGACGAGGAGGCCGACCCCTGGCCGGAGGGCGACCTCGCGCTGCTCGCCGACGTCGGCATGCCCGAGCCCGAGTTAGGCCTCATCGTGGACGAGGTGGACCTCTATCCGGACGAGCAGCTGGAGATGATCGCCAGCCGGTGCGGCTTCCAGGCCGAACTGGCCGCCGCGGTCGGCCGCGGGTGACCTTGCCGGTTCCGCCGGTTCCGCCGGTTCCGCCGGGTCCGCCGATTCCGCCGTCAGACGATGACCTGGTGCTAGCCGCGGTCTCGGCCGCTCGTGGGGCATTGGCCAGCGGCGACGTCCCGGTAGGCGCCGTCGTCGCCTCCCCCGCCGGGGACATCCTGGCCACCGCCTGCAACGCCCGCGAGGCCCTCCGCGACCCCACCGCACACGCCGAGATCCTCGCCCTGCGCGCCGCCGCTGCCGCTTATGGCGACGGCTGGCGGTTGCCCGGCTGCACCCTCGCCGTGACCGTCGAGCCGTGCACCATGTGCGCCGGCGCCGCCGTCCTCGCGCGCATCGGTCGCCTCGTCTTCGGCGCCTGGGAGCCGCGCACCGGAGCCGTCGGCTCCCTGTGGGACGTCGTCCGCGACCGCCGCCTCAACCACCGCCCCGAGGTGATCGGCCCATCCGACTTGTCGCCCTCCGTCGTCGCCGCCTGTACCTCCCTCCTCGACCGATTCTTCGCAGCTCACCGCCCCACGCCGTAGGCGCGTCGCCGTAGGTGCGTCGTCCACCCGGCCGGCGCTCGCCTGGTTGCTTTGCACTGAACGCCAACTGGCAACGTCCACCGGTCCTGGTGGCGACGTGACCTCGCAGTTCACCGGCCGATGCCAGCCGGCTCTCAGCGCAAAGCAACTTGAACGAAGCCGCTGACCTGCAATGACACCAATGTGTGATCATGCGACCACTTTCCGTACGCGCCGCCCAATCGTGCGCCATCGTGGTAACTGCGCGCCGGCAACCGGACCGGCACAGCACCACAACCCGCACCGAGGAGGCTCGCCGTGACCTTGATGGAGAAGGCGCAAGAGCTCGTCGACAAGGCCAAACACGCCGCGGGCCGCCTCACCGGCGACCGCAACGTCCGCCCCAAGGGCAAGGCCCAGCCGCCCCGCACCGACCGCCGGGACCGCGCGGCGGACCAGGCCAAGGACAACGGGGACCGCCCGCGCGCGAACTGATCGCAGGCCCACAACACCCGTCGGCTACCATCGTCGGCGGTAGCGTGTCCGAGCGGCCGAAGGAGCGCGCCTCGAAAGCGCGTGAGGGTGCAAGCCCTCCGTGGGTTCAAATCCCACCGCTACCGCTCCTGACCAGCGCGTTCGGCTGTCTGGTTGCAGTTGTGGTTGCAGTTGTGCTGTCAACGGTGTATTCAGGACCTAGGTCGTCGACCT
>DASXTS010000238.1:0-4898 GCA_036505275.1 Pseudonocardiaceae bacterium
CCCATCCGAGTGGAGCGCCGGCGAGCGCGAACTCTTCGCGGTCTTCGTGTCCCGGCTCAACAGCTGCCGGTTCTGCGTCGGAGTCCACACCGACGTGGCCGGCCTGCACGTCGACCCCGTCATCGTCGAACGAATCGGCAACTGGCGGGAGGCCGATTTCGAGCCCCGCGTCGTCGCGACGTTCGCCCTGCTCGAGGCGGCGAACGACACCCCGGACGCGGTCGGCGCGGACCACATCGCGCGCTGCCGCGCCGCCGGCGTCTCGGACACCGCCATCGCGGACGCCCTGTACGTCGCCTTCGCCTTCAACACGATCAACCGGCTGGCGAACGCCTTTGACTTCGCCTGGGACAACGACGCACACCGGACCAGGCTCGCGCACGGCCTCAACCGGATCGCGTACCACATCCCCAAGCCGATGCTGCGCTGAGCCCTGGCATGCCCCCGACCGCCGCGCTCCTGTGCACCCATACGCGGCCTGATCGACACGCGGACGCGGCGATGCCTATCGGCGGGATGCGGGAGAATGGAGTCTGCTGATCGACGGGCGATGGGGCAGCGGCGACAGGGTGCCGGCGAGGATGCCCTCACAGGTCCTGATCACTACTCGGCAGGCGTCCGCGGCCCGGCGGCCGTACATCGGGTTTTCGGCGTGGCGCTGCCAGCGTCGCAGCGTGCTATGGGCGGCTTCGTGCAGCTGCTCGACGGTGGCGTCGGCGGGAAGCCCGAGGCGCACCGCGGGGGCCGCGCCGGCGTCGCCGAGCAGCCGCTCGGCCTCCCCGCCGAGCTGCCGCGGCAGGCCGACCGCGCCGGACCGCAGGGCGGCCAGCAACCGCAGCTCGGCGAACTCGTGCGCGCCGGCGAGGATGCGTTCCACCTGGCCGGCCAGGCCGCCCCGGTCCCGTGGGTCGGCGCGCAGCACGCGCTGCAGCGCCAGCAGCGCCGACCGCGCCTTCAACAGCTCACGCCGCTCGGCGAACTGGCTGTGCAGCACCCGCTGCAGCTCGTTCAGCCCACTGCGGGCCACCAGCTCGGCGGCCAGTCCCGACGGGCTGTCCGTGCCCTGGCGGATGAGCGAGGTGGAGAGGCGGATGCCGAAGAGGCCGAACCGGTGCAGCAGCTCGCGACGGGTCTGCGAGGTACCCGGCAGGGCATCGGAGTCGACGCGCACGAAACGGTCGACGGAGAGCAACGCCTTGTCCAGCTCCTCGCGCGGCACACCGGCCAGGCCGGTGAGTGCCACGAACTCGGCCTGCCGCAGCGTGCGCCCGGTGTGGGCGAGCAGGCCGGCCACCGCGACGACGTTCTGGCACAACCCGCGCAGCGCCGGCTCGGCGCGGTAGCGAGCCGCGATGGCCCTGGCCGAGACCATTGCGTCAACCCGACCGGAGCCGACCTCATCGGCCCTGGAGAGCACGGCGACGGTGTTCACTCCGGTCGCCCTGGCCACCCCCTGGTCGCGGAACGACTCGAGGAAGTCGGTGTCGGTCACATGCAGGTGCCGCATCAGGTAGATCACCGCGTCGGCCTCGGTTGGCGTCTCGTCGTCCGGCTCGAGGAATCGCACGGTGCGCTGGGAGTTCTCGGTGGACAGCGATGCTATGCCCGGGGTGTCGATCAAGGTCATGGTCCGCAGGCTCTGCGCCGGCCAGTCGACCATCAGCCGGTCCAGCCGCTCGGCTGGCGTGCCGCCCAGGTCGATGTGCAGCGCTCCGTCGCGGCGCACTACCGGCAGCGATGCCGGGGGGCCGCCGAGCGGATGCATCATGATCTTCGGACTCGGTCCGTCCCGGTACCAGGTGACAACCCGGGTGCACTCACCTGCGTCGGTGGCCGCGACCGCCTCCCCGACCAGGGCGTTGAGCAGGGTGGACTTGCCGGCCTTGACCTTGCCGGCGATCGCGACCCGCAGCGGCTCGTCCAACCGCTCCAACTGATGGCGCAGCGCATCGGCGGTCTCCGGCTGGTCACGGTAGGTGTGCACGGCGCCGCGCAGCACCCGGCGCACCGCAACGGACAGGCCCTCCTGGCCGGTCATCAGGCCACCGCCCGCCGTGTCGGCGGCGGGGCCAGCAGGGCGCGGACCTGCTTCTGCACCGCCTCCAGCCGTTGCAGTTCGGTCCTGATCTCGGTCAGCCTGGCCTCCCGTTCGCTCTTGGTGGCCTTCACCGATCGTTCGGCCGCCTGGAGCGACTCCTGCAGCGAACGCTTCATCTGCTCGGCCTGCGCGGTGAAGTGATCACGAAGGTCCCGCTGCAGGCCCCGGAGCATGTCCCTGGAGTCCTTGCCGACGTGGAAGGTCACATCGTCGATATAGCGGCGCAGCGCCCCCTTGGCGTCGTTCTGCCGCTTGGTCACCATGCGCTTGCGCTCGTCGCCGACGGCCTTGCGCCCCATCAGCAGGCCGGCCCCGATGGCGATCGGGTGCAGCAGCGGCAGCCCAAACATGGTGCCGAGCACCCCGAACATGATCATGCCCATGTAGCCGCCGCGCGCGCCGGTCAGGAGGCGGGTGCCGATGCCAAGCTTCTCGCTCTGCTTCAAGGTCAGGGCGCGCACCGAGCGCAGCGCGCCGGGGGTCTCGATGCGCAGCGCCGGCAGCAGGTGCTGGTGATCCTCGTCGAAGTGCTCGGCGACGCGCTGCGCGAGCCACCGCGCCCGCTGGGTGGCCCAGATCGAGTTGGCCGACGCAGCCGCGGCCGCGGCCTGCTGCGCCCAGGCGGCGAACTGGTCCCAGGTCCTGGTGGGATCGCCGCCGTTCAGGGCCTCCTCGCCGTCCCGAAGGATCTCGCGCATCCGGTCACGCAGGTCGTAGTCGATGTCGGCGTTGAGGTCGGCGACCCCGTCGTTGAGCGTCTGCTGCCAGCGGGCCGACCGTTCCTTCAGGCCGGCCGCACGCTGCTCGGCGGCGGTCAGCTCGCGGATCAGCTCCTGGACCGCCTCCGGGTTCTGTTGCGCGGTCTGCTCGGCGCGCAGGCTGGACGCCACCTGGTCGGTGACCGCGAGCACGTCGTGCAGCGTCGACCGGCGGGCCAGCTCGTCGACCCGGCCGAGCACGTCCTTGCGCAGGTACCGGACCAGCGCCGCATACCCGGACTCGGTGTTGAGCTCGGTGTCGCCGGCGAGCAGCGCCTGCCAGCGCATGGTGCTGGACACGGTGAACAGGCTCGCGTCGATGCCGGCTCGGGCCAGGTGGCCCCGGTCGAGCTCGGCAATGGCCCGCCAGTCGGGATAGAGGTCGGTCTTGGTCAGCACGCAGGCCACGTTCGGGCACACCGCCATGGCCTGCCGCAGCAGCTCCAGTTCCGGCGCGGTGTACTCCTGGGAGGCGTCCGACACCAGCAGCACAGCGTCGGCGGACGGCAGGGTGGCCATGGTTGCCGCGCCGTGCACCGAGCTCAGCCCGCCCACGCCGGGGGTGTCGACCAGCACCAGGCCGCCGGCCAGCAATGGCCGTGGGATGCCGACCTCGACGCAGCTGAGCCGCTCCCGATTGCCGGGGTTGCCGGACTCGGAGGCGTATCGAGGAAGCTGCTCGACGTCGACCGCAATGCGCTCGATGGGGGGCTGACCGGCCGGGCCGTCTGCCTCGAGGACGCGCACCAGGGTGACCGTGACGGTGTCGGCATGCCGGACGACGGTGGGCACCGATGTCGCCAGGTCGTCGAAGACCGGGCACACCGGCGCCCCCACCAGCGCGCTCACCAACATGCTCTTGCCCTGCTTGAACTCGCCGACCACCAGAACCCGCACCTGCTCGTCGACCAGCCGGACCCTGGTGGCCCGCAGCCGGGCGTGCAGGTCCGGCCGGTCGTGGCGCTCGACGGCGGCCAGGGCGAGGTCCACGGCCTGCACCGGCGCTGAGGTAGTCAACGCTGCCCCCTCAGACGAGCACGTGGTCCGCGGAGTCCAGGTCGGGCTCGTCATCGACAGGCACGGCCGGCTCGGGGTCCACGGCAACGGGGTCGTCGGCAATGTGGTGGTCAGCGATCGGGTCCTCGGGAGGCGAGTCGTCAACGACGGGGTCGCCGGCAGCGGGGATGCTGACAACGGGGTCGGTAGCGGTGTCGGTTGTGGGCGGGTCGATGACGGGCAGGTCTGCCGGGTGCTCGGCGGACGGCTGCTCGGCCGACGGCTGCTCGGCGGACGGCTGGTCCGCGGGCGGCTGGTCCGCGGACGGCGGCCCACCGGGTGCTGGCGTGGTCGCAGTGGCCTCGTTGAGCGAGTCCTTGATCGACAGAATGTCGACGTCGGTGCTCGTGCTGTTGTCCTCGTTGAACGACTCGTTGATCGCGAGCACGTGGGCCGTGTCTGCGTTGTCCACCCCGACCTGGCCGTTGAGGTCGTCGCCGGCGAGGACGCTTTCCTTGATCTCGCCGTTCTTGTTGTCGATGCCGTCGTCGTCCGAGTTGAACGAGTCGACGACCAAGGTGTCCCCATCGTCGATGTTGACGATGTTGAAGGTCTGGCTCACGTCGCCGGCGTTGTAGTGGTAGCCGCCGTCCGCCGCGCCGGGCCCGCTGGGCTCGTAGTGGCGGGTGGTGTGCCGGATCTCCCGCACCGGGTCGTCATGCCCGGAGTGGGCGTGGCCGGACTGGGAGTGGTGCGACCGCGCGCCGCCGGGCCGCGGGTGGACCGCGTCGTCGTCGGCCATGATCAGCCGGGCGTCCCGGACGTCCTGGCCGGTGACGTTGTCCAGGCCGCGGGCGGCCAGCGCGGCCTGTGGGTCCTGCTCGAACTGCGACTGGGCGTGCTCGTCCCGCAGCAGGTTCATCAGGAAATCGATGAGCTTGGAAACGGACTGCATGTCGATCACTCCTGGGGGTTGGCTCTGGGCGAACCGGATGGCCGGCCCCGCCGCTGGTCAGGGGCGGGGCCGGCCACCGGGCGGTCACCTT
>DASXTS010000239.1:0-18093 GCA_036505275.1 Pseudonocardiaceae bacterium
CGTACACCGTTGGTCGAGCACCTCCAGGACGTGCCGGTATCCAGGGTCGTTGAAACGGCGTCACCAGCCGTAGCCGTTCAACACCGTCTCGATTCGCGGCACATAGCGTTCTGGCCCGAAATGCCGGACGTTCACCAGCAGTTTCGACAGCCGCAGCGCCGGCCTGCGTTCGACATAAGAATCGTCGAACGGCCACTGCTCGCAATATGCCTCGAAGAACTCCGCCGGCAGTGAGCGCGACATCTGCATATATGCAATTTCGAGCTCACGGTCGACGAATGACACCGCCGGGTCCACCAGCCACCGGCCGTCGATAACATTGCCAGCCCAAAGGTCCCCATGGGTAAGCGACGCGGGTGGATGCCGGCGCAGCAAGGCGAGTAGCGGCCCGTCGCAGGCGCGTTCCAGCCGCCGGCGCAGCGCCTCCGGCACTGCCGGGTCCGACAGGTGCGGGCGGATCCGGCGCTGTGCGTAGAAGCTCGGCCAGTCGTCGCACCAGCCGTTGTGCTGGATGAGCCGTCCAGCGCGGTTGTCCCGGTGCCAGCCGAAGCGAGGTCCGATCACGCGGTGCATCCCGGCCACGGCTCGCCCCAGACCGGCCCAGTCCGGCGCTCCGCTGACGAACCGCATCACCAGAACCCGTCGCCCGACGCCGAGCAACTCCGGCACCGGAACGCCAGCGTGGGCCAGCGTCTGCAAGCCTTCGGCCTCCACGTCCACCCGATATGGGCAGCGCTTGACGACCACGTCCCGCCCATCGGTCAACCGCCCGCGGGTCGTGCCGCAGATGTATCCACCAGCGAGCGGGGCGGCCGTGCGCAGCGCCGGCAGCCCGAGCGGCCAGTCGGAGAAGTCGCCAAGCATCCTCCGCAGCCTATGCCCCGCGCGTGCCCGCCCATATCGTCGCCGGCATGAGTTCACGGCATTGGCAGTCGGCCGCGCCGAGGCTGAACGCGGAATATTCGTCGACGGCCTCGGCTGCGGCAGCGCGATAATTACCAACGAGATTCACCGGGTGGAATCGGCGGCAGAGCAGCAGTTGCTGGCATGGGCCGATCAAGCCACTCCGGCCCTGACGAGCGCGTCGATGGCACCGGAGGAGAGCCCCAGCTCGGCGAGGATCGGACGGGTGTGCTCGCCGAGGGCGGGCACCGCGTCCATCCGTGGTGTCGGGTTGGTGAATCCGGGCGGGGCAAGTGCAGGGATCGTGCCGGTCGGGGTGGCGAGCTCGTGCCAGCGCCCACGGGCAGCCAGCTGCGGATGCGCCCACACCTGCGCCATCGTGTTCACGTTCGCGTGTGCCACCGGCACTGCCGCCAGCAACGCGGCGGCCTCGGCGCCGGCCAGTTCTTTGAAGCGCGCGGCGATGATTTCGCCGAGCGCCTTCCGATTGGTGTTGCGGTTGGCGTTGCCGGTGTAGTTTGGATCGTCGCCGAGTTCGGGCCGATCGAGGAAGCGTTCACAGAAGCGCACCCACTCGCGCTCATTCTGGATGCACATCATGACGATCTTGCCGTCGCCGGCCTCGAATGGGCCGTACGGGTAGATCGTGGCGTGCGCGGCACCTTCTCGCGGTGGCGGCGCCTCGCCCCGGTACGAGTAGTACAACGGGAAGCCCATCCACTCGACGGTGGCCTCCAACATGGAGACGTCGATGACGGATCCACGTCCCGTGGTCGCCCGCTCAAGCAGAGCGGCGAGCACGCCGGCGTAGCCGTACATGCCAGCAGCTATGTCGGAGACGGAGATGCCGACCTTCGCCATCTGCTCGGGCGTACCGGTCACCGAGAGGAGGCCGGCTTCGCTCTGCACCATAAGGTCGTAGGCCTTCATCGACTCGTACGGGCCGCCATGGCCGTAACCGGAAATGTCGCAGACGATCAACCGGGAGTTCACCGCTTGCAGCTCCGGTGCGCCGAGTCCCATCCGGGCCGCCGCACCGGGGGCGAGATTCTGCACGAATACATCGGCGGTGCCGAGCAGCCGGCGCAGCACCGCTCTCCCGCGCGGGTCTTTCACGTCGAGCGTCAGAGACTCCTTGCTGCGGTTGACCCACACGAAATGTGAGCTCATCCCGTTGACCCGCGAATCGTAGCCGCGGGCGAAGTCGCCACTCCCGGGACGTTCCACCTTGATGACCCGTGCGCCAAGGTCGGCGAGCTGACGGGTGGTGTAGGGCGCGGCGATAGCCTGCTCCAGCGACACGACGGTCACTCCGCGCAGCGGCTGCATGTTGCCTCCTCGGATCTTCGCCGTTGAGAGCCATCATGAGCGCTGATTCGCCGCGGTCGCTGCCGCTCGCGCCGCCTTCGATGGAGAGTAGGGGCCACCACCGGCTTCGTCCGCGGCGGCGCCGCTGCGCAGGATCGCCGACCTCATACCGACAACGCCGATCGGCTCGCACGCCTCACCCTCTACAAGGTGAACTGCAAGATCGCCTTCATGGTGGAGCGATAGACCGCGGCGGCACCACCCTGCAAGGACGGGCTCATCAAATCGGGGCTTTGGCACCTGCGGCTCGCGTGCCGTCCTGGCTGGCTGCTTTTCGGGTCTGGTCGGCGGCGTGATGTCGCCACTGACGGCGAGCACCCGATCCAGTTGCACGCAAGGGTTAGCCGCGGGCTCCGCGGCTACTCCGACATGGGGTTGTCGTACCCGGATGGGAGTCTCTCCGTAGGTACCCGGCCAGCCGGCCGGGTTGGGGTTGTGGTGGTGTGGTGAACCGGACGGATCGGCTCTACGCCCTCGTGGAGGAGCTGCGCGCCGTGGCGCCCCGGGTGCGCAGCGTCCGCTGGCTGGCGCAACGGTTCGAGGTCAGCGCGCGCACCATCGAGCGGGACCTGTCGGCGTTGCAGCAGTCGGGGGTGCCGATCTGGGCGACGACGGGGCGTCGTGGCGGGTATGCGCTGGATCCGCGGATGACGCTGCCACCGTTGAACTTCAGCCCGGCCGAAGCCGCTGCCATCGCGGTGGCGTTGGCCGCGAGCGGGTCCGCACCGTTCAGCCGGGCCGCCCACCAGGCGTTACGCAAGCTGACCGCGGCGATGTCACCCTCGGGCCGGCAGGGCGCACGCGAACTGACCGGACGGATCCGGGTGGTGCCCACCGCGGCCGAACCACTCGGCCCGGTGGCGGGTGAGGTCGAGCGGGCGTTCACCGACCGCCGCGTGCTGCAGATCGAGTACGCCGACCAGGACGGCACGACCACCTGCCGGCACGTCGAACCGGTCGGTCTGACCGGCCTGGGACGTCGGTGGTACCTGCTGGCCTGGTGCCGGCTGCGCGGCGGGCATCGGGCGTTCCGGCTCGACCGGATCACGTCGGCGACGGTCACCGACGAGGCGGCCACACCCCGGCCGCTGCCGGAGCTGGACTGCGATCTGCCGATCCGGTTCCTCCCGTTGAGCATCGACGGGTGACCGCCGCGGAAACTCCCACGGGCTGCTGTCGCGGAACGGCGGGAGGCTACCGGTTCAACGCGCCGCACCGGAAGGAGCGACATCATGGCAAGGCCACCGCTGCAGGGCCGCGACAACCGCCGCATCGCCGCACCCGCCGCCGTCGTGTGGGACATCATCGAAGACACCGGCCGACTGCCCAGCTGGGTACCGATGGTCACCCAGGTGGACGCGGCTCCCGGCCAGCGCGAGCACGTTGGCGCGACCCGCACCTGCCAGGTCCACACCATGGGCCGGCGCGGGCAGATCACCGAACGTTGCACCGAACTCGTCCCGCAGCGGTCGGCGTTCTACGTCGTGGCGCACGACTCGCTGGGCTTCTCCCGCCTGGTCGACGACTTCAGCTTTGCTATCACCGCGGAAGCCCACGACGACGCGGCGACCACGGTGACCCTGTCGTCTCACTACCGACCCCGCGGCCTACCCGGACGCCTGGCCAACCTGCTGGTGCTACGCCGGCAACTGCAGCGAGCCCGCCGCCGCATGCTCGCCGGACTGGCCCGACTCGCCGAGCAGCCGACGCTCGCCCGACCCTGAGTGTAGGGACGTCGGCGACGTGCACGGACCGTAACGACCGGGTGTCAATTCCGCCCGTTGCCTCGGTCGTTGGGCCGCCGCATACGTCACGACAGGCTAGGCACCGGAGGCGCCGCCGGCCTTCAACCGTGCCCGCGCGATCCGCGACCGGGTGATCAGGAAGACGATGGCCACCGCGCCGAGCGTGCGCAACAGCCGGTTGACGTCCACGGCCGGGATCCAGCGGACCGTGCCGTCTTTGATGACGTACACGCCTGCCGGTCGGGCGGTCAGGCCGAAGCCACCGCCGGCACCCTCCTGGCCGTGATCGTCCTCGCCGTGCCCGCCGCCACCGGCGCCGGCCACGGTGGCGGCGGCGATCACGGTGGCACCGTTTCTCTCGACCGGCTCCGCGAACACCCTCCTGACCTGCAGGGCGTCCCGTGCGGTGGTCACCAGTTCGTCGAGCTTCATCGCATCTCCTTCGCCTGGCCGCCGACCGGACGTCGGCTGGGGGGCCGCGCGCGGGAGGTCACCTGCACCGACGAGACGCCGGGCACCGGCGGCCGCCAGCACGTGTGCGACGTGCCGGTCGTCCGGATTGTCGTACTCGTCGGTGATGGTCACCCGGCCGGCCCTGGCGTCGACCGTCCACCGGCCGGGGCCGCGGTAGATCTGCAGCCGGTGCCGGACGTCGGCGGCGACCAGCGCGTCCTCGCGACCGATGCACCGCATCAGGTCGCGGCGGGTGATGATGCCCACCAGCCGGTCGCCTGACGGGTCGTGCTGCACGATCGGGATGGCCCGCAGGCGCTGCCCGAGCATCCTGCGGGCCACCTCGGCGACGTCGGTTCCCGCGGTCATGACCACGACGTCGCAGGTCATGACCTCACCGACCGGCTGCGGCGGTGCCGAATATCAGGTCCATCGCTTGCCTGACGGCCGCTGCCTCACCTCAGCGCCGGAACGGCGCGCACCACGCGGGTCTTGGCCCACCAGCGGCCGAAGCCGACGTGGTCACCGGCGTAGGTGGCGGCCAGCAGGATCAGCACCAGCGCCTCGATCAGGTGCTCGTCGAGGAACGGGTTGGTCGCCGGCGGTAGCGCCGCCGACCACATCATCACCAGCAGCAGCGACCCGGTGGCCGCGGCGATCCGCATGCCAACACCGAACAGCAGCGCCGCACCGATGCCAAGCAGGCCGATCATGAACAGCCAGTTCGTCCAGGTGTCGCCCGCGATCGACTTGTAGAAGGACTCGAACGGGCCGGTCGCGCTGCTGGTCAGGAAGCCCTTGGTCGGCGACCCGCCGTTGATCCAGGCCCGCTCCGACGGGGTGGCGAAACCCCACCCGAAGGTCTTGTCGGCGAAGGCCCACAGGAACTCCCAGGCAAGGGCCAACCGCAGGGTGACCAGCAGCCAGATGACGACATTCGACCTACGCGACGGCGCGGTACGGGTGCCCCGAGTGATCACTCCGCGGCCGACTGTGGCGGTCATCGCGCCTCCTCCCTAGTGCACTCTTCTTGTCCTTACGGCATCCAGCAAACGCCGACCACGCCCGCTCGATCAGGGCTGATCTTCCTTCGATCGCGGGACCTACGACCCGGCCTGCGCTCATTTCGACAGCGAGAGCGTTCGCGGGCGGCTACCGCCGGAGCGTCAGGTGTTGGCCGCGGGCACGGCCAGCACAGGCCTCCATCCCTACCATCGCGCTCGGCACCGCCCCGCCACGAGGCGTTCGCCGTCCGGTCCCAGGACGTTGGGTCACCGGTCGAGCGCGGCGCGGGTAGGCGTCGAGCACTGGTCTGCCGGCCACCTGAGAGACAGCCGTGGCCGTGCCTGTGCCGAACGCGACCGCGGTTGTCGTGATTGCAACGTATCGAGGGCCGAAGGGCCCGAGCGATGGGGACCGTGGGCACTGCCGGCCCAGCTGGCTACGGGATGACGCTTGGGCGCGGGCGGTATGGCTGACGCCCCGACGTGGCTAGTGAAGGGACTCAACGATGAGCACCAGCAAATGCTGGCGGGTCGACGCCACCGCCGCGGACATCGAGCAGATCACGCACCGTCCAGCGGATGTGCCGCAATGATGAGCCAGATCCGGTCTGAGGGCAGGCAGGTGAGCGGCGGCCCTGTCTTGGAGAAGCTTGACCGATCCGAGTGCTTGCGTTTGCTCGGGACGGTTCATATCGGTCGAGTGGCGTTCACAATCGACGCCCTCCCGTCGGTGCAACCAGTGAACTTCGTGCTGCACGATGGCGAGATCATCTTCCGCACCAGCCGCGGCAGCAAGCTGGCTGCGGCGCTACGCAACACCATCGTTGCCTTCGAAGTCGACGAGTACGACAGCACGCAGCGCACCGGGTGGAGCGTTACGGCTGTCGGCCGCGCGGACGTGGTGGCCGAGCCTGAGCGCGTACAGGAGCTGGCGATGCTGCCGTTGTCGCCGTGGGCGCCCGGTGATCGCGAGCACTTCGTGGCGATCAAGACCTCTGTCCTGCACGGTCGTCGAATCCTCCGATCCGAAGCGCCGGCGTGAGCTGCGGACGTCGATCTTCAACCTGAGCAATGAGCGTGCCGCTACCGGTCGTTACCTCGCCGGACGGGAGTGGCCACGTCCACGCCGCCCGTTCGCAAGCCCGGACACCTCAACTAACCGAGGCCACCGTGCAGTCATCCCACAGACTGGGTGTCGGCCTGTGGCTCCAGGACCACCACCGCGGTCTCGGCCGATCGCAGCGCCGCGTAGGAATCCAGATTGGCGTCGATGTCGCGCCAGCGAGCCCACAGCCGGGAGCGTTCGGCGCCTGCCGCGGCGCGGGCCGTCACCGGGCGCGGCCCGTCGGCGAGATCGACCCTGGCGTCCGGGTGCGCCTGGAGGTTGAGCCACCAGGAGGGCTCGCCAGGGCCCCAGCCGTTCATCGCCATCCCGACGAGGTTCGGACCGTCCTCGAAGTAACCGATGATCACGCTGCGCTGCCGGCCGGTGCGCCGTCCCGTGGTCGTCAGGCGCAACGCGCCCCAGCGGCGGCGGGCCCCCGGACGCCACAATCCGACTCGACCACCGGTGACGCGGTACAGGGCGCGGTGCACCGACCAAGCGAGGCGGATGAACCAGCGCGGCGGAAGCCGCGGCGGCTTGGGTGCACGTTCATCCGACATAGC
This sequence comes from Pseudonocardiaceae bacterium, assembly GCA_036505275.1. Lineage (GTDB taxonomy): Bacteria > Actinomycetota > Actinomycetes > Mycobacteriales > Pseudonocardiaceae > DASXTS01. Next base: position 7,142 of record DASXTS010000239.1, read on the forward strand.
GCCTCCTTCAACGTTGCGGTGGCCCAGTCCTAGGTGCAGAAGCCGGCCGTGTCCACCGCGATCTGCACCAGTCACGGCTACACATGGTCTGGTGGCGCCTGGATCGTGATCGAACGGGTCCGCTGCCCCCCGGCGTCCAAGGCGTCGCCGGGCATAAGGGGGGCATAAGGGCCCACGGCTCGGCCACGGTGGCACCCCTTTTGGTAGCCACAGCCGCCGTTCGAGCCGGACGAAGCCGGCGATTGTTGTACGGGATGCAGGTCCGGCTGCTCGCATTCGGCTGAGGCCCCGGGCGAACGACCGGCGCGTCTCCTGAGTCAGCCCACCCGGTCGAGGAACTCCCGCGAGCGCTGCACCACAAGTGCCGTCGCGTCGGCCTCGTACGACGGCAGCGAGCTGTCGGCGAACAGGTGCCGATCGCCCGGGTAGACGAACAGCTCGGCCAGCTCGGACCCGACCGTCTTGACCAGCTCGCGGGCGGCGTCGAGGTCGCCCTCCAGCGCGAAGAACGGGTCCTTGTCCATGCCGTGGATCTGCACGGGGACCCCTTCGGGCCATGGCCCGAAGGCCCAGTCGCCGGTGATGGGGATGCAGGACTCGTAGAGCAGCGCACCGCGCGCGCCGGGCCGGGTCTGGGCGAACCGCTGCGCGGTGCCGGCGCCCCAGGAGAAGCCGGCAAACACCAGGCCCTCGGGCAGGTCGGCCACGGCCTGGTCGGCGCGCTCGCGGAGCACGTCGTCCCCGATGCTCTGGATGTGCGCGACGCCGTCGTGGATGGTCGCCGGTCGCTCGCCGTCGAACAGGTCGGGCGTGTGCACGCTGTGCCCGCCGGCGCGAAGCTGCTCGGCGAACGCGCGCACCCCGTCGGTGAGTCCCTGCACGTGGTGGAACAGCACGACTTCGGTCATCTCTACACTCCTGTTATCGGACGATGGTTATCGAATGGTCCACAACTCTAGAATGGTCCAGATATGCCGGTCAATGAGCAGATCCCGGACTACGACCTCGACGAGATGGTCGTGGTCACCGCGCCCGAGCAACTGCGCGCGCTGGCCGACCGGCTGCGCACCACCCTGCTGGATCTGCTCCTCGAGCGGGCCGCCACGGTCACCGAGATGGCGCAGGCGGTCGACCGCCCCAAGAGCACGGTCGCGTACCACGTGAACCTTCTCGTCGACGCCGGCCTCCTGCGTGTGGTGCGCACCAGGCGGGTGCGGGCGATCGAGGAGCGGTACTACGGCCGGGTCGCCCGCACGCTCTACATCGGCGTGCTCAACCGCCCCCAGGACAAGCAGGTCGTGGCCGCCGTCAACAGGCTCGCGGAGGCCGCCACCGAGTCCGCTTCGGCTCACGCGGCCGACGACCTGCGGTGCCTGCTCGTGCACGCACGCATCCCGATCGAGGAGGTGCGGAACTTCTGGGCGCAGGTCCAGCACGTCGCCCGCCGGTTCGCCCAGATCCCCCGGGCCGGCGACCAGGTCTACGGCTTCGTCGCCGGCCTCTACCCCACCGACGCCCCCACCCTCCCCGACGCCCAGCGCGACCGGGCGACTGATGCGACCGACTGACGCGACCGGCGCCCGTTGGTGGGTCGTGGTGGTCTAGCGGGCCAAGGTCAGGAGTTCGGTGATCGCGGGTTCACCGTGGCCGGTGGGGATCAGCGAAACGACGGTGACGGGTGCAACTGCGCGGCACCAGGCGTAGAGGCGGTCGGGGTCGAGGCCGTGGACGGCGGACAGCGCGTGGCCGCGGGCGGCGACGGCGTTGTGGGTGGTGGGGTCGCCGGCGGAGGCCAGCAGATAGTCGACGGCGTCGAAGCACGGGTCGCCCACGCAGAGCTTTGGATCGACGGTCATCAGCCCGCGCTGGGGGCCGGCGTCGAGGACGTTGCCTAGGTGCAGGTCGCCGTGCAGCAGGACGGAGGTGGACGCGGTGGCCAGCAGGCGGCGGCACCGGTCCAGAGCACGGTTCCACGTGCTGTGCGAGATGCGTTCGCCGATGCGGGGATCGGTCAGCCGGCGGCTGATGCGGGCGAAGAACTCCTCGCACCGGGTGCGCAGATCTTGCGGTGGCGTCGGGGGCACCTTGAGGTTGTGCAGGTCGGTGAGCAGGTCCGCCCACTGCCGCACGGTGGGCGGATGGGGCAGCTCGTCGGTGGGGGTGCCCGGCTCGATGGCCTCCATCAACATGCCCTCTGGGTGAGCGGCGAGCACCCGGGGCACCCGGCCGACGAGGCGAGCCAGCGCAGCATGGACACCTGCTCCGCCAGGAAGACCTGATCGGGACTGAGCTTGAGGACGGCAGGTGTGCCATCCGCCAGGCGACAGTCCAGCACGACGGAGGAGGCCCCAGCCGGCAACGGCGCGCCGAGGGCGAGCGACCACCTGGTCGCGAGTTCCTCGGCCAGAGCCGGCACGCTGGCACACCAGCCGGCCACGTTCGCGCCGAACCGGCGCACCAACCGCGACGTGATTTCCTCGACGTCCATCACCGGCAACCTACCGCCGATCAAACCCAGGGTTCGCCGTCGTCAAGCGATGGGGTCGGTGCGGCGGTCGCCTCTCGGCGATGGGCACGACGCAGCTCCAGCCGAACGGTATTCCACGACGGCAAATGGGATGAGGCCCGGGGGACGCGGACCGCACCGACCAGTGCTTACAACGGCAGGGCGCGCGCCGTTGTTCCCGTCGGATGGTGTCGTCCGATGGTGTCGTCGGATGGCGCCGGCGGCGACACTAGCCTGTCGGCGCTCGTCGGGCCGAGCGGTAGAGGCCGACGAGCTCGTCGACCGTGGTCGCGTCCTCGGGTGCCTTGTCGTCGCGGTAGCGGCCGGTGAATCGAGGGAAACGCATGGCCAGGCCGGCATCCTCCCTCAGCGCTCCCCATCCGGCGGTGTGGTTGGGCGACGGGGTCAGCTCGGCGCCGAGCACTTCGACCACCACGCTGGGCTCGAACCACACATCGGCGGTCCGGCGCGCATCAACCCGTGCGGGCCGGTCCGGGCGCGCGTGCTCGGCCAGCCGGCCAGGAAGCGAGGCCATGTCAGCATCGCTGAACCCGGTGCCGCACTTGCAGACGGTGGGAAACGTATCGGTCTCGGGATCGTAGGCGGCAAGCAGCAGCGCGCCGTACATGCCTGCGCGGCGGCCGCGGCCCCACAAGGCGCCGACGACAACCAGATCGAGCGTGTCGCTGAGCTCGGTGTGGTAGTCGCGCTTGAGCTTGATCCACAGCCAGCCGCGCGCGCCCGCTTGGTAGCCCGCCGACGGTGCCAGCGACTTGCACAGCAGCCCCTCACACCCGTCCGCGATGGATTGCTCGAACGCTGCCTCGAGCGAGGCCTCGCCGGTGATGTGTGTTGCCGTGGTGAGCTGAAGCTGGGCCGACGCGTTGATCGCCTCGGCAAGGCGCGCTCGCCGCTGCGGATAGGGCAGGCGGGTCAGGTCCTGGCCGTCCGCGTAGAGCAGGTCGAAGCAGAACAGGCTGACCGGCACGTCACGCATTGCCTCGGTGATGCCGTGCTTGCGGCGTCGGAACATCACTTCCTGGAACGGGCGCAGCTCACCGGACGCCGGGTCGGCGGCGACGACCTCGCCCTCCAGGATCGCCTCACGAGGCATGAGGCCGTTGCGCAACATCGCCACGACATCGGGGAACTGATCGGAGACGCGCTCCTGGCGACGCGTGAACAGCTCGAGCTGCCCGTCGGCGGTGCGGTGGGCCTGGACTCGCATGCCGTCGTACTTGTACTCCGCTGCACACGTCCCGCCGAGCCTGGCGAGGATCTCAGCGGCGCTGGACATGCGCTGGGCCAGCATCGCTCGGACCGGATGCCCTGGCCGTACCCGCAGCTGCTCGACCGCCGCCATACCGTCCGCGGCCAGGGTGGCGGCGACCAGACCGAGATCGCAGCAGATGTTGTACCCGCGCTCGAGCACCGGTCGGGCGGCGCGGCCGCCGGCATACACCTGGGCAAGCGCATCCAGGATCGTCGGCGTGCCCACCCCAAGCCTCAGCGTGCCGGTGACCAGCCGCAAGAGATAGCGCGCCTCCAGCGGGGTCGCCTGCCGCAACAGCCCGACCAGCAGCTCGAGCTTGCGAGTCTGCGATCCTGGACCGGCGGCCGAAGCGATCTGATGCATCGTGTCCACCACGCCGCGGACCTCCAGTGCGGCCGGCCGCTGCCCGGCCGCGGCCCCGCCGAGCAGCCGCTGCGCGGTAAGGCCCAGATCGCCGGTGTCCCGAAGCACCTCCCGAACGTGCTCGCCGGTCGCACCGGCGGCCTCGGCAAGCGCACGAGCCGCGAGCTTCTCGGCCAGACCGAGGTCCACCCCGGCGAACGCGGGCGCGATCTGTCCCTGGCACAGATAAGCGACGGTTGGCAACAGGTCCGCCGGCGTCTGGGCGAGCAGGGCCGCCATCCGGTCGATGAGCGCCAAGCGGCCGGTGAGCTGCTCCAACTCCTGATACGCCTCGGCAACGATCTCGTACTGCACGGCACCTCCTGTCGCCTTCGCCAATAGTTGCAGGTCAGCCGAAGCCGGATATCGACACGCGGGTGTGAGAGCGTCTTGTGGTGCTGTTGCGATGGGTTGGTTTCGGCGGTGGCCTCGCCGTGCTGCTGGCCACCGGCTTGAGCGTGGTGGGCACGCTGGTGGTGCCGCGCGCCATCGACTCCCGGATCTCGCGGGCATGCGATCGGGTGGTGGACGCGGCGTTCGCCGCCGCGACCCGGCCGATACGAAACTTCCTGCGCCGCGACCGGGTGCTGGCCTGGCAGGCGCCGGTGGCCCTGCTACTGCGGCTAGCGGTGTGGATCGCGCTGCTCGCGGTGGCGTTCGGGCTGGTCATGCTGCCGCTGGTGCCCGGCCCGGCCGGCCGCGCGTTCAGCGAGGCCGGCTCGTCGATGTTCACCCTCGGCTACGCCGCGCCGGTCGGCGCGCCGAGCAGCGCGGCCGCGTACCTGGCCGCGTACACCGGGCTGGTCGTGGTCGGCCTGCAGATCGGCTACCTCCCGACGTTGTACTCGGCGTTCAACCGGCGTGAGACCGCGGTGACCCTGCTGATCTCGCGGGCCGGCGTGCCCGCGTGGGGACCGGAGATCCTGGCCCGCACCCGCTGGGGCATCTACGACGGAGACACCCGCCCGACACTGAACGAACTGTTCGCCGCCTGGGAGCCGTGGGCGGCCGAGGTGGCCGAGTCGCATACCACCTACCTGACGCTCGTGCGGCTGCGCTCACCCCGCCCGCTGTCGCACTGGCTGACGTCCCTGCTGGCGGTGATGGACGCGGCGGCCCTGCACCTGTCGCTCGCACCGGAGAGCGAGCCCAAGGTGTCCGCACGGCTGTGCCTGCGAATGGGCTTCGTAGCCATGCGCCAGATCGCGCGGACGATGCGACTGCCCACCGACGAGGACCCGGACCCCGACGGCGCCATCTCGATCAGCTACGAGCAGTTCGCCACGGCCGTCGACATGCTGCGGTCGCTGCAGTACCGAGTCGAACGCTCCGCCGAGGAGGCCTGGCCCGACTTTCGCGGCTGGCGGGTGAACTACGACGCCACGGCGCTGGCCCTGGCCCGCGCTGTCGATGCCCCACCCGCCCTGTGGAGCGGCGAGCGGCGCTGGCCGTCCACGCCGATTCCGCCGATCCGACCATCCATCCGCGCACCACGCGGCACTCGCCGTCCCGGTTGAACGGCCCTCGCCCATCGTGTGCCGAGCACAGCCGGAATCCCTACGGGTGGTCCTCCCAACTCCACCTTGTGGCGCCGCACAACACCGTGCGCGCCCTGACCAAGCAGTTGTTGTGCGCCGCGCCCCCGACGAAAGCGCCGGCGTCCGGCCGATATCCCAGGAGGCGGGCCCGCAGGGGGTTCCAGGCGTGCGGCTCACGGCAGAGCGAGACGGGCCTCGAGCCGCAGGTAGTCGCCGTAGCGTCGGGCGGCCCGGTCGAGGGCTTCGACCTCGCGGGGTAGCAGGGCTCGGTAAGGCCGCAGGTCGAACTGCACGTGGTTGTTGCCGATGGTGCGGCGCATGGCGGCGAGGAGTTGTGCATCGACCAGGGCCATGCCGGTCGCGGTCTCCCGGGTGCGCGGAACATTACCGGCGGCGTCGAGCACCCAGCGGGAATCCTGGTAGCCGCGGTATGCCTCGTCGAGGATCTGGAGAAGGTGGCCCGCGGGCTCCAGTAGGCCGCTGGGCGGATCGGCGGGGGCGTGCCAGAAGGTGCGGTCGTCGTGGGTGAAGGAGTCGAGCCGATCACGCACGTGCTCCAGGCCGGCGCGCACATCGGTGAGGGTGAGCGTGGCCCAGTAGGCGAGGTCTCGTTCGGTTGCCGGGCCATGCCCGGTGAAGTAGCGCAGGGCGAGCTCGGCCAGGGCCTCGGTTCGCTCCAGCCGGCGTGGTGCCGGCACACGGTGGCTCGTGAGCGCGTAGGTGTGCTCGCCGTCAACGACGCGTCCGCTGCAGATCAGCCCGGTCAGCTCGGCGTGCGCCAGCAGGATCATCAGCAGCTGCCCGCTGCCCTGGACACTGCCCTGGACACTGCCCTGGACACCGCCCTGGACACCGCGGCCGCGCAGTTCGTCAGCCAGCTGCGCGCGGGTGAGCTGTCCCCGACCAGCCAATGCCGTCGTGACGGCGGCCACGGCGTGCTCGATCGCGGGCTCGTCGAGGCCGTGGGCGTTGCGGAGCTGCTGGCCGGTGACCCGCCGCACCCGGGGACCGGTCAGGTCAAGCAGCCAGCCGATGTCCTCGGCCCGCACGAAGTGCCAGGTGGGCCGCAGCACGTGCGTGCGCAGCACGACGCCGTCGTCAAGGAGAGTCGCCAGCTCGGCCTGATCCGGATCCTGGGTGCGCGAGGCCACTGCCCAGGCCGCCTGACCGGGGTTCTCTGCCTGTACGGCCAGCAGCGAACCGACAACCTCGCCCGCCGAGATGGCGTGCGGCGCGACCAGGTGCTGGCTGCGCAAACGCCAGCGAGCAATGTCGAGGTCCTGCACCCCGCCGCCAACCTCCCTGACCCGAGCCGCAACAGACCAGCCAGGCGCGTACATCCAAGCGCCCGGTCGCCAGGCCAGCGGGCCCGGTCCTCGCACCGTGAAGCAGGCCCTGCTGTCCGATAGGGTCCCATGATGCAGACGAGGTGAGCCCATGACCAAGTACGTGATCGGTCCGGACGTGGCCGCTCGCCTGGCCCACGACGAGGCCCTGATTCCCGACGAGCACCAGCTCTTAGCTCCGACGCTTCTTCGCTCGCAGCTGCTGTCGCTCCTGTACCGAGCAGTACGCCACGGTGAGATGACCAAGAAGGACGCCGATCGCCACCTCACCTACGTGCGCACGCTGCGGATTCGACTTCTCGGAGACCGTGTTCTTCAGAACGTCGCGTGGAAGATCGCCGATGAGCTCGGGTGGCCCGACACGCTCGACGCCGAGTACGTCGCACTGACCCAGCTGCAAGCCGACGCGTTCATCACGCTCGACGCGCAGTTCGCCCACGCCGTGAAGGGCCTGGTGATGATCGCGCCCATCGAAGCACTGTCCTGATCGAAAGCACCGACTCAGAAGTCGCCGGTCGGCGACAGCACGAAGCGGTGAGGTCGTTGGTGTGCCAGCATTCCGCGGGCGTCACTGGCTGTCGTACTCGTCGTGGCGGCGCCACCAGAAGCCGGTCTCGTTGCGACCGAGTGGAGCGCGGTCGAGCCACTGGTACGTGCCCCAGAGGCCGTCCAGGCCGCGCGCGTACGCCGAGTGGGTGTGGTACACGACGCCGTCCTCGAGCGCGAACGCGCTCATGCCGGGCCCTTCTCGCGTGTAGGTCGCCCAGTCCGTTCCCACGCTCGACGCGATTTCGGCGAGCCCGGGATTCTCCTCGCCGGCCGGCAGCCGAAAGTCCTCCACGCGGAAGTTGTCCCGCCCTAGCCCGAGTCCCGCTCGGCTGCCTCGGCGACGCGCTTGATGGTCGCCAACCGCCGATCCCAGTCGGCCGCGAGCGCGGCCAGCCACCGCGCCGTCGCGTCCAGCGCCGCGGGCCGCACCGCGTACCGCACCTCGCGCCCGACCCGGCCGCCGGAAACCAACCCGGCGGCGTCCAAGACGGCCAGGTGCTTGACCACCGCCTGCCGTGAGACCGGAAGTCGTTCGGCCAGCATCGTCGCGGTGGCCTCGCCCTCTGCGGCGAGCAGATCGAGCAGGTGACGTCGCGTCGGGTCGGCCAGCGCCACCAGAACGCTGTCGACCGCTTCGACGGCGCCGCGACCTGCGACGGTCACGCGGATGGCTGCTCGGCGCGTGCCTTGAGCGCATCCAGCTCCTCAGGCCAGCCGCCGCTGTTGTCCTGCACCGCCTGGCTGCGCAGCTCCTCGGACCCGGCCAGCGCCGCGAACCCGCTCTCCACGACGCGCAACCGCGTCTTGTCGCCTTCCCGGCTCAACGTGAACTCCACCAGGGTGCTGTTGTCCTCGCGCAGCTCCTCGCCGGGGAAGGCGCTGGCCCAGCGGTACGCCAGGTACGTCGGCGGCTCGACCTTCTCCACGCGCACCGGGAAGTCGCCGTACTCGGCGTTTTTCGCCACCATCGTCTCGCCTGCCACGGCCACCGTGCCGGGCAGGCTCGCCTTGTCGGCCACCCAGAACCCAGGTTCGGCCACCAGCGACCAGACCCGCTCCAGGGGTGCCGCGATCAGGGTTTCGCGTTCGATCCGGTCCTCGCTCATCAGCAGACTCCTTCATCGCCGAGATCGGATGCAACCCTAGAGTTGCACATCGACTCTCCAGGCGCAACCCTAGAGTTGCACTCCGATCGAGAGCGGCTTCACCCCGCCCCACGTCTGCATGCTTCCTGGACGCCGCCCCATGATCAACAGGCGCACCCGGCGCAACGAGAACACTCTCACCCATACCCGCTCGGAACGACCGGGCCCGGCCCGAAGGAGGACGACGCGATGCCCGACGTGAGGGATCAGCTCGCCATCGTCACCGGAGCCAGTAGCGGGCTGGGGGAGGCCACTGCCGTTCGGCTTGCCGAGCTCGGAGCGCGGGTGGCGCTGCTGGCCAGAAGCACGACCGACCTCGACCGCGTCGCCGACCGCATCCGAGACGGGGGCGGCGCTGCCACCGCATTCCCCACCGACCTCGCGAACCCGGCGGCTGTGATGGCGGCCACCGATCGGATTCTTTCCGGCATCGAGCCGCCCCGGGTACTGATCAATGTTGCGGCGACCGATGCCCCGGGACCCGCCGATGAGGTCTCGTTGCCGGACTGGGAACGGGTTATCAGGGTGAACCTGACCGCACCGTTTCTCCTCGCTCGCGCGGTTCTGCCGCACATGCGTGCGGCCGGCGGCGGCACGATCGTCAACGTCTCCTCCGTCGCCGGTCGTCGCGGGTGGGCCAACGCCTCGGCGTACTGCGCCACCAAGTTCGGACTCACCGGGCTCACCGAGGCCCTCGCCGCTGAGGGCGCCCCACACGGCGTCCGCGTCGTGTGCCTGTACCCCGGAGCCATGGCAACACACTGGGGGGCCTGGAGCCCGGCGGAACGCGATCGCCCAAGGCAGACGGCCCCCGACGATGCGCTCCCACCGAAGGACGTCGCCGACTACATTGCCTGGCTGGTTTGTGCACCTGCCCATCTGATCGCCACCGAGGCCGTGGTGGCACCGATCCGCGAGCGCGGCTGGCCATGACTGACGGCAGTGGCCGCGCTGGTCAGCACCGATCGTGCCGCCGGTTGGGCGGCGCTGTCGGGCGGCGCGGTCGGGTGGCACAAGATGCGTCGGGTCTAACCTCGCCCGCATGCGCTTCTCGTGGGACGACTCGCGCCAGGCATTCGTCGACGCTGCGCAGTGGTTCGTGCCGACGGCAGCCCTCGTGGGTGACCGCTGGAACCGGCCTGGCCTGGGCGAATGGGACATCCGCGCCCTCGTCGGCCACACCAGCCGTTCCCTGCTGACGGTCGAGACCTACCTGGCCCGTCCTGCCGTGACCGCCGAGATCGCCAGCGCCGCCGAGTACTTCCGTGCGATCAGGGCAGCCGCCGCCGACCCGGCCGTCGCGGCGCGCGGACGCGACGCCGGGGCCGCGCTGGGCACCGATCCCGCGGCCGCCGTGGCCCAGATCGCCGCCCGCGTGCTTGCGCTCGTCGACACCGCAGACGGCTGCGAGCTCGTGTCCACCATCGCCGGCGGCATGCGGCTTGCGGACTACCTGCCGACGCGCACCTTCGAGCTGACCGTGCACACCGCCGACCTCGCCAGTGCGCTCGGGGTGCCACCGCAGGTTCCCGCCACGGCCGCGGCGCAGGCACTGCAGATCGTCGCCGATCTCGCCGTCGCCGACGGCCTCGCCGGGCAGCTGCTGCTCGCCGCCACCGGCCGGCCGGGTCTACCGGCAGGCTTCTCCGTACTCTGACACCGCGCGGCCAAGATCGCCGGAGCCGTCTCACGAGCTGACGACCGTGGGCACGGCGCGTCCGAGCGTCACCACGCCGACGTCTCCCAGGGGCCAGTCGCCGGCGCTGGCCGCGCGAAATTCGCCCGACCGGGCGAGCGGCACCGTTCAGTGAACGTACCTGATCGTCAGCCTGGTGGTCGGGCGCCGGCCGGCTGCTCGTCCACGGAGCGTAGGCAACCGAGGCGGACATATTCGTGGGCGGCCCCGGACGGCTAAGAGTCATCCGACTCTTCGAGCGATTTCGCCGAGGACGCTGGTACGGACAGTTATCACCAATGCGAGTGATCTTCGACTGGTATCCCTTCTGCCGCGCGTGTTAAGTGGAGCAAAACCCAGCTTCAGCCATCTCTCCGAAAGGAGGGCGAAGGTCCATGCGCATGATCATGCGGGCGTCCGATCCCTCCTGCCTCGCTACCGACGGTGCGGTTCGGGCGAATGAGCACCTGTCGCTGGTCACCGAGATCCTTCGCCAGGTGGGCCGCGGGCTGCCTGCG
>DASXTS010000240.1:0-14142 GCA_036505275.1 Pseudonocardiaceae bacterium
CGTGAGTGGCAAATGGTGTCCCAGCACCATTTGCCACTCACGGGCTGCGCAGCAGCAGCGTGACGGGGTAGCGGGCGAGCAGGTCGCCCAGGAGGGGCATCGAGCCGGCGATGGGGGTGCCAGTGAGGACGTCGGTCCAGGTGTCGGCGTCCGAACAGCCGCCGGGCAGCGGCAGAACCGTGTCGCGCCAGCCGCCGGCGGTGGTGAGGCCGATGGGCAGCCGGGTGGCGACCGCGACGAGGTCCGAGCGCGGGCCGCGGGCGAAGGCGACGGCGTGTGCCGCGGCCGGGCCCTCGGCGCGCAGCGGGCGGTAGCCGCGGAACAGTGACGGCCGGGAGCGCCGCAGCCGCAGGACCCTGGCCACCACGAGGAGCTTGGCGGCGCCGGATTCGTCGACCGGTGGTAGCCAGCCGTCATCGAGCTGCGCCAACAGCGCACGGCGCCGCGCGAAGTCGACCGGGCGGCGGTTGTCCGGATCGACCAGCGAGTTGTCCCACAGCTCGGTGCCCTGGTAGACGTCGGGCACACCCGGGCCGGCGAGCTGCAGGAGCTTCTGGCCGAGCGAGTTGGACCAGCCGGCGGACTGCACGGCGAGCACGAACTTGCCGATGTCTGCGGTGAGGGCCTGGTCGGTGGCCACCGCCGAGGGCCAGGACTCGACGGCGTGGTCGAAGGCCGCGTCCGGGTCGACCCAGGTGGTGCGGACCTTGGCCTCCTTGCTGGCCTTGCGCAGGTAGTCGCGCATCCGCGCGGTCTCGATGGGCCATGCGCCGACCAGCGTCTGCCAGGCCAGCAGGTCGAGCGTGGGCTCGGGCAGGCCGCGACGGCGGGACCAGTGCCGCATCCGCGCGGCGAACTGCGGCGCCACCTCGCTCACCGCGGCCAACCTGGCCCGCACGTCCTCGGACCGCTTGGTGTCGTGGGTGGACAGCGTGGTCATGGTGGCCGGCCAGCCGGCGTCGCGGGCCGCCATCGCGGCGTGGAACTCGTCGAGAGCAACACCGAACCGGTCGGGCGAGCCGCCGACCTCGTTCAGCGCGATGAAGCGGTTGTACCGGTAGAACGCGGTGTCCTCGACGCCCTTGGCCATGACCGTGCCCGAGGTCTGCTGCACGCGCACCGCGAGTTCGCCGTTCGGGTCGCCCAGCATCTGCTGCGCCATGGTGTCCAGCACGGTGCCAAGGTCGGGCCGGGACTGCCGAGCCGTGGCGAAGGCCCGCTCGGCGACCGCCCGACCCTCCGGCAGGTACGAGCGGTACACCGCGAACGAGCAGAGCAGCTCGGCCACCGCCGACTCGGCGCGCTCGCCGGTGACGCCGGGCACCAGCCGGGCGATGCGCCGCACCTCGGCGCGAAGCGTGCCGCCGGCCACCAGCCGCTTACACGCCATCTCAACCACGCCGACGTCGCTGGCCGCCGCGTGCGGCACCTCGGCCATCTCGGCGTAGAGCGCGGTCAACGGCGCCGCGCCGGCCGGGTCGACGAACGCGCCGCACACCTCGCGCAGCGCCTCGTACCCGGTCGCGCCGTCCACCGGCCAGGACGCCGGCAGCGACTCGCCCACGCCGAGGATCTTCTCCACCACGATCCACGCCTCCGGCGCGGCGGCACGTAGCCGGCGCAGGTATTCGCCCGGGCGGCTCACCCCGTCGGGGTGGTCGATGCGCAGCCCGGTGACCTCGCCGGCTTTCACCCAGCGCAGCAGCTCCTCGTGCGTGGCGTCGAATACGGCCGGGTCCTCCACCCGCACGGCGGCCAGCCCGTTCACGTCGAAGAACCGCCGGTAGGTCAGCTCGGCTGGGCCGCGGCGCCAGTGCACCAGCCGGTAATGCTGCCGCTGGTGCACCTCGTCCGATGAGCCGTGCCCGGTGCCCGGCGCCACCGGGAACGCCAGATCGCCGTACCGCAGCACGTCGCCATCGACCACCAATGACTCCGGCCCGTCGGCCAGCACCGGCAGCAGGATCGGCCCGGCGGCCCAGTCGATGTCGAAGTGTCCGGCGTAGCGCGAGCCGCGGCCCAACCGCAGCACGTCCCACCACCAGGGGTTGGCCCGCGGCACCTGCACGCCCATGTGGTTGGGCACCACGTCGACCACCAGGCCCATGCCGAGCTCGCGCAGCCGGTTGACCATCGCCGTCCTGGCGTCCTCGCCGCCGAGCACGTCGGACACCCTGCTCGCGTCGACCACGTCGTAACCGTGGGTGGAGCCCGGCGCGGCCGCCAGCATGGGCGAGGCGTAGAGCGCCCCGACGCCGAGATCGGCGAGGTAGCCGGCCAGCTCGGCGGCGTCGGCAAACGTCAGATCAGACCCCAGCTGGACCCGGTAGGTCGAGGTAGGCGGGGCCACCCCGCCATCGTGGCGGAAGACTCGTGAGTACGTAACGGTGTTCTGGCACTCATTTCTCCTCACGAGGTTGATTCATGCTGCTGTCGCGCCGGTTCGCCGAGTCGGATCTCGACAACCTGGTCGGCCTGGACAGCGACCCCAAGGTCATGCGCTACCTCACCGGCGGCAAGCCGACGCCGCGCTCAGTGATCGAGAACGAGGTGCTGCCCAGGCTGCTGCGGCCGGACAGCGGCCGGTGGGCGGCGATCGAGAAGGCCACCGGCGATTTCCTCGGCTGGTTCGCGCTGGACCGGCCGGCGGGCGGCAGCGGCGAGGAGGTCGAGCTCGGCTACCGGCTGCGGGCGTCGGCCTGGGGCAGGGGCTACGCCACGGCCGGATCACGAGCCCTGATCCGCAAGGCCTTCACCGAGCTCGGCGTGCGGCGGATGTTCGCCCAGACCATGGCGGTCAACGTCGCCTCGCGACGGGTCATGGAGAAGGCCGGCCTGCGCCACGTCCGGACCTTCTACCCGGACTGGGACGACCCCATCGAGGGCAGCGAGCACGGCGAGGTGGAGTACGAGCTACGCCGGGCCGACTGGCAGCCGCAGCGCTACCCGCCCCGCGAGGATGTGGAATTTCCCCAGTAGAGGCGCCACGATGTCACATCGTCGCCCAAAAGAGAGGCCTCACTCGGTGCGTTGTAGGACGAGCAGGGAGCGGGCCGGCACGGTGATGGTCTCGTCGGCGTGCACCACGCGGGCGCCGGCGGGGACGGTGGCGTACGCCTCACCGGTCACGGTGTCGACCACGACGGCCCACGCCGCGCCGTAGGACGCGCCCGGCAGGCGGACCTGCAGGTCGCCGTCGTGGGCGTTGAAGCAGAGCAGGAAGGAGGCATCGGTGACCCGCGTGCCGCGCCGGTCGAGGTCATCGATCGCCTCGCCGTTGAGGAACACGGTGACGTAGCGGCCGAAGCCGGAGCCCCAGTCCTGCGAGGTCATCTCGGCGGCGTCCTGCCGGAACCAGGCGATGTCGCGCAGCTGGTCACCGGAGCGAATGGGTAGCCCGGCGAAGAACCGGCGGCGGCGGAACACCGGGTGCTCGCGCCGCAGCTTCGCCAGCCCGCCGACGAACGAGGCGAGCTCATCGTTCTTGCGCAGCATCGACCAGTCCACCCAGGAGATGTCGTTGTCCTGGCAGTACCCGTTGTTGTTGCCGCCCTGGGTGCGGCCGATCTCGTCGCCGTGCAGCAGCATCGGCACGCCCTGCGAGCAGAACAGGGTGGCCAGCAGGTTCCGCCGCTGGCGGTCACGCAGGGCCAGCACGCCGGCGTCGTCGGTCGGGCCCTCGACGCCGCAGTTCCATGAGCGGTTGTCGTCGGCGCCGTCCCGGTTGTCCTCGCCGTTTGCCTCGTTGTGTTTGTTGTTGTAGGAGACCAGGTCGGTCAGCGTGAACCCGTCGTGCGCGGTCACGAAGTTGATCGACGCATACGGTCGGCGGCCGTCGTCCTGGTACAGGTCGGACGAGCCGGTCAACCGCGAGGCGAACTCGCCGAGCGTGCCCGGCTGGCCGCGCCAGAAGTCGCGGACCGTGTCGCGGTACTTGCCGTTCCACTCGGTCCACAGCGGCGGGAAGTTGCCGACCTGGTAGCCACCGGGGCCGACGTCCCACGGCTCGGCGATCAGCTTGACCTGGCTCACGGTGGGGTCCTGCTGCACGAGGTCGAAGAACGAGGACAGCCGGTCGACGTCGTAGAACTCGCGGGCCAGCGTCGCCGCCAGGTCGAACCGGAAGCCGTCCACCCGCATCTCGGTCACCCAGTAGCGCAGCGAGTCCATGATCAACTGCAGGGTGTGCGGGGCGCGCACGTTGAGCGAGTTGCCGGTGCCGGTGTAGTCCATGTAGTACCGCGGGTCGCTGTCCACGAGCCGGTAGTACGACGGGTTGTCGATGCCGCGCAGGGACAGCGTGGGGCCGAGGTGGTTGCCCTCCGCGGTGTGGTTGTAGACCACGTCGAGGATCACCTCGATGCCGGCGGTATGCAGCGCGCGCACCATCGCCTTGAACTCGGCGACCGGGTCGGGGGTGGCCGCGTAGCGGTTGTGCGGGGCGAAGAACGCGATCGTGTTGTATCCCCAGTAGTTGGTCAGCCCACGCTGCACGAGGCCGTGCTCCGGAACGAACTGGTGCACCGGCATGAGCTCCACCGCGGTGACACCGATCCGGTTCAGGTGCTCGATCATGACCGGGTGCGCCAGGCCGGCGTAGGTGCCGCGCAGTCCCTCGGGGATGTCCGGGTGGTTGATGGTGAGGCCGCGGGCGTGCGCCTCGTAGATCACCGACTCGTTGTAGGGCGTTCGCGGCGAGCGGTCCTCCGACCAGTCGAAGTACGGGTTGATCACGACCGAGGTCGGCAGGTGTGACGCGGAGTCGTCGTCGTTGCGCTGGTCGGGGGCGGCGAACCGGTACCCGAACACCGGCTCCGCCCAGTCCAGGCCGCCGTCAACGGCCTTGGCGTACGGGTCGATCAGCAGCTTCGCCGGGTTGCAGCGCAGCCCACGCTCAGGCTGGTAGGGCCCATACACCCGGTACCCGTACCGCTGCCCAGGCACCACCATCGGCAGGTAGCCGTGCCAGACGAACCCGTCCCGCTCGGGCAGCGTGAACCGCGTCTCCTTGCCCTCGGCGTCCAGCAGGCACAGCTCGATGCGCTCGGCGACCTCGGAGAACAGGGCGAAGTTGGTGCCGGCGCCGTCGTAGCTGGCGCCGAGGGGATACGCGTTACCTGGCCACATGATGGGCACCCTACGGGTGTCACCCACCGGTCGCCGCAGCCGGCACTCAGGCGTCCCCGTACGCCGGCAGTGCCGCGCCGCTGATGGGCGCGGCGTCGGCCGAGCAGAGGAACGCCACGATGCGGGCGATCGCGGCAGGGGAGACGGCGCGCGCCACCAGGTCGGCTGACATCCAGGTGCGGTTGGCCGGGGTGTCGATCACCGAGGGCAGCACGCAGTTGACCCTGATCCGGTCCGGGCGCAGCTCGTCTGCGAGTACCTCGGTGGCCCTGATCACAGCGGCCTTGGCGGCGGCGTAGGCCACCGGGCCGCTGCCGGACACCCCGGTGCGCGAGCCGATCGTGACGATCGAGCCGCCGCCGGACTTGCGCATCCGGGCCGTCGCGGCCTGGCACGACCACAGCATGCTCGCCAGGTTGATGCTCAACATGGCGTCCAACGTTGCCGGGTCGGTGTCGTCGATGCTGCCGCCGGCGAACGCGCCGGCCACGCAGATCAGCGCGGTCGGCGTGCCGAGCGTGTCGATCTGCTCCCAGGCCCTGATCACGTCGACGACGTCGGTGAGGTCCACCTGCAGCGGATACACGCCGGCCCTGCCCGTCAGCGAGGACAGCCGGTCGCCGGCCTGGTCCAGCGCGACGACCGTGGCGCCGGAGCCCACGAACTCCTCGAGGATGGCCCGGCCGAGGGCCCCGGCGGCGCCGGTGACCACGATGAGCTCGCTCATGACCGGCATTCTGCCGCCCCGCCGGCGTGAGCCTGCGCTGGGAGGGCCGCTACGTCGGAACGGTGGACGGCCCAATCGTCGAGGACCTGGTCAGGGCGTGGATCCCACCCTGGCCGACCAGGCAGCAGGTGACTATCCCATCGGGCCCATCGGGCCCATCGGGCCCATCGGGCCAGGACTGTCTGGTACGCGTCATATTCGGCCGTTCCAAGGCCACCGCGTGTGGGACGATCCAACGTAAGGGGGACCGGGTCGCAAGGAGCACACGAATGAGCCTCAGAGTCCCCGAGTACGCAACGTGGTCGAGCGTGCTGGAGCGCGTCAGCAAGATCGCGCCCGGTGGGTTCGACGGCAACCGGCTGCGCAACCTGCACGAAGGGCGTTGGCAGGACTCCGGTGATCCGTCGCCGCTGACCACAGCCGTCGACCAGACCACCATCGGCTACCTGCCCAAGCTGGACGGCGCCACCGCGAGCAGGGCCGTCGCATCCGCCGCGGAGCAGCACACCAGTTGGTCGTCGGTGCCGCTGGCCGACCGAAAGGCCGCGGTACGCGCCGCCATTGACGCGATGACCGCGGTGCGCGACGACCTCGCACTGTTGCTCTGCTGGGAGATCGGCAAGCCCTGGAAGCTGGCCTGCGCCGACGTCGACCGAGCGCTGGACGGCGTGCGCTGGTACCTCGAGCAGATCGACGACATGCTGGCCCGCGACGCCGATGGCCGCCCGTTCCAGCGCAGCCCGCTGGCCGGCCCGGTGAGCAACATCGCGAGCTGGAACTACCCGATGAGCGTGCTGGTGCATGCCGAACTCGTGCAGCTGCTCGCCGGCAACGCGGTGGTCACCAAGACCCCGACCCAGGGCGGCGCGGCCTGCCTCACCGTGGCGCACGCCCTGATGAACGACGTGGGGCTGCCGGTGACGCTGCTCTCCGGCGACGGCTCGGAGCTCTCCGGCGCGCTCGTGCGGTCCGCGGAGATCGGCGCGCTGGCCTTCGTCGGCGGCCGCTCCAACGGCGGCAAGGTGGCCGCTCAGCTCGTGGACACCGGCAAGCGGCACATGCTCGAGCAAGAGGGCCTCAACTGCTGGGGCATCTGGAACTTCTCCGACTGGGACGGCCTCGCCGCGCACCTGCGCAAGGGCTACGAGTACGCCAAGCAGCGCTGCACCGCCTACCCGCGCTTTGTCGTGCAGCGCGACCTGGTCGACGCCTTCCTCGCCACCTACCTGCCGGTGGTCAGCTCCGTGCGCTTCGGCCACCCGCTGGCCGTGGACGCCGAGGCTGGCGAGACCGAGCTGCCGGTGCTGGACTTCGGGCCGCTGGTCACCTCGGCCAAGGCCAAGGAGCTGCGGGACAAGGTGCACGAGGCGCTGCACCATGGCGCGGTGCCGCTGTACCGCGGGTCGCTGGCCCACGGACGGTTCATCGCCGGCCAGGACACCAGCGCCTACGTCGCCCCCACCGCGCTGCTGGCCCCGGCGGGCGCCAGCCGGCTGATGCACGAGGAGCCGTTCGGCCCGGTGGACACCATCGTCGTGGTCGACACCGAGCCCGAGCTGCTGGCCCAGATGAACGCCTCCAACGGCGCGCTGGTGGCCTCCATCGCCTGTGACGACACCGACCTTGCTAATCAGCTCGCCGAGTACGTGCAGGCCTTCAAGGTCGGCATCAACAAGCCTCGCTCGCGCGGCGACCGCGACGAGCCGTTCGGCGGCAACGGCGGCTCCTGGAAGGGCGCCTTCGTCGGCGGCGAGCACCTGGTGCACGCCGTCACCCTTGGCCCAGAGGATGAGCGGCTACCCGGCAACTTCCCCGGCTACAGCAGGCGACCCGCCGTATAGCTGCTCGCTATGCGCTGGGCGTGCACTGGGCCGGTGATCTGACCGAGATCCCGTGTGACCAGGGAAACTCCAGTCGCGTCCGTGCTGGACATGCACGGGCGCGCTGCGTCGAGCTCGCCACTGAGCAAGCATGACGACGCCCGGCTGGCGCTGGGTTCTGCCCGAGTCTCCCGACAACTCTCTCGTCAAAGCCGTCTTTCAAACAGAACCAACGAGAAGATCCCAATGGCCCTGCGCCTCCGGCCGCCACTGCGTGTGCTTGCGATGAAACAGCTTGGCGGCCTGGATGCCACTCCACCGGGCGGGCAGCAGCTCAGCCGGCAACTGCGGGTCGAGGAACGGGAACCGGCGCCACTCGTGCACAAGCCGAGTCTGCGCGACCAGCGTCGCGTCGCCCGGCGCCGGATGCGCACCGGTGAAGTCGTCGATGAAGTTCTCGTAGCGCAGCGCGAGGGCGTCGAGGTCCCAGGCCTGCCGTGCGATCGACTCCTGGCGGCCGATCGCGCCGTACTGCGCGACGAACGACATAGCGCCGCCGGCCAGCCCGAGCTCGGTGAGGATGACCTCGGCCTCCTGGTCGCCGGTGGTGTCCGGGCTGACCCACACGCCTGGGGAGGGGGAGCCGAAGCCGGCCCAGCTGAGCCGGGTGCGCAGCCGGTGCCGCAGCTCGCGCTTGGCCTCGGGGACCGAGGCGATCAGCACCAGCCAGCGATGGTCCCAGGCGCGCGGCTGCTGGCCGAAGGAGTAGATCCGCTCGGCGCCCTCGGTGAGCAGCCGCCGGCCGGGCGGGGTCAGGGCCCAGCGCACCCGGCGACCCTGACGGTCGGCGGTCAGCCAGCCCTCGGCAGCGGTCCTGGCGAGAGCCTGCCGGGCGGACTTTTCCTCGACGTCGAACTTGGCGAGGACCTCGACGAGCGTGGACGTCCAGACCGGGCGGTCGCGGAGCAGCACGAACTCGCCGAGCACGGTCATGAGCAGCGAACGGGCGCTGGTGTCGCCGAGCTCTCGGCGGCGGCTGACCGCGGGCCGCGGCACATTGGTGCGGCCGCCGGTGCGCTGCACCGGAACCTGGCTGGACACCTCGACGTCGTCAGCCCGAATCACACGCCGCACCATATAACACGAAATGGTGACAGTTCGTGATTGCAAGTTGCGGTGCGCGCGCGTCAAGTGATTTCCGGCCGAAACCTCCAGGTTGTGCGCCGTGCCGCACAGCGTCCGCTTCTCCGCACCGCGGATGATCACCCTCCATCGACGAGGACGAGCCGGCACTGCAGGCAGACCAGGTACGGCTGGCCAGCGGCTTCTTTCAGCGCGACGGCGTCGGTCTGGCGCTGGGCGAGGAGTTCCACCACAACCGCATCCGCGTTCCGGCTGCTGGACGAGACACCCGAGCAGACCCTGCAGGTGGTGTTGAAGTTCTGATGATGCTCGCCTCCAGGAGAACCTGATGCCCGGCCGCACGCTGGCCGGGTTTCGCCGGCCGGCGGCGGAGCTGCGCGCCGCGCGGGAGGCCGGCGTGGTGATGCCGGGCGGCTCCAACCGGCTCGAACGGGGGGCCGGGCACCCGGACAGGGCGCAGTCGCAGGCCGCGACGCACTCTCCGATCAGGCGCCCGGCCCCGGGAACATCCCTGGCTGCGGCCCAGGTGTGACCGGACGGCCGATCGAGCCCGGGAAGAGCCGTGACCGCGGCTCACGCGCCGGCTCACCCGGCGGCTCACCCGGCGCCTCCTCAGCCGGCCGACCGGATGAGGGACCGCCGAGGATGCTGCGGGTCAGCGCGTGCCGCTGGTCGAGCAGCTCATCGAGCGCGGCGCGCAGCGTCGGCTCGTCCACACGCAGGTCGCCGCCGGCGTCGATGGCGCGCAGCACCGCCCGGCGCACTAGCTCGCGGATGAACGAGGCCGTGACCCCCTCGGTCGCCGCCAGCAGCCCGGCCGGATCGGGCAGGTCCAGCGGCACTTTGCGGGCGTAGAGCCGGAGCAGACGTTCGCGGGCGGTCGCATCCGGGCGGGGGATCTCGACGGCAAGGTCGATCCGGCCGGGGCGGTCGGCCAGCGCGTGCTCGAGCACCTCGACCCGGTTGGTGGTGAGCACGAATGTGACGTCCACGTCGGCCCCGATGCCGTCCATCTCGTTGAGCAGCTGAAACAGCAGCGGGTGACCGGTCGGCGCGAAGGAGCGGTCCTGCGCGATCAGGTCGACGTCCTCGACAACAACCACCGAGGGCTGCAGCCGGCGGGCCAGCGCGGTCGCCTCGGCGATCATCATCAGCGACGGACCGGACATCACGACGATCGTGCTGGCGGTCAGCCGGCTCATCAGGTAGCGGACGGTGTGGGTCTTGCCGGTTCCCGGCGCGCCGTGCAGCAGCAGCCCGCGCTTGACGTGCTGCCCGGCGGCGCGCAGCCGTGCGGACCGGTCGGCTGCGAGCACCACGTGCCGCTCGATCGCGTCCAACACCCCGGGCGGCAGCACCACCTCCTCGGCGGCCAGCGCCGGCCGCGCCTGGAACCGCACGAGCTGGTTGCCGCGTTGCTCGCTGAAGCCGAACGTGAGCACCTGGCCGCGGAACACGTCGTGCTCGCGTATCAGCTCCTCGACCCGCTCCCGGACCGCGGATCCGGTGGCCCGGTCGCGCGCCAGCACCTGCAGACCGCACACCGGCTCGTGGTGCGGTGGCGCGCCGCGCATCCCGATCACCACCGGCGTGCCGTCCGGCGCGGCCGTACGCACCAGCCCGAACTGCACGGCGTCGATGCTGTGCCGCGGGCCCACCGCGACGCTGGCGTAGTCCACCGCGCCGAGCTGGTACATGCCAGTTGCCGCCATGGCCAGCATGTCGATCAGGTCCTGGTGCCCGCGGCCCATCCCGCTGACACCGAACCAAGTCGCCTCCGGCGAGTGCTCGGCCAGGTACGCCTCGACGCCGCGCTGCAGGTTGGCGTGCTCCCAGCTCGGCCACTGCGCCGCGACGTTCGGGATCTCGCCGACCGGGCAGCCGATGTGGTCGGTGATCATGCGCAGCAGCGGCGCGTCCTCGTCGATCAGCTGGTGTTCGGCGGCCCGCAGCACCGCGCGCAGCGAGCCGGCCAGCTCGCGAGCGGTCCGGCCGTCCACCCCGGGATCGGACACCCGACGACTGTGTCACATCACCGTGCGAGCGTGCCCAGCAATGACGTCGGAACGACCCGCACCGGGAAGGGGCGCGGCGCCAGTTCCCGTCGGGCCGCCCCGGTTCGCGTGCGACCATGGACGAGTCCCGCCCGTTCGACAGGAAGCCGCGAGTGGCCACCTTCGCCGACATCACGTTCACCCCGCCGCAGCTGATCAGGAACTTCTGCATCATCGCGCACATCGACCACGGCAAGTCCACCCTGGCCGACCGGATGCTGCAGCTCACCGGCGTGGTGGACGAGCGGAGCATGCGCGCGCAGTACCTGGACCGGATGGATATCGAGCGCGAGCGCGGCATCACGATAAAGGCGCAGAACGTGCGGCTGCCGTGGACGATGGACGGCGTCGACCACGTGCTGCACATGATCGACACGCCGGGCCACGTGGACTTCTCCTACGAGGTGTCCCGCTCGCTTGCCGCGTGCGAAGGCGCGGTGCTGCTGGTGGACGCCGCGCAGGGCATCGAGGCGCAGACGCTGGCCAACCTGTACATGGCGCTGGAGAACGACCTGGTGGTCATCCCGGCGCTGAACAAGATCGACCTGCCGGCCGCCGACCCCGACCGGTATGCGGCCGAGCTGGCGCACATCATCGGCTGCCAGCCGGGTGACGTGCTGCGGCTGTCGGCCAAGACCGGCGACGGCGTGGCGGCGTTGCTGGACAGGGTGGTGCACGCCGTGCCACCCCCCACCGGCAACGGCGACGCGCCGGCCCGGGCGATGATCTTCGACTCGGTGTACGACACGTACCGCGGCGTCATCAGTTACATCCGGGTGATCGACGGCAAGCTCTCGCCGCGCGAGCGGATCCGGATGATGTCCACCAACGCCACCCACGAGCTGCTGGAGATCGGCATCATCTCGCCGGAGCCCAAGCCCTCCGCCGGGCTCGGCGTCGGCGAGGTCGGCTACCTCATCACCGGCGTGAAGGACGTCCGCCAGTCGCGCGTCGGGGACACCGTCACCTCCGAGCGGCACGGCGCCACGACGGCGCTCGGCGGCTACCGGGACCCCAAGCCCATGGTGTACGCCGGCCTATACCCGGTTGACGGCTCCGACTACCCCGAGCTGCGCGAAGCGCTGGACAAGCTGCGGCTCAACGACGCCGCGCTGACCTACGAACCGGAGACCTCCGCCGCGCTCGGCTTCGGCTTCCGCTGCGGCTTCCTCGGCCTGCTGCACATGGAGATCGTCCGCGAGCGCCTCGAGCGCGAGTCCGACCTCGACCTCATCTCGACCGCGCCCAACGTCGTCTACCGCGTCGTGCTGGAGGACGGCACCGAGCTGATCGTCACCAACCCGTCGGACTGGCCGGACGGCGGCAAGATCGCCGAGGTGCACGAGCCGGTGGTCGCCTGCACGATCATCACCCCGGCCGAGTACCTCGGGCCGATCATGGAGCTGTGCCAGGGCCGGCGCGGCGCGCTGGGCGGCATGGACTACCTGTCGGAGACCCGCGTCGAGCTGCGCTACAAGATGCCGCTCGCGGAGATCATCTTCGACTTCTTCGACGCCCTGAAGTCCCGCACCCGCGGCTACGCATCGCTGGACTACGAGCCGGCCGGCAGCCAGCCGGCGAACCTGGTGAAGGTCGACATCCTGCTGCAGGGCGAGCCGGTGGACGCGTTCTCCTCGATCGTGCACCGCGACTCGGCGTATGCCTACGGCACCCGGATGGCGTCCAAGCTGCGTGAGCTCATCCCGCGCCAGCAGTTCGAGGTGCCGATCCAGGCCGCCATCGGCTCCCGGGTGATCGCCCGCGAGACCATCCGCGCGCTGCGCAAGGACGTCCTCGCCAAGTGCTACGGCGGCGACATCACCCGCAAGCGCAAGCTGCTGGAGAAGCAGAAGGAAGGCAAGAAGCGGATGAAGACGATCGGCCGGGTCGAGGTGCCACAGGAGGCCTTCGTCGCCGCGCTGTCCACCGACGAGTCCGGCGACAAGTCCAAGTCCGCCAAGAAGTAGACGGGGTACCCGGCGCTCGCGCGCACACTGTCGGTCCCCCCGAGCAGAGTTGGTCCCATCACGGAAACGGGACCATGACGGTCATGGTTGCAAGCGCGTCCAGCCCTCTCACGGTCCACGACCTCGAGGGGATGCCCGCTGATGGACGCCGATACGAGCTGGTGGACGGGGTGCTGGTCGTCACACCGGCTCCCGGCTGGCCGCACCAGGAGATGGCCGGTGCGTTGTACGTCCTGCTGCGGCAGTTGTGCCCGCCCGACCTGCGGGTGCTGATGGCGCCGTTCGCGGTGGGTCCGAACAAGTACACCGAACTGCAGCCCGACCTGCTCGTCGCCAGGTACGACGACCTGACTCTCACCGACCTGCCGGTGGCGCCGGTGCTCGCCGTCGAGGTGCTGTCGCGAAGTATCCGGCTGATCGACCTCAACCTCAAGCGGGCGGCGTTCGGAGGGCTCGGCGTCCCGTCGTTCTGGCTGCTGGACCCCGCGCCGCGCGCCCCATCCATCACCGCGCTCGAGCTTGCCGACGACGGGGAGTACCGGCAGGTCGGCTGGGCGGTCGGTGATGACGAATTCGTCACCGAGCGGCCGCTCGCCGTTCGGCTGCGGCCCGCCGACCTGCTTGCGGGATTACAACGGAGGTAGCACGCGGTATAGCGGGGTGTGCGGCAAACGGTTGACTCGATGACCCTGCGAGAACGTCACGACACCGTACGGGTGATCGCCGTGTTCACCCGAACCGGTTCTGTTGTGGTGATCGGCGCCGTAGGCTGCCGGCCGTGACCGTCGACGAGGACGAGACATTCGCCACGGAAACCGCGGTGTACTCGAGTGACACCGTGCTGATCATCACCTGCGCGCTGGCGTTCGCGATGGCCATGCTCGGCTGGCTGGCCGGCCACCGCATCTCGCTGGTGCTGCCGCCAGAGGTTGCGCCGCGAGCCATGGTGCCGCTGATGGTCGGCACGTCCGGCCTCTTCATGGGGGCCGGCCTGGGCCTGCTGCTCGGCGAGCTCAAGCGGGTGGTCGGCCCGCGCGGCCGGCACCGCACCGTCGAGGCGGATCCCGGCGCCGGTGGCCCAGTCAAAACGCCTGTCAAGCCGACTGCCAAGCCGCCGGCCAATCCTCCTGCCAATCCGTCTGCCAATCCGGCTGCCAAACCCAACGACAGATCAAACGGCAGGTCAAACGGCAGGTCAAACGGCAGGTCAAACGGCAGGTCTAACGGCGGTGGCAAGCGGATGGTGGACACGCTGCGGACCATGCCGCCGGCACGCGCGGTGCTCGGGGTCGGCGTGCTCCTGC